>NZ_CP146022.1:6730559-7036493 GCF_036967205.1 Streptomyces sp. Q6
TCGAGGAGCTCCGTGACGAGCGTGGCGACCGTCGCCTGGCTCAGCCCCGTCAGCTGCGCCAACTCCCGCCGTGACAGCGGGGAATCGGCGATGATGTGCCGCAGGACCTCGTACCGGTTCGCGGTGCGGATGTCCCGGGAGGTGCGCCTCACGCCGCCGCCTCCCCGGAGCCGGTGGCCCGCTTGAGCCACACCGTCGCCGGGCGGGTGAACAGACGCGGCGCGGGCGGCGCGGCGACGGCCCCGGTCAGGGCGGCTTCGGGCATGGCGGGACCCCGGGATTCCATGAGGGAGAGGTGGGTCGCGGGACGGCCGCCTTCCAGGGCTCGAACCGTCCCGCCCGACTCACGCTAGGACGCCCGCCGGGACTTCACCAAGGGGTTGGACGAAGCCCTGACGTAAGTCCAAGAGGTTTCGCGAAAGTCCTGCACACCCCTCCAACTCCGACGACGAAAGTCCAGTCCCCGGAGGCGGATTCAGCGGTCGAGCAGGGCCCGCACGAACGTGTTGGCGAACTTGCCCTCCGGGTCGAGACGCCTCGCGAGAGCGGCGAACTCGGCGGCCCGCGGATAGCGCGCGACGACCTGGTCGGGGGCCGCCGTGAAGACCTTCCCCCAGTGCGGCCGCGGCCCGAAGGCGCGCAGCCGGTCCTCGACCAGCGACACCACGGGCAGCACACGCGCGGTGTCCGCCACCCACGTGAAGTGGAAGGCGACCGTGTCCCGCCCGTACGAAGGGCTCAGCCACTGCGTGTCGGCGGCCACCGTCCGCACCTCGCACACCTGGAGCACGGCCGCGATCTCGTCCCGCACGGCGTCGAGGGCGGCGAGCGCGTCCTGCGCGTGCTCGCGCGGCAGCAGGTACTCCGACTGCAGCTCGTCGCCGCTGCTCGGCGTGAACTCCGCCCGGAAATGAGGCAGTCGCTCGTGCCAGGGGCCCGGCACCCCGAACTGCTCGGTGCAGTTGACGGCGGGCATGCCGGGGACGGGGTGCTGCTTGTCCGTGGCGGGCTCGGCCCACGGGAAGTCGACGGGCAGCGGATGCCGCTGCTTGACCCAGACCTGGTCGAAGTGCGGCCCCTGCCACGTGGTGAACAGGCTCACGCTGTACGCGGACGACGTGACGGCCGCGAAGTCGAGTCCCTGGAAGGGGAGTTCGCGCAAGACGCGCTGGCTGACCTCGTAGTCCGGCTCCACGTCCAGCGTCAGCGAGAGCACGACGCCGAGCGCGCCCAGCGAGACGACGGCGCCCTCGAAACCCTCGTCGCCCCGCGCCAGGGTGACCGTCTCCCCGCCGCCGGTGAGGATCTCCACCGCGCGGACGGCCTCGGCGAGCGACCTGTTCGCGTTGCCCGAGCCGTGCGTGCCGGTGGCCACCGAACCGGCGACGGAGATGTGCGGCAGGGAGGCCATGTTGTGCAGCGCGAGACCCCGGGCGTGCAGCGCGGCGGCCAGCTCCGCGTACCGCACACCGCCGCCGACCCGGACGGTGCCCGCGGCCGGGTCGATGTCGATCGTGGCCGGGAGGCCGCCGAGCGAGACGAGGACCCCGTCGCGGTCCGCGTCCACGTCGGCGATCCGGTTGAAGGAGTGCCCGCTGCCGAGCACCCGTATGTGCGGGCTCTTCGCCACGAGGGCGCGCAGCGCGTCGGGCGAGGTGGGGCGGTGTACCTCCGGGGCGGAGAAGGTGATGTTGCGGGCCCAGTTCGTGGGTCGGGTCTCGGGCATGCGGACGGCCTTTCCATGAGGTCCTGTGCCGATTTGATCACGCACCGACGGCCCGGAACGCGCTTACCCCCAGGTAGCACACAGCTCGGCACCGCCCACGCTCAGGAGGATTCGATGAGAGGGGCCCGGGTGGCGGCGGCGCCCAGCGGCAGGGCTGAGCGCGCCCCGGGCCTCAGGCGGAGCCCCGCCGCACCAGCTCGGTCGGCAGTATCACCGTGGCCGGGGCCTCGCCGCTGATCTGCGCGAGCAGCACCCGCACCATCTCGGAGCTGATCCGGTCCAGCGGATGGCGGATCGTGGTCAGCGCGGGCTGCGTCGCGAGGGCGGCGGGGGAGTCGTCGAACCCGCCGATCGCCACGTCGTCGGGGACCCGGAGGCCGGCCTGGGCCAGGGCGCTCATCACGCCCTGCGCCATCAGGTCCGAGGCGACGAACATGGCGTCGAACTCCACGCCGTCCGCGAGCAGTCGGGCGACCGCGGCCTCGCCGCTCGCCCGGCTGTAGTCACCGGTGACGATCAGCCGCTCGTCCGCCTCGATCCCCGCCTCGGCGAGCACCTCGCGGTACCCGGCGAGCCGGTCCACACCGCCCGGGGTGTCCAGCGGACCGGTGACCGTGGCGATCCGGCGCCGCCCGAGCGAGAGCAGGTGGCGCACCATGTCCCGCGCGCCGTCCCGGTCGTCGGCCGCGACGTAGCTCACCTTCGCGCCCGGCGCGCCGATCCCCATCGGCCGCCCGCACGCCACCAACGGCACGCCCGCGTCGCGCAGTTCGGCCGCGACCGGGTCACCGGAGTGCGAGGAGACGAGCAGCACGCCGTCGACGTGCCCCGAGGTGATGTACCGCAGGTTGCGCCGCCGCTCGTCCGGCGTGCCCGCGATCATCAGCAGCAGCGTGATGTCGCGCTCGGCGAGCGCCTTGGTGCAGGCCCGCAGCAGCACGTTGAAGTTCGGGTCCTCGAAGAACTTCTCCTGCGGTTCCGTGAGGAGGAACGCCACCGAGTCCGAGCGGCCCGTGCTGAGGCTGCGGGCGTGCCGGTTGACGACGTACCCCGTCTTCTTGATGGCCACCTCCACCGACTGCCGGGCCGCCGGTGAGACGTAGTGCCCGCCGTTCAGGTAGCGGGAGACGGTGCCGCGCGACACCCCCGCCACCCGTGCCACGTCGTGGATGGTGGGCGGTTTGCGGCGTTCATTCGGGCTGGTCGTCATGGTCCTCGATGGTCAAGGGTGGTGCGGGCAGGGGCGGTGGGTACGCACGGTGCTGCCATCGTGCCGGTCCGGACGCGTCCCGCCCCGGGACAGGTCCGGACCTGTGTGTCACGCCTTGATGGAACCACTCAACAGGTCGAGAGACCAGAACCTCTGGATCACGAGGAACAGCCCGATCAGCGGCAGGATCGCCAGCAGACAGCCCGTGATGACCAGAGTGTAGAGCGCGGGCTGCGACGCGCCCTGGGCGAGCAGCGTGTAAAGCCCCAGCGTGAGCGGGAACTTGGTGTCGTCGGCCAGCATCACGTACGGCAGCAGGAAGTTGTTCCAGATGCCGACGAACTGGAAGAGGAACACCGTGATCAGGCCCGGCACCATCATCGGCACGGCGATCCGGGAGAAGATCCGCCACTCGCCGGCGCCGTCCATCCGGGCGGCCTCCAGGAGCTCCCCGGGCACCGCCGCGTTGGCGTAGATCCGCATCAGGTACACGCCGTACGGCGACAGGATCGACGGCAGCAGCATCGACCAGTACGTGTCCGCGAGGCCCATCTTCGACAGCATCAGGTACTGCGGCACGGACAGGATGATGCCGGGCACGAGAACACCGGCCAGCATCAGCTTGAAGACGAACTCCCGCCCCCGGAAGGCGAACCGGCCGAGCGCGTAGCCGCCGGCCGCCGAGACCATCGTCGACAGCAGGGCGCCGACGCCGGCGTAGAGGGCCGAGTTCGCCATCCACTGCCAGTAGATGCCGTCCCGGTACCGGGACAGGTCGTGGACGTTGTCGAGGAACCCGGTCCCGGGCGCCAGCGTGAACGTCGAGAAGAGCTCGGCCCGGCTCTTCGTCGCGGCCATCACCACCCAGACGACGGGGATCAGGCAGTACAGCGCACCCAGGACCAGGACGAGGGTGGGGACCCAGGCGGTGCGCCGTC
The DNA here is from genome assembly GCF_036967205.1 of Streptomyces sp. Q6. Lineage (NCBI taxonomy): Bacteria > Bacillati > Actinomycetota > Actinomycetes > Kitasatosporales > Streptomycetaceae > Streptomyces > Streptomyces citrinus. The sequence continues at coordinate 6,734,434 of NZ_CP146022.1, forward strand.
GGCGGGCGGGGCCTGCGGCCAGGGTGAGGGACGTCATGCCTGGTCCTCTCGGGTGAACCGGTTGGAGATACGGAGCAGGGTGAAGGAGAGCAGGAAGGTGGCCGCGGCGAGCACCACCGCGGTGGCCGACGCTCCGTAGATGTCGGCCCGGCCGAAGGCGCTGTTGTAGATGGTGAGCAGGGGGCTCCAGTCCTTCGGGATGCCGTTCTCGATGGCCTGGAGCGCCTTGGGCTCGGTGAACACCTGGAGGGTGGCGATCACCGAGAAGAAGAAGGTGAGCACCAGCGACGGCGCCACGATCGGGATCTTGATGCGGAGGGCGATCTTCAGGTCGGAGGCGCCGTCGATGCGGGCCGCCTCGTAGATCTCCTGCGGGATCGCGCGCAGCGCCGTGTAGATCACGATCATGTTGAAGCCGGTGCCGCCCCAGACCGCGATGTTGGCGAGGGACAGGTACAGGTTCGTGCCGTCGAACAGGTTGGGCTCGGGCAGATCGAGCTTGTCCAGGACGAAGTAGAAGGGGCTGACGTCGGGAACGTAGAGGAAGCCCCACATGACGGCGGCGAGGATGCCGGGCACCGCGTACGGAAGGAAGATCGCGAGACGGGCGAAGGGGCCGCTGCGCACCTTCGGGGTGTCGAGCATCAGCGCGAAGAGCAGGGCGAGGCCGAGCATCGTCGGGATGACGATGACGCCGTAGCCGAGGGCGCGCACGACGCTCGTGCCGAAGAGGGAGTCGCTGAAGACGGCGGTGTAGTTGCCGAGGCCGCTCCACACCTCCTCGCGGGCGTGCGAGCCGAGGCCCGCGCCCTGGACCTCGACCTTGTGCAGGCTGATCCACACCGAGTAGCCGAGCGGGACCGCAGTGAACGCCGCGAACAGCGCGAGTGTCGGCAGCAGGAACCAGTACGGGGCGAAGCGGCCGCCGCGCCGGACACCTCTGGTGCGGGGGGAGCGGGCGGCCTCGGTGGTGCCGCCCGCCGAGGGCCCGTCCGACGTGCGGACGGAGCCCTCGAGCGGAGTGGTGGTCATCCCGCGACCACCTTGAAGCCCTGCTTCTTCATGTCGGCGAACGTCTTGTCCTGCATCTCACCGACGGCGCTGACGAACTGGGACCTCTTCTTCGCCTTGGCGGCCTTGCCGAAGCCGTCGGTGAAGGCGTCGTAGCAGGTCTGGACGTTCGGGCCCCAGGCCGAGGCGACCGTCGTCGCGGAGACCTCGGCGGCCGTCCCGTAGAAGTCCTTCTGGTTCGGGAAGAACGCGGGGGTGGTGAGGATGTCGTCCGACTCCTGGGCCGCGGTGGCGGCCGGGTAGATGCCGGTGTACTTGACCAGGGCGGCCAGCGCCTCCGGGTCGGTGTTCAGCCACTTCACGAACGTGGTGGCGGCCTCCACGTTCTTGGAGTCCGTGGAGACGCCGGTGGACGAACCGCCCCAGCTGCCGGTCCTGTTGTCGCCCGCGCTCCACTGCGGCAGCGGCGCCATCCGCCACTTGCCCTTGGTGTCGGGGGCGGTGGAGACCAGTGTGCCCGGGGCCCACACGGCGGAGACCCAGGCCATGTGGGTGCCCTTGCTCATGGCGGTGTTCCAGGCCGGGGTGTACATCGGCCGGTTGTCGATGACACCTTCCTCGACCAGACCGCCCCAGAAGTCGGCGACCTTCTTCGTGGCGTCGTCCTCGACGGCGACCGTCCACTTGCCGCTGCCGTCGACGCTCCACCACTTGGCGCCGGCCTGCTGCGACAGGCCCGCGAAGAGGCCCGAGTCGTTGGAGGAGAACGTGGTCAGGTAGGCGTCCAGGTCGGCCTTGCGGGCGGCGCGGGCCACCTGCGCGAACTCGTCCCAGGTCTTCGGCACGGACAGCTTGTGCTTCTTGAACAGGTCCTCGCGGTAGTAGAACATCAGCGGCCCGGAGTCCTGCGGGATCGCGTAGAGGGCGTCCGTGCCCAGCGTGACCATGCCCCACGTGCCGTCGGCGAACTTGGACTTGGTGTCCTTGGCGTACTTGGCCAGGTCCGCGAGGACGTCGTTCGAGACGAGCGTCGGCAGCGACTGGTACTCGACCTGGATCAGGTCCGGGGCGTTGCCCGCCTTCTTCGCGGTGATGACCTTGGTGATCATCTCGCCGCCACTGGCCTGCTTGGACACCGTCACCGTGATGTCCGGGTTCTTCTTGTTCCAGATCGCGGCAACCTTCTCCATGTTCGGCGCCCACGACCAGTAGGTCAGCTCGACCGGACCGGAGCTCTTGCCGGAGTCGCTGTCGTCGGAGCCGCCGCAGGCGGCGAGGGAACCGGCGAGGCCGGTGGCGAGGGCTCCGGCCAGAACGGAGCGCCTGCGGATTTCGCGACGGTGGATCGACATGTTCTCTCCCCTGGAAGGCGGGCCGGACCGGGTGTCCCACGTGGGGGGCTCCCCGTCGATCGCGACGGGGGCACGAAGGGGCAGGAAACCGGGCGGCTGAGCACGTTGGTCCGTGCTGTTCTGTGATCGTGCACAGTAGAGAATTGTTTCGCCCCCTTGTCAATGCATGGGGTTGAGGGTTACTTACTTGTTGCCAACAGATGAAGCGCCCTCTGAATCCTGTGCCCGGTTACAGTCCGAACGTGGCGTTCCGGTACGGCCGTTCCCCGCCCTTGGGAGTCCAGCGATGACCCGCACCACCCCGCACACCGGCACCGGCCCGGCGCTGTCGTTCGGCGGCGACTACAACCCCGAGCAGTGGCCGCGCGAGGTGTGGCGCGAGGACGTCGCCCTGATGCGGGAGGCCGGCGTGAACCTGGTCAGCCTCGGCGTCTTCGCCTGGGCGAGACTCGAACCGCGCCCGGGGGAGTACGACTGGGAATGGCTCGACGAGGCCGTCGACCTGCTGCACGCCTGGGGTATCCGGATCGCCCTCGGCACCCCGACCGCCGCGCCGCCCGCCTGGTTCTACCGCGCCCACCCCGACGCCCTGCCGGTGCGCCGCGACGGCGTCCGCCTCGCCTTCGGCTCACGCGCCGCGATCTGCCACACGCACCCCGCGTACCGCGAGGCCGCGGCCTCGATCACCACCCGGCTCGCCGAGCGCTACGGCAGCCACCCCGCCGTCGTCCTCTGGCACGTCTTCAACGAGTACGACGGACCGTCCCTGATCTGCTACTGCGACCTGTGCGCCGCCGCGTTCCGGGACTGGCTGCGCGCACGCCACGGCACCCTCGGCGCGCTCAACGCGGCCTGGGGAACGGCCTTCTGGGGCCAGGGCTACGGCGACTGGGAGGAGATCACCCCGCCCCGCGTGACCGCCTCCGCGGGCAACCCGGCCCAGCAGCTCGACTACCGCCGCTTCGCCGACGCGCAGGCCCGCGCCTGCTTCACCGCCGAACGCGACATCCTGCACCGCCTCTCACCCGGCGTCCCCGTCACCACGAACTTCACCACGGCCCCCAGCCAGGGCGACAAACTGGACTACTGGGCCTGGGCCGCCGAGGTCGACCTCGTCACCAACGACCACTACCTGATGACCGACGGCCGCCGAACGCACGTGAACCTGGCCCTCGCCGCCGACCTGACCCGCTCGGTGGCCGGCGGCGGCCCCTGGCTGCTCCTGGAACACGCCCCCTCCGGCGTCAACTGGCAGCCGCACAACCCCGCCAAGCGCCCCGGCGAGATGGCCCGCAACTCCCTCGGCCACGTCGCCCGCGGCTCCGAGGGCGCCCTGTTCTTCCAGTGGCGGCAGTCGGCGAGCGGCGCGGAGAAGTTCCACTCGGCGATGCTCCCGCAGGGCGGCACCGGGACCCGGGTCTGGCGCGAGATCACCGAACTCGGCTCCCGCGTGGCGGACCTGACGGACCTGCGCGGTACGCGCACCCGCGGCGACGTCGCCATGATCTGGTCCTGGGAGTCCTGGTGGGCGCAGTCCCTGGAGTGGCGCCCCAGCAGCGACCTCGACGCCCGCGAACGCCTCGACGCCTTCTACGAGGCCCTCTACGACCGCCATCTCACCGTCGACTTCCTGCCGCCGACGGGCCTCGCCGACCTGGACCCCGCACGCCACCCGCTGCTGGTCGTCCCCCAGCTCTACCTGGCCCCGGCCGCCCTCGCCGCCGACCTCGACCGGTACGTCCGCCGCGGCGGCACGCTCCTCGTCTCGTACTTCTCCGGCATCGTCGACGAGAACGACACGTTCCACCCCGGCGCGCACCCCGGTGCCCTGCGGGACGTACTCGGCCTGACCGTCGAGGAGTTCAGCCCGCTGCTGCCGGACGAGCGGGTCACCGTCCGCACCGGGCGGGGCGAGACGTACGAAGCGACCCTCTGGTCGGAGGTCGTCGTCCCGGCCGGCTGCGACACCCTGGCCACCTTCGCCGACGGCCGCACGGCCGGCGGCCCGGCGCTCACCCGGCACGGCCTCGGCGACGGCGCCGCCTGGTACCTGGCGACCCGGCTCACCGGCGACGCCCTCGCCGCCGTCGTCGACCAGGTGCTCACGGACGCCGGGATCACCCCGGCCGACCTGCCCCGCGACGTCGAACTCGTCGTCCGCGAGGGCGCGTCGGAGGACTTCCACTTCGCCGTCAACCACACCGACGCCGAGGCGAAGGTGTCCCTGTCCGACGGCAGCCGCCGCGCCGTCGCGCCGGGCGCGGTGGAGGTCTGGCGCACACCGCGCTGACCTCCACCCGCCACGCCGTCACCGGCCCCCTACTCCACCCCCCCCGGTAATTCCGTTGCTCCTTCGTGAAGGGAACCCACCCCGTTATGCGCAGACGTACGGTCCTGACCGCAGCGGCCACCGCGCTGGCCGCTCCCGTCCTGGGCGCGACCCCCGCGTCGGCGAACAGCGCGTCGCCGCCCTCCGCCGCCGCCCGCCGCGGCCTGGAGATCCGGGGCTGCGACATCTCCTCGCTGCCCAAGGACGAGGACTTCGGCGCGGTCTACCGCTACCCGAACGGGCGGCGCGCCGACGCCGTCCGCATCCTCGCCGACCACGGCGTCACCCACGCCCGGCTGAAGGTCTGGGTGGACCCGGCCGACGGCTACAACACCAAGAAGCGGATCCTGCCGCTGGCCAAGCGACTGAAGAAGGCCGGCATCGGCATCTGGGTCGACTTCCACTACTCGGACACGTGGGCCGACCCGTCGAAGCAGTTCAAGCCCGCCGCCTGGGAGGGCCTCGACGTCGCGGGCCTGACCCGCGCGGTCCACGACCACACGTCCGACGTCCTGGGCGCCCTGGTGCGGCAGGGCACCCCGGCCGACCTGGTGCAGGTCGGCAACGAGATCAACGGCGGTCTGCTGTGGCCCGAGGGCAAGAACTGGGGCGAGGGATCGGGCGGCTGGGACACCACGGCGGCGTTCCTCAAGGCAGGTCTCCAGGCGGCGCGTGACACGACGCCCCGCGTCCGCACGATGCTGCACATCGCCTCCGGCGGCGACAACGCGACGTCCCGCTGGTGGTTCGACGAGGCCGTCGCCCACGGCCTCGACTTCGACATCATCGCCCAGTCGTACTACCCGTTCTGGCACGGCGACCTGGCGACGGCGGCCGCCAACTTCGCGGACCTGTCGGCCCGTTACGGCAAGCCCGTGGTGATCGCCGAGACGGCGTACCCGTTCACGCTGGAGAGCGAGGACGCCACCAACGACATCCTGTACAGCGAGTCCCAGCTGACCGAGGGCTTCCCGGCGACCCCGGCCGGCCAGGCCGCCTGGCTCCGCGCGGTCGCCGACCTGCAGGCGAACGTGCCCGACGGCAAGGGGCTCGGCTACTGCTACTGGGAGGGAGTGTGGACGTACCGGGAGGGCGACGGCTGGGACCCGGCGGACCCGGCGTCCGGCAACGCCTGGGAGAACCTGGCCCTCTTCGACTTCGACGACCGGGCCCTCCCGGCGCTGAGGACCCTGGGCGGCTACCGCGCGTAGACGCGCGGTTCCCCACGCCCTTTCCGGGGCGCGGGGAACCGCGTGAGCAACGGGCACCGACCCGATCCCGGCAGACGCGCCCGCAAGCACACCCCCGCACACTCCACCCCAGGCCCCCGGAGGACCCCCGAGATGCAAAGACGCACCTTGCTCAAGGCCGCGGCGGCAGGCGTCACCGCCCCCGCCCTCCTCACCGCCACCGGTACCCCCGCCTCCGCCGCGAGCTCCCTCTCCATCCGCGGCATCGACTTCTCCTCCGTGCCGAAGGCGGAGGCCCTCGGAGCCGTCTGGCGCCAGTCCGACGGCACCCAGATCAACCCGGTCCAGCTGCTCTCCCGCGCCGGCATCACCCACGCCCGTCTGAAGGTCTGGGTCAACCCGGCCGACGGTTACAACAACAAGGCCCGCATCCTGCCGATGGCCGTGCGCCTCAACCGCTGGGGCATCAAGACGATCATCGACTTCCACTACTCGGACACCTGGGCCGACCCCGGCAACCAGACCAAGCCCGCCGCCTGGTCCTCCTTCTCGGTCTCCCAGCTCAGCACCGCCGTCTCGACCCACACCGCCGACGTCCTGGGCGCCCTCACCGCACAGGGCACCCCCGCCGACCTCGTGCAGATCGGCAACGAGATCAACGGCGGCATGCTCTGGGACACCGGCAACTGGAACAACCTCGACAACCTCGCCGCGTTCCTGACCTCCGGCATCAACGCGGCCCGCGCCACCACCCCGGGCGTCCGCACGGTCCTGCACCTCGCCAACGGCGGCACGCAGAGCCTCTACCAGTGGTTCTTCGACGCCATGAAGGCGCGCGGCGTCAACTGGGACGTCATCGGCATGTCGTTCTACCCGTACTGGCACGGCACGCTCGGCGACCTCGCGGCCAACCTCTCGTACGTCACGAACCGTTACGGCACCCCGGCGTTCGTCGCCGAGACCGCCTACCCGTGGACGCTCGCCGACCAGGACGGCACCGCCAACCTCGTCAACTCCGCCGACCAGCTCACCTCCGGCTACCCGGCCAGCTCCACCGGCCAGAACGCCTGGGTCAAGGCCGTCGCGGACACCGTCGCCGCCACCCCCGGCGGCAAGGGCCTCGGCTACTGCTACTGGGAGGGCTTCTGGACGGCCACCACCGGCAACGGCTGGGACCCGACCAACGCGGCGTCCGGCAACAACTGGGAGAACCAGGCGCTGTTCGACCACAACGACGTGGCCCTCCCTGCGCTCTACACCATCGGCTCGTACCGGGCCTGAGCCGCATGCCGTCCACTCTGTGACCGGTTACAGCACGAATCGGTCACTGTACTTGCCAATGATCAACCGCATGCGCTTACCTAGGCGCATCGCCGCGCGATCGCGTGTGTGCACGCTCCCAGAATCCAAAGATGGCTTCCGGGAGCGTGCACCGAAGCTTCGGACCCAGGAGAGACCCCGCATGACGCACCACCGGCTCGCCTTCGGCGGCGACTACAACCCCGAACAGTGGCCGGAGGACGTCTGGCACGAGGACGTCCGGCTGATGCGTGAGGCCGGCGTCACCATGGTCAGCGTCGGGATCTTCTCCTGGGCGCTGCTCGAACCGGCGCCCGGCACCTACGACTTCGGCTGGCTCGACCGCGTCATCGACCTGCTGCACGAGAACGGCATCGCGGTCGACCTCGGCACGCCCACCGTCGCCCCGCCCAAGTGGTTCTACACGGCGCACCCCGACGCCCTGCCGGTCACCGCCGACGGCAACCGTCTGCACTTCGGCTCGCGCGGCGCCATCTGCCACAGCAACCAGGCCTACCGCGCCGCCGCCGCCCGCATCACCGAGCAGCTCGCCCGCCGCTACGGCACGCACGAGGCCGTCGCGCTGTGGCACGTCCACAACGAGTACGGCGTCCCGGTCAGCGCCTGCTACTGCGAGAGCTGCGCCGCCCACTTCCGGCGCTGGCTCACGGCCACGTACGAGACCGTCGACCACGTCAACCACGCCTGGGGCACCGCCTTCTGGGGCCAGCGCTACGCCTCCTTCGAGGAGATCGACCCGCCGCGCACCACCCCGACCGTCGGCAACCCCGCGCAGCAGCTCGACTACAAGCGCTTCGCCGACGCCACCCTGCGCGAGAACTTCCTGCGCGAGCGCGACATCCTGCACCGCCTCGCCCCCGGCATCCCCGTCACCACCAACTTCATGACGGCCCTCAGCCAGTGCGACTCCATCGACTACTGGGCCTGGGGCCGCGAGGTCGACCTCGTCACCAACGACCACTACCTGATCACCGACGGCCGCCGCACCCACGTGAACCTGGCGATGGCCGCCGACCTCACGCGTTCGGTCGCCGGCGGCGCGCCGTGGCTCCTCCTGGAGCACTCCACGTCCGGCGTCAACTGGCAGCCCCGCAATCCGGCGAAGGCCCCCGGCCAGATGGCCCGCAACTCGCTCTCGCACGTGGCGCGCGGCTCCGAGGGCGCCATGTTCTTCCAGTGGCGCCAGTCGCGGCGCGGCGCCGAGAAGTTCCACTCGTCGATGGTTCCGCACGGCGGCACGGACACCAAGGTGTGGCGCGAGGTCTGCGAACTCGGCGCCGCCCTGGTCGATCTGGCGCCCGTCAAGGACACCCGTACCGTCGCCGACGCCGCCGTGCTGTGGGACTGGCACTCCTGGTGGGCGCAGAACCTGCCGTGGCGGCCGAGCGAGGACCACGACGCCCGCGAGCGCGCCGACACCTTCTACGAGGCGCTCTACGACCGCCACCTGACCGTCGACTTCGCCCACCCGGAAGCCGACCTGTCGGCCTACCCCCTGGTCGTCGTCCCCGCCCTGTACCTGGCGACCGAGGCCGCCGCGCTCAACGTCCGCGAGTACGTGGCGAACGGCGGCACCCTCGTCGTCTCGTACTTCTCCGGCATCGTCGACGAGCACGACGCCGTCCACGAAGGCCCCTACCCGGGCGCCTTCCGCGACGTACTCGGCCTGACCGTCGAGGAGTTCAGCCCGCTGCCGGCCGGCGAGTCGGTGCGGCTCGGCGCGCCCGACGGCTCCGAGCTCACCGGCGACGTGTGGACGGAGTTCGTCGTCCCGCGCGGCGCCGAACCGGTCTGGACCTACGAGGACGGACTCGCCGCGGGCCGCCCCGCGATCACCCGCCACACGTACGGCGAGGGCACCGCCTGGTACGTCTCGACGCGGCTCTCCGCGGCCGGTCTCGACCCGGTCCTCGCGGCCGCGGCGGCCGACGCCCGGATCGCGCCGCGCCCCGAACTCCCGCGCGACGTCGAGCTGGTGACGCGTACGGGGGAGACGGGCACGTACCTCTTCGCGATCAACCACACCGGCGACGAGGCCAAGGTGCCGCTGCCCGCCCCCGGCACCGAACTCCTCACCGGGCGACCCGCGACGGGCGTCCTGCCCGTGCCCGCCGGCGCGGTGCGCGTGGTGCGCCTGGAGGCCTGAGGGCCGGTCACCGGGCACAGAATCCGGCCGGGGTCCGTGGGGGAAGTCCGGCCGGACCGCGACGGCGCCGCACCAGGCCTTCGGTGCGGCGCCGTCCCCCTGCCCGCGTCCCCGGTGATCACCCGGGAGTACTGTTCCGGCGCATGACGCACACGGAACTCCCACGCACCCTGGCGCCGACCGAGCGCACCCGCCTGCGCCGCATGAAGGAGAAGGCGAGCTTCGAGCGCTCCGACCTCGAAGCGATCCTCGACGCGGGCTTCGTCTGCCACCTGGGAGTGATCGTCGACGGCGACCCCATGGTCGTACCGACGGTCTACGGGCGCGACGAGCGGAACCTGTACGTGCACGGATCCGTGGCCAGCCGCAGCCTGGTGAACGCCGAGGGCGACGACGTCGACGCGACGATATGCGTGACCGTCACCCACGTCGACGGGCTCGTCCTCGCCCGCTCGGTCTTCGAGCACGGCGTGAACTACCGCTGCGCGATGATCTACGGCACCCCGCGCCGCCTCGTCGACGACGCCGAGAAGACCGAGGGCCTGCGCATCCTCACCGAGCACGCCACCCCGGGGCAGTGGGACTACGCGCGCCGCCCCACCCGCAAGGAGCTCGCCGCCACCACGGTCTTCGCCCTGTCCCTCGAAGAGGCGTCGGTGAAGATCCGTACCGGCGCCCCGGACGACGGCGACTCGCCGGACGCCGCGCTCGGCCTGTGGGCCGGAACCCTGCCCCTGACCTCGCGCTGGGGCGCCCCCACCGCCGACCCGGCCCTCCCCTCGGGGATCACCGCGCCGGCCCACATCGTCGCCCGAGCGGGGACCCGGCAGGGTTGAGGGACAACCGGGGGCATAACGTGAGAGCCGTAGGACCGTCGTAGAAACAAGGAGTAACGGGATGCAGAGCCGCACGGCACTCGTCGAGGACCTGATGGAGCGCTTCCCGCACGTTCCGAAGGAAGCGGTCTTCAAGGAGGACCTGCTCCGGGGCGGCGTCGCGTTCGACCCCTCCGCGCTGAGCGACAACGAGGGCGGCGACGTCAAGCCGAAGTCGTACTTCATCTTCTCCTTCGACCACGGCACGCTCCCCGAGCTGGGCGAGGCCGCGCTGCGCCGCCCGCCGGAGGAGATCGTCCTCACCGGCGGCCCCTACGACCTGCGGCGCACCGTCGTCTCGGTCCGGGTGAACCCGTCGTCCCCGTACCGGGTCGCGGCCAACGAGGACGGGATGCTCGGCCTCTACCTCGACGGCAAGCGCATCTCCGACGTGGGCGTGCCGCCGATGCCGGAGTACTACCGGCACAAGCTCTCCAACGGGAAGTCGGTCATGGAGGTGGCCCCGACGATCCAGTGGGGCTACCTGATCTACCTGACCGCCTTCCGCGTCTGCCAGTACTTCGGCGCCAAGGAGGAGTGCCAGTACTGCGACATCAACCACAACTGGCGCCAGCACAAGGCGGCCGGGCGCCCGTACACGGGCGTGAAGGACGTCGACGAGGTCCTCGAAGCGCTGTCGATCATCGACCAGTACGACACCGCGAAGGCGTCCACCGCGTACACGCTCACCGGCGGCGCGATCACCTCGAAGGTGCAGGGCCTGGACGAGGCCGACTTCTACGGGCGCTACGCCAAGGCCATCGAGGAGCACTTCCCGGGCCGCTGGATCGGCAAGGTCGTCGCCCAGGCGCTGCCCAAGGACGACGTCCAGCGCTTCAAGGACTACGGCGTCCAGATCTACCACCCCAATTACGAGGTGTGGGACGAGTACCTGTTCAAGATGTACTGCCCCGGCAAGGAGCGCTACGTCGGCCGCGACGAGTGGCACAAGCGCATCCTCGACTCGACCGAGGTCTTCGGCGCGCGCAACGTGATCCCGAACTTCGTCGCGGGCGTGGAGATGGCCGAGCCGTTCGGCTTCAAGACGGTCGACGAGGCCATCGCGTCGACGACGGAGGGCCTGCGCTTCTTCATGTCGCAGGGCATCACCCCGCGCTTCACGACCTGGTGCCCCGAGCCGACGACGCCCCTCGGCAAGGCGAACCCCGCCGGGGCGCCGCTGGAGTACCACATCCGTCTGCTGGACGCGTACCGCTCGACGATGGACGAGTTCGGTCTGTCGTCGCCGCCCGGATACGGGCCCGCCGGTGCCGGGCGGGCCGTCTTCTCGGTCAGCTCGTTCATGGACAGCCTGGCCCCGAACTCCGAGGCCGTGGAGACCCCGCAGGCCTGAGGTCAGGCGGCGGTCTTCTCCTCGCCCGTGCCGGCCGTCCCGACGGCCGTGCCGGCCGGCGCCGCGATCAGCCGGCGCAGGACGTCGGCGCGGGCGGCGGGGGCGGCGTCCGACAGGAGCGCGGCCAGGACGGCGATCCTGGCCTGGCCCGCGCGGAGCGTGCCGGTGAGCACGGCGCCCGCCGCGACCAGGTCCACGGCGCCGCCGCCGGTGTACAGCTCGGCGAGCGGCCCGGCGGGGACCCGCGTCGAGACGGCGACCAGGACCCCGCGCCGCACGGCCGCGGCCACGGCGTCGACCAGCTCGGGCGTCGCGTTGCCCGCGCCGGTGGCGACGAGCACGATGCCCTGCGCGCCCGCGGCGAGCGCGGCCTCGAAGAGGGTGGCGTCGGCGTCGCTGTGGTGCATGACGACGTCGACGCGCGGTATCGCCGCGTCGGCCTTCGGCACCGGCAGCGGCTCCGGACGCTCCGGCTCGTGCCGGATGTCGACGCGGCCGAAGCCGAGGCGGCCGAGCGGGGCGGCGGCGGACGGGTCGGCGAACGCGTTCGCCGCGAGCGTCTGCGTCTTCACCGTGCCGCGCGCGGCGTGCACCGTGCCGTCGAAGACGACCAGCACACCCAGGCCCCGTACGGTCGCGGCGACCTGGAGCGCGTCGTACATGTTGCCCGGACCGTCGCCGTCGGTCGCGCCGAGCGGCTTCTGGGCGCCCGTGAACACCACCGGGCGCGGGTCGTCGTGGAACAGGTCGAGCAGGAACGCGGACTCCTCCAGGGTGTCCGTGCCGTGCGTGACGACGATGCCGTCCACGTCCGGGTCCGCGAGGACCTCGCGGACGGTGCGCAGCAGGGTCAGTTGCAGTGCGCTGGTCATCCGCGAGCTGTTGACGTTGAAGAGGTCGACGACGTCGACGGTCAGGCCGTCCGGCGTGGCGGCGCTGGCCAGCACGGTGTCCCCGCCGGCGTCGGCGGCGTAACCGGTGCCCTGCCAGCGGCTGGCGATGGTGCCGCCGGTGCTGATGAGGGTGATGCGCCGGGGCGCTTCGGTCCGGATGCGTTCCATGGGTGCGTGCCTCGCGGGTCGGGTCGGCCTGGTGGTGTCGGTGTCACGCGTGCGGTGGACGGACGCGCGTTCGATCTTCCGCAAGGATAAATCGGAGAGTGCGCAATCGGATTGCGAATTCTGGCCGATGATCGCCGGTTCCGTAGCGCATGATTGCGCCATGGACCGTATTGATCTGCATATCTTGCGTGAGCTCCAGGCCGACGGTCGGCTCAGCAACCAGGAGCTCGCCCACCGCGTCGGTCTCAGCCCGTCGCCCTGTATGCGCCGCGTACGCCAGCTCGAACAGGACGGGGTCATCCAGGGCTACCGCGCGATCGTCGATCCGGAGGCCGTCGGCCGCGGCTTCGAGGTCCTCGTCTCCATCGAGGTGCGCCGCGACCGCGAGTCCGTCGAGGCGTTCGAGCACGCGCTCCAGGACATCCCCGACGTCGTCGAGGCCTACCGCCTCTTCGGCAGCCCCGGCTGCCTCCTGCGCATCGCGGTCGCGGACCTGGCGGCGTACGAACGCCTGTGGATCGAGCGTCTCACGACGCTCGACGGCGTCACCGAGGTCAACTCCCAGATCATCATGAAGCGTGTGAAGGAGCCGAAGGGGCTGCCGGTCTAGCGAGACCGCGTCGGCGGCGCTCACTTCGGCCGCAGGCCGCGCACCAGTTCCCGCGGCAGCCCGTGCGTGTCGTGCAGATATCGCAGGTCGTCCTCGTCGAGCGGCCCCCGGAAGCGCGGCCGGTCGAGGACCTTGCGGCCGCGGTCGAGGAGCCGGTCGAAGCGCCGCTCCTCGTCGAGCAGCACGTGCCGCACCCGCCGCGGGTCCTCGTCCTGGCGGAAGCGGTCCAGGGTGTGCCGGATCAGTTCCTCGGGCAGGTCGCCGAGGCCGCGCGTCGGGTCGCCGCCGTCCTCGTGGCGCAGCACGGTGAGCAGCCGCCGGATCAGTCGGCGCAGCACGTATCCGCGTCCCGTGTTCGACGGCCGCACCCCGTCGCCGACGACCACGAACGACGAGCGCAGATGGTCCGAGACCAGCCGGAGCGACGGCTCGTCGAGCGACGGCCACAGGCCGGGCAGCAGCCGCCGCCACGGCTCGAAGACATCGCACTCGAACACCGACGAACGGCCCTGCAACCGCGACGAGAGGCGTTCGAGACCGAGGCCGGTGTCGACGTTGCGCTGCGGCAGCGGCACCAGCGAACCGTCGTCGAGGCGCCGGTAGCGCATCGTCACGTGGTTCCACATCTCGACCCAGCGCCCGTCGCGGCTCGGCGACGACTCGGGAGGTGTGTCGCCGGTCCACAGGAAGATCTCCGAGTCGGGACCGCACGGTCCGGTCGGCCCGTTGGACCACCAGTTGTCCTCGACGGTGAACTCCACCGGCACCCCGAGCCGCTGCCACAGCTCAAGAGAGGGCGTGTCGGGCCCGGTCCGGTCGTCACCGCCGAACACCGTCGAGTGCAACAGGCGCGGATCGACCCCGAATCCGTCGGTGAGCAGCTCGTACCCCCACTCCAGACTCCGCGGCCCCTCGTAGTCGCCGAGCGACCATGTGCCGAGCATCTCGAACACCGTCAGATGGGTCGGATCGCCGACCTCGTCCAGATCCGTGGTCCGCAGACACCGCTGTACGTTGACCAGCCGCCGGCCCAGCGGATGCGGGCGCCCCTCCAGGTACGGGGTGAGCGGATGCATGCCGGACGTGGTGAACAGGACCGGATCGCCGGGCGGCGGCAGCAGGGTCGAGCCGGTGAGCGGGCGGTGCCCGCGCTCCTCGTAGAACTCGGTGAAGGTGCGGACGACGTCGTCGGTACGCATGAGGTGACTCCTCTACGGATCAGGAGGCACCGGAAGCGGCCGGCACGGGGAACGTCCTCGCAGCACACGGAACACCGGCGGCCGTTTCCGGTCGCCGGTGGGAAGGGGTGGTGACGTGGGACGTCAGTCGGCGGCAACCGGCGAGCTGGTCGCTCGCGCGGTCGCGGTGGTGCTGGTCCGGCCGATGACGTTCATGGCACCGACGGTAACGCGCCGGCCCGGCGAAAGCCCACCCGATTTGCGTGGCGGGCTCGATGACGGGGAGTGCGGCACGGCTCGTACGGCACGGCTCGGACCGCGCGGGCCACGGCACTCGGCGGGCCGGTGTGCTGACGGCTCGTTGACGGTGTGCTGACGGGTCCTTGACGGGGACCGGCATGCAGGAGCCCGCCAACATTGCGGGGTTCCGGCAATGCGCGGGGGCGATCGCGACGTCAGGATGGAGCGCGGGGGAGCACTGAGGATGATCCCGGTGCCGGACACCGGCAGTCGGCGTATGCCGTCCGCGCGTCCGGCACCGGGACCGGTGTCGTGAGGGCTCCGTTGCCACCGCTTCGCACACGTCCCATCGCCGTCACCGAGGACTTCACATGGATGCCACCACCGTGGGCATCGGCGTGTCCGTCGCCGCTGTCCTGTTCGTCATAGCGCTGCTGTTCGCCTTCACCCGGCTGTTCCGCAAGGTGGAGCAGGGCAAGGCGCTGATCGTCTCCCGGATGCGCAGGGTCGATGTGACGTTCACCGGGCAGGTCGTCCTGCCCGTGCTGCACAAGGCCGAGGTCATGGACATCTCGGTGAAGGCCATCGAGATCACCCGGACCGGCCGGGACGGGCTGATCTGCAAGGACAACATCCGCGCGGACATCCGCATCTCGTTCTTCGTGAAGGTCAACAAGACCGTCGACGACGTCATCAAGGTCGCCCAGGCCGTGGGTACCCAGCGCGCCAGCGACCAGAAGACGCTCCAGGAACTGTTCCACGCCAAGTTCTCCGAGGCGCTCAAGACCGTCGGCAAGCAGCTCGACTTCACCGATCTCTACACCAAGCGCGAGGAACTGCGGTACCGGATCATCGAGGTCATCGGCGTCGACCTGAGCGGCTACCACCTGGAGGACGCGGCGATCGACTACCTGGAGCAGACGCCGCTCTCCCAGCTCGACCCGCACAACGTCCTGGACGCCCAAGGCATCCGGAAGATCACCGAGTTGACGACGATCGAACACGTGCGGACGAACGAGTTCCAGCGCACGGAGGAGAAGGAGATCACGCGGCAGAACGTCGACGCCCGCGAGACCATCCTGGAGCTGGAGCGCCGCCAGGCCGACGCCGAGATCAAGCAGCAGCGGGAGATCGACACCGTACGGGCCCGCGAGGCGGCCGAGACGGCGCGAGTGGTGGAGGAGGAGCGGCTGCGCTCGCAGGGCGCGTTCCTCACCACCGAGGAGAAGCTCGGCGTGCAGCGCGAGAACCAGCAGCGCGAGGTCGCCGTCGCGCAGAAGAACCGCGAGCGGGTCATCGCCGTCGAGAACGAGCGCATCGAGAAGGACCGCCTCCTGGAGGTCATCGCGCGGGAGCGGGAGACCCAGCTGACGAAGATCGCCGCCGACAAGGAGGTCGAGGGGCAGAAGCGGGAGATCGCCGAAGTCGTACGGGAGCGGGTCGCCGTCGACCGGACGGTCGCCGAGCAGGAGGAGTCCATCAAGAAGCTGCGCGCCGTCGAGGAGGCGGAGCGCGGGCGGCAGTCCGTCATCATCGCGGCGGAGGCCGAGGCGCAGCAGAAGCTGGTCAAGGACATCAAGGCCGCGGAGGCCGCCGAACAGGCGGCCACCCACCGTGCCGCCGAACAACTGACGCTGGCCGAGGCCGAGTTGAAGTCCGCCGACCTGCACGCGCAGGCCAAACTGAAGCTCGCCGCCGGTATCCAGGCCGAGCAGGCCGCGCCGGGCCTCGCCGACGTCCAGGTCCGCGACAAGGAAGCCGACGTCATCGAGAAGTCGGGGCGCGCCGAGGCCGAGGCCACCGAGGCGCGGCTGCGCGCCGAGGCGGAGGGCGCCCGCGCCAAGGCGCTCGCCGAGGCGACCGCGATCGGCGAGAAGCTCAAGGCGGAGGCCGAGGGCATCAACCAGAAGGCCCTCGCCATGGCGGCCCTGGACGACGCGTCGCGCGGCCACGAGGAGTACCGGCTGCGGCTCCAGGCCGAGAAGGAGATCCGGCTCGCCGGGCTCGACGCGCAGCGGCAGGTCGCCGAGGCGCAGGCCACCGTCCTCGCCACCGGCCTGGAGAACGCGGACATCGACATCGTCGGCGGTGACTCCGTCTTCTTCGACCGGCTCGTGAACTCCATCGCGTTCGGCAAGGGCCTCGACGGCTTCGTCGAGAACTCGCGGACCGCCCAGGCCCTCGCGGGCCCCTGGCTGGACGGCACGGCCGTCTTCCCCGAGGACCTGACGAAGATCCTCGGCTCCGTGTCGACCGGCGACGTCCAGAACCTCACCGTCTCCGCGCTCCTGATGAAGCTCATGAACGGCGGCGTCGGCGAACAGGCCGGACAGCTCCGAGAACTCCTGGACAAGGCGGGGCAGTTGGGTCTCGCCGACCTTCCGCTGGCGCGGCTGAACGGCTCCGCCGCGCACCACTGACCCGCCCGCGGGACCGGCCGGGGCCGCCGCACGGGGGTCGGCGACCCCGGCCGTACGGCATCAGCACGTTCCACCGGTACGCGAGACCGCCCGTAGGCGCGACCGCCCGTACGAGAGGGAAACCCGCCCATGGACACGGGTCCGGACGCGAGCACCTACGACGTCCTGCGTGACCGGCTCGCCGGACAGGCCCGGCAACTCGCCGCGCGAGCGGAGGAGTTGAACGAGCGCCGGGTGGCCGCCTTCGGCGCCACCGGACTCGTCCTCGCCGACACGCGCCACCTGCGCACCGCTCGGCCCGGCGTGGCCCGTGACGTCATCGCCGTCGGTGACGTCCTGCTGTCCGGGCGTACGACACCGCTCGGCGCCGACGACGGGACGACCGTCGCGGACGTCTTCACCCTGCACGACCGCCGCACCCTGGAGGCGCTCCCCGACACGGCGGCGCCCGGCCTGCTCGACGACCCCGCGTTCGTCCGGGAGTTCGCGGCGCTGCACCGCTACTACCGCGCGGCCGCGCTGATCCGCCTCCGGCTCGTCGGCGGCACACTGCTCGCCGTGTTCCGCACCGGCGAGACGGCCGCCGACATCCGCGTCCTGCGCTGGACCCTCGGCGTGGACGGCCGGGCCGTCTTCCTCGACGCGCGCGGCGACCGCGACCACGTCCTGCCGCCCGCCCACGACCTCACCTGGACCACGGCCACCCGCGACGACCACGTCCCCGGCCGCCACCCGCACATCGCCGTGCCCGGCGGCGAGGTCTACGTCGACACGCTCGGCGGCACCCTCACCCTCAAGACCGAGAACGACACCGAGACCGCCGAGGGCCGTTACAGCGAACCGGTCGACGAACCGCTCCAGTCGCTCGCCGACGCCGACGTCGCGCACGCCCGCGTCGGCCCGCTCATCCTGCTGCGCGTGCGCCCCTACAAGGAGAGCGCCGACCGGTACCTCGTCTTCGACACGCTCACCGGGCACACCGTGCGGCTCGACGGCATCGGGCAGGCCTGCCGCACGCTCCCCGAGGAGCAGGGCATCGTCTTCCCCGGCGGATACGTCCTGGCCACGGGGGAGTCCAAGGCGTTCGACGCCCTCGACACGACCGGCCTCGCCTACGAGCGGACCGTGCGCTCGCCGAGCGGCGAGGACGTCCTCTTCGTCTTCCACGGAACAGGCGCGTGCCGCACCCTGCTGCTCGCCTACAACGTCCTGCGCAAGGAGTTCGCCACCCCGATCGCCTGCGAGGGGTACGCGCTGTTCGACGACGGCTCCCTGCTCGTCCTGCGCGCCACCGACGGCGAGCCCGCCCGCGTGCACCCGCTCCAGACGTGGGACTCCCCGTACGTGTCCGACGCCCACGCCGCGGCCCGACCCGCCGGCGCGGGGCCACTGGCCCGTGTCGGCAACGCCGACCTGGTGGGCGGCATCTCCGACTGCCTCGCCGTGGCCCGCACCGTCACCGGCACGGCCGGGACGCCGACGACCGCCGCCTACCAGGAACTGGTCGCGCGCTGCGTCCGCGCCGCCGACCGTCACCACTGGCTCGGCGACCCCGAACTCGGCGACCTGCGCGGCCCATTGGACGCCGTACGCGCCACGGCCGAGCAGGTGCTCACCGAGTTCGAGACGGTGCGCGGCCTGACCCGGCAGGCGGCCGAAGCGGTCGCCGACGCGGCCGCCCGCAGCGCGGGCCTCGTCCGGCGCATCCGCGGCGAGGTGCCCCGCACCGCCCCCGAATGGGTCGAGCGGATCACCGAACTCCGCCGCGCGCAGGGCCGGTTGTTGTCCCTCAAGGAACTCCGCCACGCCGACACCGAGCAGATCGACACCCTCGCCACCGGCCTCGCGGCCGACATCGACGCGGCCGGGCAGCGCGCCGTCGCGTTCCTCGCGCGGCCCGACGCCTTCGCCGCCCAGCACCGGCACCTCGACGGACTGGCCGAGCTCGCCGACACGCTCGCGACCGTCGCCGAGTTCACCGAGCCGTACCGTGAACTCCAGGCGCTCGGCGACCAGTTGCGCACGGCCGCGGACGTCGTCGCCGGGCTGGAGGTCGCCGACGCGACGGTCCGCGCGACCGTCCTGGAACACCTCGCCGAGGCCCTGGCCGCCGTCAACCGGGCCCGCGCCACCCTCGACGCGCGCCGCCGCGAACTCGCCGAGCGAGAGGGCGCGCCGAGTTCGCCGCCGAGTTCGCCCTGCTCGGGCAGGCCGTCACCGGCGCCCTCGCCGCGGCCGACACCCCGCACGCCTGCGACGACCAGCTGGCCCGGCTCCTGCTGCGGCTGGAGGAACTCCAGGGCAGGTTCGCCGAGTCCGACGCCTTCCTCGACGACCTCGACACCCGCCGCACCGAGATCCACGAGGCCTTCGCCGCCCGCAAGCAGGCCCTGACCGACGAACGGGCCCGCCGCACCGACCGCCTCGCCCACTCCGCCGGACGCGTCCTCGCCTCGATCGCCCGCCGCGCCGCGACCCTCGCCTCCGACGAGGACATCCACACCTACTTCGCCTCCGACCCGCTGGTCGCCAAGGTCGCCCGCACCATCGCCGACCTGCGCGACCTCGGCGACCAGGTGCGGGCGGACGAACTCGCCGGCCGCGTCGACGCCGCCCGCAGGGAAGCCGCCCGCACCCTGCGCGACCGCACCGACCTGTACGCGGACGGCGGCGACACCCTGCGCCTGGGCCGCCACCGCTTCGCCGTCAACACCCAGCCGCTCGACCTGACCCTCGTCCCGCACGGCGACGGCATGGCCTTCGCGCTCACCGGCACCGACTACCGCGCCCCCGTCACCGATCCCGACTTCGCCGCCACCCGCCCCCACTGGGACCAGCACCTCGCCTCCGAGAACCCCGCCGTCTACCGCGCCGAACACCTCGCCGCCCGGCTCCTCGCCGACCACGGCGCCGACGCGCTGCTTGCCGCCGACGACCTGCCGCGACGCGTCCGGGCCGCCGCCGAGGACGCGTACGACGAGGGCTACGAGCGCGGTGTGCACGACCACGACACCACCCTGATCCTCACCGCCCTGCTGCGCCTGCACTCCAGCGCCGGCCTGCTGCGCCACACCCCGCGGGCCCGCGCCGCCGCCCAGCTCTTCTGGGCGCACCAAGTACCCGACGAAGAGCGGCGGTTGCTGATCCGTCGGGCCGCCTCGCTGGCCCGCGCCCGCGACACCTTCGGCCTCGCCCCCGCCCTCGACGACTTCCGCGCGGAACTCGCCGCGCGCATGGACGGCGACCCGGACGCCGCCGCGTACCTCGTCGACGAGCTGAGCGGCGCCCCCACCGGCTTCGTCGTGGCGTCCCGGACCCGCGAGTTCCTCGACAAGTTCCGCCGCACGGTGGACGGTCCGGCCTACGAGGACGACATCGCGGCGGTGCCCGACCTCACCGCCCGCCGCCAGCTGGTGGAGGCATGGCTGTCGGCGTACGCCACGGCCGCCGGTGAGCGCCTCGCCGACCTGCCCGAGGCCGTGGCCGTGGAACTCTGCCCGGACCTGGAGCGGTACGAGAACACCGCCGACCTCACCGCCACCGTCGAGGGCCTGCTCGGCACCCACCCGCGGATCGCGGGCCGCCGCCTCACCTTCCGGATCGACGAACTGCTCGCCCGCACAGCGGAGTTCCGGACGCGCACCGTGCCCGGGTTCCGCGCGTACCAGCGGCTGCGCACCCGCCTCGCCACCGCCGAACGCGCCCGGCTGCGCCTCGACGACCACCGCCCCCGCGTCCTGTCGACGTTCGTACGCAGCCGTCTCGTCGACGAGGTGTACCTGCCGCTCATCGGCGACAGCCTCAGCAAGCAACTCGGCACGGCCGGCGGCCTGTTGCTGCTCATCTCGCCGCCGGGCTACGGCAAGACGACCCTCATGGAGTACGTCGCCGACCGGCTCGGCATGATCCTCGTCAAGGTCGACGGGCCGGCCCTCGGCCACACCGTCACCTCCCTCGACCCCGCCGACGCTCCGCACGCGACCGCCCGGCAGGAGATCGACAAGGTCAACTTCGCGCTGGAGACGGGCAACAACGTCCTCCTGTACCTCGACGACATCCAGCACACCTCGCCCGAACTCCTCCAGAAGTTCATCGCGCTGTGCGACGCGCAGCGCCGCATGGACGGCGTGTGGAACGGCACCCCGCGCACGTACGACCTGCGCGGCAAGCGGTTCGCCGTCTGCATGGCGGGCAACCCGTACACCGAGTCAGGAGCCCGCTTCCGCGTCCCCGACATGCTCGCCAACCGCGCCGACGTATGGAACCTCGGCGACGTCCTCACCGGCCGGGCGGACGCCTTCGCCGCGTCCTTCGTGGAGAACGCGCTCACCGCGAACCCTCATCTCGCGCCGCTCGCCGCCCGCGAGCGCGCCGACCTCGACCTGCTGCTCCGGATCGCCGAGGGCGATCCCGCCGCACGCGCCGACCACCTCGTCCACCCGTACGCGCCCGCCGAACGCGACCGCGTCGTCACCGTCCTGCGCCACCTCGTCGCGGCCCGCGCCACGGTCCTCGCGGTCAACGCGGCCTACATCGCGTCCGCCGCCCAGGACCCCGCGACCCGTACCGAGCCGCCCTTTCGGCTCCAGGGCTCCTACCGCGACATGAACAAGATCGCCGCCCGGATCGACCCGGCCATGAACGACGACGAGCTGGCCGCTCTCATCGACGACCACTACACGAGCGAGGCCCACACTCTCACCACCGGCGCCGAGGCCAGTCTTCTCAAACTCGCCGAGCTGCGCGGCCGGTTGACGGACCGTCAAGCCGCGCGCTGGGCCGAGGTGAAGGCCGGCCACGTCCGCGCCCGTACCCTCGGCGGCCCCGCCGACGACCCGGGCGTCCGGGCCGTCGCCGCCCTCGGACTGCTCGCCGACCGCCTGGCGGCCGTGGAGGCCGCGATCACCGGCCGAGACCGCTGAGCCCCGGTCCTTGAGCGCGAACCAGTGGCACCGGCCACCCCTCGCCTCCTGGCCGCCGCGCGCACCCCACCGGCCCGAACCGCCGCCACGTGCGCTAAGAATGCGTCAGCGGGGCATCGGGACGGCAGGGGCGGCCATGGCGACGACGGCACAGGACATACCCGACGAGTACCTGGCGGGCTATGCCGACATCGTCGGCCGCGCGGCGGCGACCGGCCGCCGGCTGACGCGCGACGAACTGGAGTCGCGCCGCGCGCTGGGGAGCGGGCCGCCGAGGCCGGACTCGCCCTGCGCGCGCTGATCGCCGCCCACCTCACGACGGCGTCCCACTCGCTCGAACTCGGCGGCTCCACCACCACCGAAGCCGTCCTCGCGGCGAGCGCGCAGGCCGTCGACGCGCTCATCGAGGGGTACGAGCGGGCCCAGCGCCACACGATGCGTCAGGAGGAGGCGGCCCGCCGCGAGTTCATCGACGACCTTCTCTACGGCCGCAGCGACCTCGGCCAACTCGCCGAGCGCGCCGAGCGGTTCGGGCTCCGCCTCTCCGCCGCGCACGCGGTCGCGGTGGCCGAGGGTGAGTCCGCGCACGGCGAGGGCGACCCGGTGCTCCGCTCGGTCGAGCGCTCCCTCATCGCCCGCTTCGGCGACCGCAGCATCCTGCTGACCACCAAGGACGGGCGCCTTGTCTGTGTCGCGCCCGGCGACCAGGACGAGATCCTCGCCTTCTTCGCCAAGCAGGCCTACGTCGCCACCGACGGCGGGAAGGTCGCGATCGGCCGCCCGCACTCGGGTCCGGGCGGCGTCGTGCAGTCCTACGAGGAGGCACTGAGCGCCCTCGACCTCGCCGCCCGCCTCGACCTCGACGAACCCGTCCTGCGCTCGGCCGACCTGCTCGTCTATCCGGTCCTCACCCGGGACCGGCAGGCCATGGCCGAGCTGGTCGGCAGCGTCCTCGGCCCGCTGCGGCACGCGCGCGGCGGCGCGCAGCCCCTGCTCGACACCCTCGCCGCCTACTTCGACGCGGGCTGTGTCGCCGCCGAGGCGGCCCGTCGCCTGTCGCTGAGCGTGCGCGCGTTCACGTACCGGCTGGCCCGCATCCACCAGCTGACCGGCGCCGATCCGGCGGACCCCGTCCACCGGTACGCGCTCCAGACCGCGGTGATCGGCGCCCGGCTCCTCGACTGGCCGGCCCGTCAGCTCTGACGCGCCAAGAATTTATACAGACGTATTAGACGAGCGTATTGAACAACCGTATAGATCTGGGCTACGGTCGAGCCATGGACATCGACAAGGACATCGAGACCAGCACCACCGCCCGGCGCTCCGCGCTGACGATCGCGGGCCGCACCCTCTCCTACGTCGACTTCGGCGGCCCGGGGCGTCCGCTGCTCGCCCTGCACGGGCACATGTCGGAGGGCATGTCGTACGCCGACCTCGCCGCCCGCCTCGCCCCCGAGTGGCGGGTCATCGCGCCCGACCAGCGCGGCCACGGCGCCTCGGACCGGGCCGCCGACTACAGCCGCGAGGGGTACCTCGAGGACGTGGAGGCGCTCCTGGACCACCTGGGTCTGGACCGGGTCGCGCTGCTCGGCCACTCGCTCGGCGCGATCAACGCCTACCAGTTCGCCGCCCGCAGGCCCGACCGCGTCACCGCCCTGATCAACGCCGAGGGCTGCGCCGCACTCGGCCTGGACGGCGCCAACCCCCTCGCCTTCGTCCTGAACTTCCCCGAGCGGCCCGCCCCCTCCAAGGAGGAGTTCGTCGCCGGGCTCGGACCGTTCGCCGCGCACTTCGAGCCCCTCGTCCACCAGCTCCCGGACGGCACCTGGGGCCTGCCCTTCCACCCCCGGGACATCCACGACTCCGAGGACCGGGTGCACGGCGACCACTGGGCCGACTGGACCGCCTCCGCCTGCCCCGCCCTCCTGGTGCGCGGCAGCAAGGGCGGCGTACTCCCCGCCGACCAGGCGCGGCAGATGATCGCCCGGCGCCCGCACACGCGCCTGGTCGAACTGGAGACGGACCACTTCGTGTACGCCGGCGACCCCGTCGGCTTCGCGGACGCGGTCCGCGACTTCCTGCGGACGACGCCGGCCCGGTGACGGCGGCCAAGGCCGATAAACAGGTGGAGGGCGCCGGGGGAGACGGCTATCGTCGTGCCCGTTCCCGCGGCTCCTGCCGCCGCTGACTCTGTGAGACA
The DNA here is from genome assembly GCF_036967205.1 of Streptomyces sp. Q6. NCBI lineage: Bacteria > Bacillati > Actinomycetota > Actinomycetes > Kitasatosporales > Streptomycetaceae > Streptomyces > Streptomyces citrinus. The sequence goes on from NZ_CP146022.1 coordinate 6,758,642, forward strand.
TGGGAGGTGTCGACCGATGGCTGTCGCTGCCACGGGCGTTGCCCGCATCCGGAAGTTCATCTCGTCCTCCTCCCTGGCCGCCGGCTGAGCGACTCCTTCTTCAGCGCCGGGGCCACCCTCTGAAGGGTCACCCCTTGTCTCACAGCACTTCGCACCACTCCGCGCACAGCGGCACCACCGACTCCCTCCTCCCGTACGGCTGGGACGACCAGTGGGCCGCCGCGTTCGCCCCGTACGCCGAGCGCGGGCTCGTGCCCGGCCGTGTCCTGCGCGTCGACCGCGGGCAGTGCGACCTCCTCACCTCCGAAGGCGTCGTGCGCGCCGACACCGAGTTCGTCGTGCCCCGCGACCCCATGAAGGTCATCTGCACCGGCGACTGGGCCGCCGTCGACCCCGACGGCGGCGACCCCCGCTACGTCCAGGCGTTCCTGCCGCGCCGGACCGCGTTCGTGCGGTCCACCTCGTCCAAGCGGTCCGAGGGGCAGATCCTCGCCGCGAACGTGGACCACGCGATCATCGCGGTGTCCCTGGCCGCCGAGCTCGACCTCGGCCGCGTCGAACGGTTCCTGGCGCTGGCCTGGGAGTCAGGGGCGCAGCCCCTGGTCGTCCTCACCAAGGCCGACCTCGTGCCCGACCCGGTCGGCCTGTCGTACCTCGTCTCCGACGTCGAGACCAGCGCGCCCGGCGTGCGCGTGCTGCCCGTCAGCGCGCTCGACGGGGCCGGCACCGACGTGCTGCGGTCCGTCGTCTCCGGCGGCACGTCCGTACTGCTCGGACAGTCCGGCGCGGGCAAGTCCACCCTGGCGAACGCGCTGCTCGGCGCCGACGTCATGGACGTCCAGGCCGTCCGCGACATGGACGGCAAGGGCCGCCACACCACGACCACCCGGAACCTGTTCGTGCTGCCCGAGGGCGGCGTCCTCATCGATACGCCGGGGCTGCGCGGCGTCGGTCTGTACGACGCCGAGTCGGGCGTCGAGCAGGTCTTCGCCGAGATCGCCGCGCTGGCGGAGGACTGCCGGTTCCACGACTGCGCGCACACGGTGGAACCCGGCTGTGCGGTGATCGCCGCCCTGGCGGACGGGAGGCTGCATCAGCGGCGTCTCGACAGCTACCGGAAGCTGCTGCGCGAGAACCGGCGGCTTGCCGCCCGGACGGACGCGCGGGTCCGGGACGAGATGCGGCGGGTCTGGAAGCAGCGCGGGAAGCAGGGGCGGGACGCGATGGAGGCGAAGCGGGGGCGGTTGATCTAGGGGCGCGGATCCAACTGCCGGGGGCGGTTGCGTGGCGTCCGCGGGCCGGTGGAGGGCTGGGCGCGGGGAGTCGCGGCGCAGCCGCATGCTCCAGGGGCGCGGGGAACCGCGCGCTCAGCCCCCACCGGCCCGCACCCGGCGACGACACCCCCGAACGCACCGCCATGTCCGATTCCCGCCAGCCGAGCGCACCGCGGCGCGCGACACTGGGTGCGTGATGATCGATGAAGACACGCGCTACCAGGCCGTCCGCAGCCGCGACGCCCGGTTCGACGGGGAGTTCTTCTTCGCTGTCGAGACCACCGGGATCTACTGCCGCCCGAGCTGCCCCGCGGTCACCCCGAAGCGTCAGAACGTGCGGTACTACGCGACGGCCGCCGCCGCGCAGGGCTCCGGGTACCGGGCCTGCCGGCGGTGTCGCCCGGACGCCGTACCGGGGTCCGCCGCGTGGAACGTACGGGCCGACGTCGTCGGACGGGCGATGCGGCTCATCGGCGACGGCGTCGTCGACCGGGAGGGCGTCGGCGGGCTCGCCACCCGCCTCGGCTACAGCGCACGCCAGGTCCAGCGCCAGCTCACCGCCGAGGTGGGCGCGGGCCCCGTCGCGCTCGCCCGCGCCCAGCGCGCCCACACCGCCCGCGTCCTGCTCCAGACCACCCCGCTCCCCGTCACGGAGATCGCCTTCGCGGCCGGGTTCGCCAGCGTCCGCCAGTTCAACGACACCGTCCGCGAGGTGTACGCCCGCACCCCCACACAGCTCCGTGCCGACGCCCCGGGGCGCGCCGCCGACCGCCGCGCCGTCGCCTCCGCCGCGGGCATCCCGCTCCGGCTGGCCCATCGCGGCGCCTATCGGTCGACGCCCGTCTTCGATCTCCTGGGGCGTGAACGCGTAGCAGGCATCGAGGAGTTGAGCGGCGCCGTCGGCTCCCGCGTCTTCCGGCGCACGCTGCGACTCCCGTACGGCACCGGCATCGTCTCCGTCGACGAGGCCGGGCACGAGCAGCCCGGCGCGCAGGCCGAGCACCGCGGCGGCTGGCTCGACGCCCGGATCCACCTGACCGACCTGCGGGACCTGACCACCGCCGTCGGGCGGCTGCGACGCCTGTTCGACCTGGACTCCGACCCGTACGCCGTCGACGAGCGGCTCGGTGCCGACCCGTGGCTCGGCCCCCTGGTCGCCGCCCGGCCCGGACTGCGCTCGCCCGGCGCCGCCGACCCCGACGAGGCCGCCGTCAGGATGCTCGTCGGGCCCGCCGAGTCCGCGCGACTCGTCGACCGCTACGGCAAGCGGCTCGACGCACCCTGCGGGGGCCTCGGCCGGGTCTTCCCCGCCCGACGCCCTCGTCGACGAACCCGGCACGCTGGGCGCCCTCGCCCGCGCGCTCGCCGACGGGCGACTGCGCCTCGACCCGGGCGCCGACCGCGACGACGCCGAGGCGGCGCTGCGCGCGCTGCCCGGTATGGACGCGCGGACCGCCGCCCTGATCCGGCTGCGCGCCCTCGGCGACCCGGACGTGGCCGTCCCCGGCGACGACGTGCCCGCCGCCGACGCGTGGCGCCCCTGGCGCTCGTACGCCCGCCATCACCTCATCGTGGACCGACAGCAGAAGGACAGTCGTGAACACTGACCCAGAGACGATCCGCTTCGACACCATCGCCAGCCCGCTCGGTGAGCTGCTGCTCACCTGCGACGCCACCGGCGCCCTGACCTCGCTGTCCGTCCCCGGGCAGAAGGGCGGCCGCACCGTCCGGGAGGGATGGGTGCGCGAACCCGCCCCGTTCGCCGAGGCCGCGCGGCAGCTCGACGCCTACTTCGCCGGCCGGCTCAAGGAGTTCCACCTGGAGTTGCGGCCGGAGGGGACCGCGTTCCGGCGGCGCGTGTGGGACGCGCTCGACGACGTCCCGTACGGCGCCACCACCACGTACGGGGCCGTCGCCGCCCGGATCGGCGCCTCCCGCGCCGCCGTACGGGCGGTCGGCGGGGCGGTCGGCGCCAACCCGCTGCTGATCGTGCGCCCCTGTCACCGGGTGATCGGATCCGACGGCGCCCTCACCGGATACGCGGGCGGCCTGGAGCGCAAGGTCACGCTGCTGACCCTGGAGGGCTCCCTCTGACGGGCGGCGGCCGGCTCCCGCCGGGGCCCAGGGCGAGCGCCGCCCGACGCGCCGCAGCCCGTCCGCGTCGAGGACACCGGCCCCGGCGCCCGTCGCCGGGCCGTCCGTCCTCGCGAGCCACAGCCTGACCGCCCCCGACGGCTCCAACTCCCCCAGGGAGCACGCCCTTTACGCCTCCAGGTAGCGCAGGACCGCCAGGATCCGCCGGTTGTGCCCGGTGGTGCGGGGCAGGTCCAGCTTGTCGAAGACGGCGTTCAGATGCTTCTCCACGGCGCTGAGCGAGAGGTGGAGGCGCTCCGAGATCCCCGCGTTGGTGTGGCCCTGCGCGAGCACCTCCAGGACGTCCCGTTCGCGCGGCGTGAGCCGGGTCAGGGGATCGGTGCGGGTGGTGCGGCCCATCAACTGCCGCACGACTTCGGGGTCGATGACCGCGTGGCCCGCCCGGATCCGCTCCAGCGCGTCCAGGAACTCCTCGACCTGCGCCACCCGGTCCTTGAGCAGATAGCCGATGCCCTCGGCGCCGCCCGCCAGCAACTGCGCCGCGTACGTGCGCTCGACGTGCTGGGACAGGACCAGCACGCCGGTCTCCGGGCGCCGTTCGCGGATGGCCAGCGCCGCCCGCAGCCCCTCGTCCGTGTGCGTCGGCGGCATCCGGATGTCGACGACCACGGCGTCCGGTCCATGGCGGTCCACGGCCTCGGGCAGCCCGTCGGCGTCGCCGAACGCGGCGACGACCTCGTGCCCCTCCTCGGCGAGCAGCCGCACCAGGCCCTCGCGCAGCAGGGTCGAGTCCTCGGCGATGATCACGCGCACGGCAGCTCCGCGGTGACGGTGGTGGGTCCCCCTGCGGGGCTGTCGACGCGCAGCCGGCCGTCGAGCGCCTCGACGCGGCCGCGCAGTCCGCTCAGTCCGGTGCCCGCCGGATCGGCGCCGCCGCTGCCGTCGTCCCGTACGGACACGCCCAACACGCCTGCCCTGACGGACAGTTCGACGGTGACGGTGGTGGCGGCCGCGTGTTTGGCGGCGTTCGTGACGGCCTCGGACACCACGAAGTACGCGGCGGTCTCGACCGGGCCCGGCAGCGTGTGCGGCACCGCGTACGACAGCCGCAACGGCACCGGGCTGCGCTCCGCGACCCCGCCGAGCGCCTCCCGCAGCCCGAGCCCGTCGAGGGCCGACGGATAGACCCGCCAGGCCACTTCGCGCAGCTCGGTGAGGACGGCCAGGGACTCCTCGTGGGCCTGACGCAGGAGCGCATCGGCCTGCTCCGGGGTGCGGCCGGGGCGGCGGGCCCGGCCGAGCAGCATCGCGAGCGCGACCAGGCGCTGCTGGAGGCCGTCGTGCAGATCGCGCTCGATGCGGCGGCGCTCCGCGTCGACGGCGTGCACGACCGCGGCGCGGCTGGTGGCGAGTTCGTCGATGCGGCGGCGCAGGAGTTCCCGCTCCGACGGGCCGAAGGTGTCGCGGGCCAGACGGGCGTCGAGGGCGTACAGCGAGCGCAGCCCCTGGACGCCGAGGAAGAGCAGGGCACCGCCGAGCAGGAACTGCCACAGGAGTTCGACGGCGCCGACCCGGCCGGTCACGACGGCGGCCGCGAACACCCCGGCCAGGACGACCCCGAACGCGAGCAGGGCGAGCGTGACCGCCGTGACCGTCCCCGAGTACGCCCGCTGGGCGACGTACCGCACCACCTGAGCGTCCTGCGGCGTGTGGTGCAGCGGGAAGCGGTCGTCGAAGAGGGCGGTGCGGCGGCGCCGGTCGACCGCGGCGATCCGGCGGGCGCCCGCGCTCAGCGCGGCCCCGGCCCGCGGACGGGTGCGCGGCCACAGGAGGCACGGCCCGAGGACCGCGCCCGCGACGGCGAGGTACAGCAACCCGGCGAGCGCGCTCGCACATCCGAGGAGCACGCCGGCCCCTCTGCGTCCCACCCTCGTCACCCGCACGGACGTCGAGCCTAGCGGTCCTGCCGTGCGCGCGGCCGTGCCTCCCGGTGCTTCCCGCGCCCCCGCAGCCGGACGACGAGGTACGCGGTGACGGCGACGACCGCCGCCCCGAGCACCACCTTCGAGACGACGCCGACGTAGGTCTCGACCAGGTCCCACCGGTCGCCCAGCCAGTAGCCGGCGAGCACCAGGACGGAGTTCCAGAGGAGCGAGCCGACCGCTGTCAGGGCGAGGAAGACCGGCAGCCGCATCCGCTCCACGCCCGCCGGGACCGAGATCAGGCTGCGGAAGACCGGGACCATCCGGCCGAGCAGCACCGCCTTGGTGCCGTGCCGCTGGAACCAGGCCTCCGTGCGCTCCAGATCGGAGATCTTCACCAGCGGGATCCGCGCCCACACCGCGTACATGCGCTCACGGCCGATGAGCCGGCCGATCCCGTACAGCGCGGCCGCGCCGACGACGGAGCCGAGCGTCGTCCAGAACAGGGCCGAGGCGAGCGAGATCACGCCCTGCCCGGCCGCGAAGCCGGTCAGCGGCAGGATGACCTCGCTGGGCAGCGGCGGGAACAGGTTCTCCAGGGCGATCGCCAGTCCGGCGCCCGGACCGCCGAGCACGTCGACCAGGCGGGCGGCCCAGCCCGCGATGCCGCCGGTGGGTTCCGCGGCGGCCGCGGCCGGTGTCACAAGGTGCGTCACGAGGTCTCCAGGCGTGGGCGATCCGGTCCGTCCGAGGCGGCGCCCCGGACTCCACCCAGGCTAGAAACCGCAGCTCAGCACCGTTACGAGGGTAACCGTTCGGCAAAGTGCGGTGATCCGCGCCGCCCGCCCCGCGGTTTTCCGCAGGGTCCCCGGCGCCGCACGAGGGCTCAGCCCCAGATCACGGCCCCGAGCCACGCCCCCACGATGAGCAGGCACGCGAACAGCTCGGCGAGGACGCTGGAGCCGCCCGCCCGCATCGCCGTCCGCGTCGACGCCACCGCGTCCCCGTGCCCGCCGAGGCGCAGCCGCTCCGACACGTAGATACCGCCGATGAAGCCGGGGATCGCACCGATCACCGGGATCACGCAGAACCCGACGAGCGCGCCGAGGCCCATCCACAGGCCGAGCTTGCGGGTCGCTCCCGCCTGCCGCAGCCGGCGCGGGGGGAGCTGCCAGCGCAGGACCTGGGAGGCGAGCAGGACGGCGGTGGCGCCGACGAGGACACCCCACGCCAGGCCGTTGGGGTTCCGCAGCGCCCACACGGCGACCGCGGCCCAGACCAGCCACGAGCCGGGCACTCCCGGCACCAAGACTCCGCACACGCCGAGCGCCATCACGGCTCCGACCAGCAGGAGTTCCCACGCTCCCATGAAGGAAGCGTGCCACGGTCAGGGCCCGGCGGCGCGGCCAGCGGGAGGCGGGCGCGGGCTCAGCGAGCCACCCAGCCCCGCTCGTACGCGTGCCATCCGAGCTGGAGCCGCGTGGCCACGCCCGCCAGTTCCATCAGCCGCTTCACCCGCCGCTGCACCGTGCGCATCCCGAGGTCCAGCTGCTTGGCCACGCTCGCGTCGGTCAGCCCGGCGAGCAGCAGGGAGAGGATCTCCAGGTCCGTGGCGTCCGGTCCGTCGGGGCCGACCGCGTCCACCCGCCCGCTCTCGCCGAGCCGCAGCGGGAGCGCTTGTCGCCACACCGCCGCGAAGAGCCCGGAGAGCGACTCCAGCAGGCCGCTCGCGTGCACCACGAGCGCCGCGGGCTCGGCGGCGCGGGAGGTGAGCGGCACCAGCGCGAGCGCGCCGTCGGCGATGACCAGCTTCGTCGGCACCCGGTCCACGACCCTGACCTGCTCGTCCCGCCCGATCGCCGCCGACAGATCGGTCAGCCCCTCGGGCAGCGAGAGCACCTCGCGCTCGATCACCACCCGGTAGGAGACGCCCCGGCCCACCGCGTTCAGCTCGGCGTCGTTGTCGCCCGCGGGCACGACGGCCGGGGCGCCCGTCACCAGCGCGCACACCTCCGTCGCCGCGCCGAGCTGGATCTGGAGGAAACGCCGGGCCACGGCGTCCGCCCCGGTCACCACCTCGACCAGGTCGTGCGCGGCCGGTTCGACGGCGCGGGCCCGGAACTCCTCGGCGAGCCGGGCCGCCGCAAGCTCCGCCTTCTCCAGCTCGTGCCGCCGCTGGATGAGGAGCGCGCCGAGCGCGATGCCGGGCGGCGCGGCCACCCAGCGCTCGGGCCGGCCCGGCGACCGGGCGGCGAGCCCCTGCCGTTCGAGGACACGCAGCGCGCGCTCGGTCTCGTGATCGGGGACGGCGAGGGCGCGGGCGAGATCCGGCACGTCCGCCGCGCCCGCGGACACCAGCATCCGGTAAGCCGCCTCGTCCGTGCCGTCCAGACCTATCGCACCCAGCATGAATCGCCGCCCTCCCCTGCGACCGGCCGGACGCCCCGACGGAACCTCTCGTTCCATCCCTCGTGGCGGTATCCGGCCATGGCATATACCCGCCGCGCTCATCATCCCTGCAACACCTGCCCCTCTGCCAATGTGAGGCCACCGCAGCACCACGTGAACGCCACCGGAACCTGAACGTTTCCGGATCTTTGGGATGGGGAGCACCGATGCGCGCGATATCGCGGACCGGCCTGGGCGCGGCGATGGCCGCCGTCCTCGCCGTCACCGCCGGAGGACCTACGGTGGCCGACGCCACCCCGGGCGCCTCCGGTTCCTCCGGCGACAGACCCCTGGTCGGCAGCGAGACGGCCCAGGCGAAGACGAAGACCGACGCGAGCGGCAACGCCGTCGTCACCCTGGTCACCGGCGACCGGGTCCGCGTCACCCGGGACGCGAAGGGCACCCCGACCGCGGCGCTGCTGCCCGGCGAGGACGGCTCCGAACCCGTCTACCGGACCCACCGGGTCGGCGACGACCTCTACGTCTACCCGGACGGTGTGCAGCAGAAGATCGACCAAGGTCTCGTCGACGCCCAGCTGTTCAACGTCACGGGGCTCGTCGCCCAGGGCTACGACGACGCCCACACCAAGACACTCCCCGTCATCGTCGGCTACGACGAGTCCGCCGACATCGCCCGCTCGCTGCCGGCCGAGCCGCGCGCCGCCGAGCGCACCCACCGCCTCGACGTCATCGACGCGGTGTCGTACCGGACCGACAAGAAGAAGACGGCCGACTTCTGGGCCGACGTCACCAGCCCGCGCACCCGCTCCGGCAAGCCCGTCGAGAAGGTGTGGCTGGACGCCAAGGCGCGGTCCACGATGGCCGATTCGACGCGGCAGATCGGCGCCGACACGGCCTGGGCCGCCGGCTACACCGGCAAGGGCACCAAGGTCGCCGTCCTCGACACCGGCGTCGACGCCGAACACCCCGACCTCAAGGGGCAGGTGACGCAGTCGAAGGACTTCACCGGCTCCGACAACGGCACCGCCGACGTCGTGGGCCACGGCTCGCACGTCGCGTCCACCGTCGCCGGCACCGGCGCCGCGAGCGACGGCAAGGAACAGGGCGTCGCCCCGGGCACCGACCTGCTCGTCGGCAAGGTCCTCGGCAACGACGGCTCCGGCTCCGCCTCCGGCATCATCGCCGGCATGCAGTGGGCCGTGGACTCCGGCGCCGACGTCGTCTCCATGAGCCTCGGCTCGTCCGCGCCGATGCCGACGTGCGACGACCCGATGAGCACGGCCGCGCAGGCCCTCGCGAGCAAGAGCGACGCGCTGTTCGTGATCGCCGCGGGCAACCTGGGCCGGAACAACAACACGGTCTCCTCGCCCGGTTGCGCCCCCGACGTGCTGACCGTCGGCGCCGTCGACAGCGCCGACGACACCGCGTACTTCTCCAGCCGCGGCCCCGTCGCGGGCACCCACACCCTCAAGCCGGAGATCGCCGCGCCCGGTGTCGCCATCAAGGCCGCGGCGGCGAACGGCCGGGGCGTGTACGCGTACACCTCCATGTCGGGCACGTCGATGGCGACGCCGCACGTCGCCGGTTCCGCCGCGCTGCTCAAGCAGAAGCACCCCGACTGGAGCGGACAGCGCGTCAAGCAGGCCCTCGTCTCCTCCGCCAAGAGCGACCTCTCCGGTGACGTGCGCGAGACCGGCGGCGGTTCGCTCCGCGTCGACCAGGCGCTGAAGCAGACCGTGCTCGGCGCGGGCTCCGTGCAGGGCGGCACGTTCGACTGGCCGCAGTCCGCGGGCGACCGGACCTCCGTCGACGTCCCGTACACCAACACCGGCGACAAGCCGGTCACGCTCGACCTGGCCGTCTCGCACGTCACCGGCAACGACGGCACCACCGTGCGCTCCCGGATCGCCTCCCTCGGCCGCAGGACCGTCACCGTCCCGGCGGGCGCGACCGTCGAGGTGCCCCTCGCCCTCGACCCGGCGGCCGGCCTCAAGGCGGCGCAGTACGGCGACATCACCGGCCGCGTCCTGGCCACCGGCCCCGGCGGCGTGCACGTCTCCACACCGTTCTCGCTCTACGTGCAGCCGAAGACGGTCCGGCTCACCGTCAAGGTCGTCGACCGCAACGGCGACCCGGCGGCCGGGGTCTCCTCCCTCGACGTGATCGGCACCGACGACGCCACGGGCAGCATGCTCTCCAACGACGGCGCCGAGCAGCAGACCCTCGAACTGCGGGCGGGCGCCTACGAGGTGCAGGCCTTCATCGGCACCCCGGACGCGGGCGACAGCCCCAAGCTGTACGACTCGCTCACCTACATGGGCCGCCCGCAGCTGAACCTCACCAAGGACACCACGCTCGTCCTCGACGCCCGTGAGGCGAGCCGCCTCAAGGCCGTCACGAAGGACCGCACGTCCGAGACTCGCGGCGCCGTCCTCGGCTCGTCGCGCACCTGGGACGACGTCTGGCTCTTCACCGACACCATCAGCGGCGGGCGCTCGATCCGCGGCTACTACGCGGACGTCCGCGGCGAAGCCACCGACGGCGACTACGCGTTCACCAGCATGTGGCGCAACGCGGCCCCGCTGATCAGCGAGTTCAGGACCGCCGACGGCACACGCCTGCACCCCTGGGCCGCCACGACGACCGCCGTCAACCTCGACGGCACCGGCTCCGCCGAGGTCGTCGCCGCCGGCGCGGGCACCGCGGCCGACCTGGCCGCCGCCGGCGTCAAGGGCAAGATCGCACTGGTGAAGCTCGCGGACGACGCGACGAGCCTGTTCTCCATCGCCGCCGCCGCGAAGACGGCGGGCGCCGTCGCCGTCATCGGCTACCACGACAGCGCCACCCGCTGGACGCCCGCGTCCGGCTTCGTCGCCCCGGACGTGCCGATCCTGTCGCTGCCCGCCGACGAGGCGAAGGCCCTGGCCGCCGCCCCGACGAAGGTCACGTGGAAGGCCACGGCGTCCAGCCCGTACATGTACAACCTCGTGCACACCGAGGACGGCGAACTCACCGCGCCGCGCACCTACGCCGCGCACGACCGCGCCCTGGCCCGCGTCGACTCGACGTACACGGCGGCCGGTGTCGCCGCCGACTTCTCCGACACGACGGTGGTCACCACGGCCGGCGGCGTGAGCGCCGTCCCCGACAGCTTCGCCACGGTGCGCGCGCCCGGCGGCCGGGCCGAGTACTACACGGCCGGCGACGACGTCACCTTCGAGCGGATCCTCGGCTCGTCCTTCCCGTTCGGCGAGACGATGATCGGCGGCGCCAAGAGCTACGCCAAGGGCGCCCGCCTGAAGGAGCGTTGGTACGACGGCGTCCTGGTGCCGACGGCCGCGCAGGACGCCGCCGGTGACGAGATCCTCGTCGGCGAACGCCAGGGCAACCTGATCGGCGTCAACTTCAACGGCGCGTACTGGCGCGACGGCAGCCACTACGGAGCCCCCGGCTCGTTCGGCGACTTCGGCGGCGTCAGCCTCTCCCGCGACGGCGAACTCGTCGGCTCGTCGCCCTGGACCGCCGGCGTCTTCGAGATCCCGGCCGGGAAGAGCACGTACGAGCTGACGCTGACCACGCAGAAGGGCGGCTCGCCCGCCCGCTTCTTCCAGCGCTCGTCGCCGGTGCGGACGGTCTTCACGTTCACCTCGCAGGAGAAGCCGGACGTCTACTCCCAGGGCCTGCCGCTGCTCTTCCCCAAGTACGGGATCCCCGAGGACGGCATGAAGACCCTCGCGGCCAGGGACGGCCAGACGATCTCGCTCTCCGCGACCGGTCACCAGGGCTACACGCCCGCCGACCTCACCGCGGCCGAGGTGGCGTACTCCTACGACGGCGGAACCACCTGGACCGAGGCGAAGACGCGCCGCGCCGACGGGCGTTGGACGGCGACCGTGAACCACGCGGCAGCCTCCGGCAAGCAGGTCACCCTGCGCACCACGCTCACCGACGCCAAGGGCGCCTCCGTCACGCAGACGGTGACTCGCGCCTACGACGTGCGCTGAGCGAGGCGCACTGAGCGGCGCGCGGTGAGACCGGTCCGCCGGGCGGTCCCCCTCGGGGGTGGGACCGCCCGGCGGACCTTTTCGTGCAAGCGCCGTTTCCGAACGCCCTCATCGGTGGACAATAAGGACATGAGTCATCAGGGGGAGAGGCCCGCCGGTCGCCGTGCCCAAGAGGACGACTGGTGGGGGCAGTTGTACGAGGACGAAGCGGCCGCGGCCGACACCGGACCCGCCAGGGCGCCGGACACCTTGGACGACCGCTTCGCCTCGGCCGGCGCGGTGGCCGCTCCACCGGGCCCGCCGGGCGTCCCGGCACCGCGCGCCGAGCCCGACCACGGGGACTGGCTGTGGGCCCAGCCCCCGCCCCGCCGGAGGTGCGCACCGACGAGGCCCCCGCCGCCGAGCCGGTGCCTCCGGAGCCCTCCGCCACGGACACCGCCGTCGCCGTCCCCCCGGTCACCGTCCCCTACGTCGGTGACGGCCCGCCCACCTACGACGCCGAGCCCACCGCGCTGCCCCCGCCGACCCGGAGGACCTGGACGACCTGGTCGCCGACACCGTCCTCGACGGCGCGCGGTACGGCAGCTCCGTCCTGCGCGCCGTCTCCGTCCGCGGGGACTCCGCGCGCTACCGCGGGGAGCCCCGGCGCGACAGCCTGCTGACCGCGCGGTTCGGCAGCGGCTCCGACGCGCTCGTGCTCGTCGCCATGGCCACCGGCGCCCGCGCGACGCCGGGCGCCCACCGGGCCGCCGCCGAGGCGTGCGCCTGGATCGGCCGCGCCGTGGGACTCAGCCACGCGCGGCTCGCCGAGGACATCAGGGCCGGGCGGCGCGGCGACCTCAAGTCGGGGCTGCACCGGCTCACCGACCGCAGCCTGGGCAAACTGCGGGCGGGCGCCACCGAGCAGGGCCTCGACCCGGAGGAGTACGCCGCCACGCTGCGCTGCCTTCTGGTGCCGGCCGACCCGAAATGCCGCACCCGCGTGTTCTTTGGGGTCGGCGGAGGGGGTCTGTTCCGGCTCAGGGACGGCGAGTGGCAGGACATCGAGCCCAGCACCGCCGAGCAGAGCGGCGCCCCGGTCATGGGGTACGGCTCGCTGCCCGCGGCGGAGACCCCCGAGGGCGACCGGCTCACGATGGACCTCGGGATCACGACGCCGCCCAGCCCGTACGAGCCCGCTCCGCGGCCGCCCCGGGACCCGTTCCGCTTCCGGGCGTCCGTCGCCCGTCCGGGGGACACGCTGCTGCTGTGCACGGCAGGCCTCGCGGAACCGCTCCGCGGCGAGCCGGAGCTGTCGTCCCACCTCGCCGCGCGGTGGGCGCCCGCGGACCCGCCGGGACTCGCCGCGTTCCTCGCCGACACCCAGGTGCGGGTCAAGGGGTACGCGGACGACCGCACGGCGGCCGCCGTCTGGGAGACATGACGGGCGCGGGGAACCGCGCGGCCGTCGACGATCCCGACGCCCCGACAGCGCCACCCCAGAGGCGGGACCGCCCCGCGTGTGACTACATGGAGGGAACGACACCTACGCGCGGGACGCCGAAGGGGCGAGTGAAGTCATGGCCAAGCAGAACGTCGCCGAGCAGTTCGTGGACATCCTGGTCCGCGCGGGCGTCAAGCGCATGTACGGCGTCGTCGGAGACAGCCTGAACCCCGTCGTCGACGCCATCCGCCGCGACAGCGCCATCGACTGGATCCACGTACGCCACGAGGAGACCGCCGCGTTCGCCGCGGGCGCGGAAGCCCAGATCACCGGCAGGATGACCGCCTGCGCGGGCTCCTGCGGACCCGGCAACCTGCACCTCATCAACGGCCTCTACGACGCCCACCGCTCCATGGCCCCGGTGCTCGCGCTCGCCTCCCACATCCCGTCCAGCGAGATCGGCCTCGGCTACTTCCAGGAGACCCACCCCGACCGGCTGTTCGCCGAGTGCTCGCACTACAGCGAGATGATCTCCAGCCCGCAGCAGATGCCCCGGGTGCTCCAGACCGCCATCCAGCACGCCGTCGGCCGCAGTGGTGTGAGCGTCGTGACGCTGCCCGGTGACGTCGCCGACCAGGCGGCTCCGGAGAAGTCCGTCGAGACCGCCATCGTCACGTCACGGCCGACCATCCGCCCCGGCGACGCCGAGATCGACAAGCTCGTCGAGATGATCGACGCGGCCGACAAGGTCACGCTGTTCTGCGGCAGCGGCACCGCGGGCGCGCACGCCGAGGTCATGGAGTTCGCCGAGAAGGTCAAGTCCCCGGTCGGCCACGCCCTGCGCGGCAAGGAGTGGATCCAGTACGACAACCCGTACGACGTCGGCATGAGCGGGCTGCTCGGCTACGGCGCCGCCTACGAGGCCACCCACGAGTGCGACCTGCTGATCCTGCTCGGCACCGACTTCCCGTACAACGCGTTCCTGCCGCAGAAGGACGTCAAGATCGTCCAGGTCGACGTCCGGCCCGAGAACCTGGGGCGGCGCTCCAAGCTGGACCTCGCCGTGTGGGGCGACGTCCGCGAGACGCTGCGCTGCCTCACTCCGCGCGTCCGGCCGAAGTCCAACCGCCGCTTCCTCGACAAGATGCTGAAGAAGCACGCCGACCAGCTCGAAGGGGTCGTGAAGGCGTACACGCGCAAGGTCGAGAAGCACACCCCGATCCACCCCGAGTACGTCGCCTCCGTCCTCGACGAACTCGCCTCCGAGGACGCCGTGTTCACGGTCGACACCGGAATGTGCAACGTCTGGGCGGCGCGCTACATCTCGCCCAACGGGCGGCGCCGCGTCATCGGTTCGTTCTCGCACGGCTCGATGGCGAACGCGCTGCCGATGGCGATCGGCGCCCAGTTCACCGACCGGGAGCGGCAGGTCATCTCCATGTCGGGCGACGGCGGCTTCTCGATGCTGATGGGCGACTTCCTGACGCTGGTCCAGTACGACCTGCCCGTGAAGGTCGTCCTGTTCAACAACTCCTCCCTGGGCATGGTGGAGTTGGAGATGCTCGTCGCCGGGCTCCCCTCGTACGGGACCACCAACAAGAACCCCGACTTCGCCGCCGTCGCGCGGGCCGCGGGCGCGTACGGCGTCCGCGTGGAGAAGCCGAAGCAGCTCGCGGGCGCGCTGAAGGACGCCTTCCGGCACAAGGGCCCGGCGCTCGTGGACATCGTCACCGACCCGAACGCCCTGTCCATCCCGCCGAAGATCAGCGCCGAGATGGTCACCGGCTTCGCCCTGTCCGCGTCGAAGATCGTGCTCGACGGCGGCGTGGGCCGCATGGTGCAGATGGCCCGCTCGAATCTGCGCAACGTGCCGCGCCCCTGACGCGAGGGCGCGGCACGCCCTCACGCCGGGCGCAGTCGCAGGGTCAGGATCTGGAACGGGCGCAGGGCGAGGGTGAGCCCCGCGGCCGACGTGGCCGCGGCCCGCAGCGGACGCTCCAGGAGGTCCGTCTCGTCGGCACCCGCGACCGGGAACCCCGCCGTCAGCGTCGCCGCCGCGCGCCCGCCCCGCGACTCGTACAGCCGCACCACCACATCGCCGCTGCGGTCCTCGGCGAGCTTCACCGACTCGACCGTCACCGCAGGATGGTCGACCGAGACGAGCGGCGCGATCTCGGGCGCCGACGCGATCCGCAGCGGCAGATTGAGCGCGAGCCCCTCGGCCACCGCGTCACCGGTCGTCGCCCCCGGCGCCAGCGCGTACGTGAACCGGTGCGTGCCGAGGTCGGTCTCCGGGTCGGGGGAGTGCGGCGCCCGCAGCAGCGTCAGCCGGACCGTCGTGCCGAGGACGTCACCCTCGTGCCGGGTGCGGGTCACGTCGTGGCCGTACGTCGAGTCGTTGACGAGCGCGACCCCGTACGCGTCCTCCGCCACCCGCAGCCAGCGGTGCGCGCAGATCTCGTAACGCGCCGCGTCCCAGCCGGTGTTGGCGTGCGTGGGGCGCCGCACGTGCCCGAACTGGATCTCGGCCGCCGAGTGCTGCGCGTGCACGTCCAGGGGGAACGCCGCCTTGAGGACCTTCTCCGACTCCTGCCAGTCGATGTCCGTGACGATGTCCAGGCGGCGGCTGCCGGCCGCGAGCCGGTACTCCTGGGTGATCCGGGACTTCCCGAACGAGCGGATGACACGCACCGTGACCCGCAGCGGCCCGTCCTCCACCAACTGCACCGACTCCGCCCGGGTGAGGTCCGTGCCGGTGTGCCGGTAGTGCGGGTCCAGGTCCCAGGCGTCGTACTGGGTGGGGTGGTCGGGGTGCAGCTGGAGGAGGTTCCCGCGCGCCCCCGGGGCGATCACCTCACGGCCGCCACCCCGCACGTCCCGTACGGAGGTGAGGAGTCCGTCGCTGTCGACGGTCACGCTCAGATGCTCGTTCGCCAGCACGATCGCGTCGGCGTCGACGGTCGCCGCGGCGTGCGCTCCCGGCCCGTGGGGGTGCGCGGCGGCCTCGGTGAGGTCACGGGCACCGAGCCCGGCGACATCCACCTGCACCAACCGGCCGTCGTGCGCGACGACTTCGCTGCGCCGGTACGGGGAGGAGTTCAGCGCCGCGGGAACGCCGGGCCCCAGCCGCCGCACGGCCTCGGCCGTGATCTCGTCCAGCTCGGCGAGGACGCGGGCGTACGTGTCGCGGGCCTCCCGGTGCACCCACGCGATCGACGAACCCGGCAGGATGTCGTGGAACTGGTGCAGCAGCACCGTCTTCCAGATCCGGTCCAGGTCGTCGTACGGGTATGCGTACGACGGGTCGCGCAGCGCGGCCGCCGTGCACCACAACTCGGCTTCGCGCAGGGCGTGTTCGGAGCGGCGGTTGCCCTGCTTCGTCTTCGCCTGTGTCGTGTACGTGGCCCGGTGCATCTCCAGGTAGAGCTCGCCGGACCAGACCGGCGCCTTCGCCGCGTACTCCTCGTGCGCCGCCTCGAAGAACGCCGACGGCTTCTCGATCTCGACGCGCGGCGACCCCTCCAGGGACTTCAGGCGGCGCGCCTTCTCCATCATCTCGCGGGTCGGGCCGCCGCCCCCGTCCCCCCAGCCGAACGGCACCAGGGAGCGGGACGCGCCGCCCTTCTCCGCGAAGTTCCGCTCCGCGTGGGCGAGTTCATGGCCGTGGAACTGCGAGTTGTACGTGTCCACGGGCGGGAAGTGCGTGAAGACGCGGGTCCCGTCGATGCCCTCCCACCAGAACGTGTGGTGCGGCATCTTGTTCGTCTGGTTCCAGCTCAGCTTCTGCGTCAGGAACCACTTCGCGCCCGCCAGCTTCGCCAGCTGCGGGAAGGCGGCGGTGTACCCGAAGGAGTCCGGCAGCCAGATCTCCTCCGTCTCGACCCCCAGCTCGTCGAGGAAGAACCGCTTGCCGTGCACGATCTGCCGGGCCAGCGCCTCACCGCCCGGCATGTTCGCGTCCGACTCCACCCACATCGAGCCGACCGGCGCCCAGTTGCCGTCCGCGACCGCCTTCTTGATGCGCTCCCAGATGTGCGGCTGGTGCTCCTTCACCCATGCGTACTGCTGCGCCTGCGAGCACGCGAAGACCAGCTCCGGGTAGTCCTGGGCCAGCGCCGTGACGTTCGCGAAGGTGCGGGACGCCTTGCGGACCGTCTCGCGCAGCGGCCACAGCCACGCCGAGTCGATGTGCGCGTGCCCGGCCGCCGAGACGCGGTGCGCGCTCGCGTGCGCGGGCCGGGCGAGGACCTCGGCCAGCTCCGCGCGCGCCGCCTCAGCCGTGCCCGACACGTCGTGCAGATCGAGCGCGTCCAGCATCCGCTCCAGGGCCCGCAGGATGTCGTGGCGGCGGCCGCGGTCCGCGTCCAGCTCGTGCATCAGCTCGGACAGCACCTCGACGTCGAGCGCAAGATGCCAGACGGCCTCGTCGAGTACGGCCAAGTCGGCAGCGCGGAATCGGTAGATGGGCCGATCCCCGGCCGTCAGGACGTCACCCACATAGGTGGGTTCGAAGTCCCGCAGGACCGTCGGATTGGCGGCCGCCTCCAGCAGCAGACGCACCGGTTCGCCCCCGACCGCCGGGGCGGCGATCGTCAGATGCCGGTTGCGCGGATGGATGCCCTTCAGCGGGACGCCGGACGCGTCGTACAGCAGCCCCTCCGCCTGGAACCCGGGGCCCTGTCCGCTGAACCCGGGGTCGAGGACCGCCTCCACGTGCCGCCCCGCCCACTCCTCGGGCACCCGCCCCTCGATCCGGAACCAGGTGGTCGACCAGGGCTTTCCCCAGGCGGTGCCCGGTTCGAAGGGCGCGTACTCGGCGGCGAGCGCCTGCGCGACGGGCACGGTCGGCCACGCCGTCGCCTCCGCTCCGGCGGGGGCGGCTTCCTCGCCGGAGCGGTCGGGCGCGTGCCAGGCGCTCAGGGTCAGCGGTACCCGCGCCGCGTATTGCGCGGGCCGCACGAACTGGCGCATCGCGCGCTCCAGTCGTCCCTCCACGAGGTGTCGGTCGTCGTGCACGGCGGCTCCTTCCGATGCGTGTCCCCACCCCTCCTTCCCCGGGTGGTGGACGAATCAACAAGAGTGCCGACATGCGCACGGGGCATGCATCCCCGTGTACGCGTTCGAGAGAGCAGTCCGAGCAGCACACATCGGTAGTGAGAAGGGCATCGGGATCGCTGTGTGGGCGGGGGTCATGAAACGGCAGGCACGAGGGGGCGGCCCGATCAGTATCGGGGGCCCTCCGACTACGAGTACGCAGGAAGCGACGGCCGACGGCGCGGAACCGGGGGACGGGGCGCCGCGACATCTCACGCGCAAGCTGGGCAGGGCGGACCTGAGGGCCGTGCCCGAGACCCGGTGCGCGCTGCGCGAACTGCTCCACCACTGGGGCAGGCCGGGAAGATCGGAGATAGCCGAGCTGCTCACGAGCGAGCTCGTCACCAACGCGCTGGTGCACACCGACCGCGAGGCGGAGCTCACGGCGACCGTGGGTCCGCGCGGGCTACGGGTGGAGGTGAGGGACTACGCGGGACACCGCCCCGAGCTGCGGGTACCGAACGCCGACGACGGTACGCACGGCACGAGCGGGCGCGGTCTGATCCTGGTGCAGTCCCTGGCCGACGCCTGGGGCGTCCTGGCGCCCGGCGGGGCGAGCGCGGGGAAGGTGGTGTGGTTCGAGCTGAACGGCGACGCCGTGTGAGTCCACGACGCCGCCGTGTCCGGTGGCCCTGACGCCCTGACGGGGCGTCAGCCGAACTGCTGCTCAAGGTCCTTGAGCTTCCGCTCCAGCGTGTCCAGACGCGGCAGCGCCTGCGTGTCGTCCTCCGCCGTCAGATCGACGGTGACGGAGGACGGCTGCTCAGCGCCGCTCCTCACGGCCTGGAGAGAGGGCCGCGCGCGCAGCGGTAGCTCGTCCTGTGAGGGCTGGGTTCCCGGCGATATGGCGGGGTCCGCGACCTGCGCGGACCCCGCTGCCGGGGCCACGGCCGGCACCTCCACCTGGCGTCCGCCGCGTCCCGTGAACGAGCGGTGCCCCCGGCTGAGCGCCCGCAGCTGCGCGCGCTCCAGCTTCTGGTGCTCGCGCTGCCGCATCCGGTTCTGCACCTTCTGCCGCTTGTCCTCGCGCACCTCGTCCACCGCCTCGTCCAGCGTGCGTACGCCTTCCAGGAGCATCAGCGACCAGGCGCTGTACGTCTCCCGGGGGGCGCGCAGCCACCGCACGATGCGGATCTGCGGCAACGGCCGCGGCACCAGGCCCTGTTCGCGCAGCGCCGCGCGGCGCGTCTGCTTCAGGGCGCGGTCGAAGAGCACCGCCGCCGACAGCGACATCCCCGCGAAGAAGTGCGGGGCGCCCGCGTGGTCCAACCCCCGTGGCGCGTGCACCCAGTTGAACCAGGCGGCGGCCCCGGCGAACGTCCACACGAGTATCCGGGAGCCGAGGGCGGCGTCACCGTGGCTGGCCTCGCGCACGGCGAGCACGGAGCAGAACATCGCCGCGCCGTCGAGCCCGAACGGGACGAGGTACTCCCAGCCCCCGGACAGGCTCAGGTTCTGCCGGCCGAAGCCGACCAGGCCGTGGAAGGAGAGGGCGGCCGCGACGGCCGCGCAGCAGAACAGCAGGACATAAGAAGCGGTGCCGTAGACGGCCTCCTTGCGCCTGCGGCGCTCCTCGGTGCGCTCCCACGAGTCGTCGGACGACGATGCCGCGGTCTTCTCCCCGGCACGCTTGCCGCGCGCGAGCACCGCAACCGCCGCAAGGCCGCCCAGGAGCAGCACGGCGCCCGGAAGCAGCCAGTCCAGCGATATGTCGGTCAGTCTCATCTGGGGTCCCTTGCATCGCGAAAAAGTTGGTACAGCGCGAAGCGCTTCGTCGGAAGGGTGGTGGTGGGTGACGGGTGGGTGGAACGGGCGCCATATTGGCGCAGCCGTCCGAGCCCGCAGGGCGTTTCGGGACAAGAGAACGCCATTGGAGTGCGAGGGGGCGTGCAAAGCGGTCGTACGCTCGAACTCCCGCCGGACAAAGGGAAGTTGAGTTCGAATTGCGTCACCCGTAAGGGTGGTTCAGGCTGCGGCGGTCGCGGTGAGCTTCGTGACGCGGTCCGCGTCGCAGGTCCGCGGGCAGGTCACGCAGGTGTCCTCGGGGCGCAGCGTGTAGAAGAGGCAGCAGCTCGCGCGGTCACGGGTCGGCAGCGACTCCCCGTTCGGGCCCGTGAGTTCACGGAAGGCCGCCTTGCCGACGTACGGCTTCGTCGTGCCCGGCAGCAGCTCCTCCAGCTCGGTCATCGCGCGCCGCTCCTCGCCGAGCAGATGGCCGACGTACCAGAGGCCCTCGACGATCTCGTCCGTCGCCATGCCCCACAGGGCGCGCGGCCCGCGCCGCATCCGCGGTCCGAAGCCGCTGAGGACGGGCTGGAGGTGCTCGGCCACGGCCGCCCTGACCTCGGCGCGCAGCGCCTCCTCGTCCGGGACGACGTGCGCGCCGGGCAGGGCCGCCGCCGGGTCGTCGGGCAGGCAGGCGAAATCCGTGACGCGTACGGCCATCCGGCCGAGCGCGCGCTGGAAGGAGACGTGTGCCGCGGGGAAGCGGGGCACGCGGCGGTGCAGGAACCAGGGGACCGTGATGAGGAGGCAGGCGGGCCAGGCGTAGCGGTGCAGACCGAAGCTGGCGACCACGTCGGGGCGGGCCTGCTGCCCGTAGTCCTTGAGGACCTGTGCGTCGTCCCACGCCAGGAACGCGTCGAGTGCGGCGCCGCCCTCGGCGAGCTGCCGGGTGCCGACCCAGCCCGCCCCCTCCGGCAGCCGCTCGCCGGGCGCGAGCTCGCCGATGCGCAGACTCGGGAACACCTCGGTGAGGCGGGCGTACGCGGCCGTGACCGCGCTGTGCGTCGCGGCGGGCGCCGGGGTGACGAGGGTCATGCAGGGACCACCGAATCACGATCGTTTGCAGGTAAGCCTTACCTTACCCGAAGGATTCGGGGTTTGAACTGCGGCCCGAGCGGCCTATCGTTCTTCGTTGAGCTTCGGACAAACGGCGAGGAACGGCTAGGAACGGCGGCGAAGGGGATGACCGGGGTGGAGCAGGCCAGACCGCGCACGGCGGCTTTCGGGGTGCCCGAGCAGCGGTCCGCCACGACATGGGCCGCGGCGCCGCCGGCCGTCGAGCGCAGCCGGGGCGACCACACCCACAGCGAGCCCCCGCGCCCGGCGTCGCCGTCCGCGGGACGGTCGAGCGGACGTCGGTGCGCGGGCAGGTGCTCGACGCGCTGCGGGCCGCGCTCGTCTCCGGCGATCTGGCGCCCGGCGAGGTCTATTCGGCGCCCGCGCTCGGCGAGCGGCTCGGCGTCTCGGCCACGCCCGTGCGCGAGGCGATGCAGGAGCTGGCCAGGGAGGGCGCCGTCGAGGTCGTCCCGAACCGCGGCTTCCGCGTCACCGAGCGTACGGCCCGCGAGCGCGCGGAGCTGGCGGAGGTCCGGGCGCTCATCGAGGTGCCGGTCGTGCTGCGACTCGCCCGTACGGTCGCGGCCGCGCGCTGGAACGAGGTGCGGCCCGCCGCCCTGGAGACCGTCGCGGCGGCGTCCTCCGGCGACCTCGCCCGCTACGCCGAAGCGGACCGGGCCTTCCACCGGGCCGTGCTGTCGCTCGGCGGAAACGACCAACTGGTGCGGGTGGCCGACGACTTGAGGCGGCGCGTGGTGTGGGCGGCGTGCGATCTGGCACGGGACGCCGCCCAGCACGTCGCCCTGCTCGACGCGTTGGAGCGGGAGGACACGGCCGCGGTCGGCGTGCTGGTGCGGGAGCACTTCGGCGGCTGAGCGTGCGCCGGTCCCGGTGTGGCGTCCGCCGTAAGCCGGTCTGTCCGGGCCGGGGGCCGCGTGCGGCCGTGCCGCGCACGGACCCGGCCCAGGCCCCTCAGGCTGCCGCGGGGAGCGCTCCTGCCAGCCAGGTCGGGACGCCGCCCAGGAGGCGGAACAGGCGGCCCGCCTCCGCCCGCAGCCGGGCCTTCGTCTCCGGTTCGGGTTCCGCCTCCGCCAGGGAGACGAGGGCCGGGGCCGTGCCCACCAGGTAGCCCAGCTCCTCCCGCAGCCGCAGCGACTCCGCGAAACCGTGCCGCGCCTCCACCAACTCGCCCTCGCGCAGGGCCAGTCCGGCCAGGTGTCGCCAGGTGAAGGAGAGCAGCAGGATGTCGCCGTGGGCCGTGGCGCCCGCGTGGGCCCTGCGGTACGCGGCGCGGGCCGCCTGGGGCGAGTCCGCGAGGTTCTCCGCCATCAGACCCCGCCGGAAGTCCAGGATCGCCCGGCCCGCGGCGCCCGGCGCGATCAGGGCCGCCGCCCTGCCGAACGCCGAGCGGGCCTCGTCGACCCGGTCCCGCACCTTCAACAGCGTGGCGGCGTAGGCGAGTTGACCCCGCTCGCAGGCCGCGGCGCCGCGTTCGTCGTCGGTGTGCGCGAGCGCCTCGGCGGCGCGCAGCGCGTCCTCCGCCTCGGGCCAGCCCTGCTCCGTGTAGAGGCACCGCTCGACGAGCAGCGCCGCCCGCTGGAGCGCGGCGTGCGGATCCGTCGCCGCGTGGTGGTCGAGGAGCGCTGCCGCGTCGACCCAGCAGCCGCGTGAGCGCAGCCGCCATACCGCGGTCTGGAGTGGATCGTCCCCTGCGTTCGTTCCGGTACCAGACATGGCGGTATGCGCCACGTTGCCCTCCCCGAGCACGCCATCGAGCCGAGTTTCCGTGGGGCATCTCAGCACGGATCACCGGGCCCGGCCAAGGGGGTGGGTGAAAGATTTCACAAAGGGAGGGGGTTCCGGGCGGCGCCCGGAGCGGGTAACGGGTCAGCTCATGCGCAGGGCCAGGAAGAAGTCCAACTTGTCCTCCAGCCGCGAGAGATCACGGTTCGTCAGCTGTTCGATCCGGCCCACGCGATAGCGCAGCGTGTTGACGTGCAGGTGGAGACGGGAGGCGCAGCGGGTCCACGAGCCGTCGCAGTCGAGGAACGCCTCCAGGGTCGGGATCAGCTCCGCGCGGTGCTTGCGGTCGTAGTCGCGCAGCGGGTCGAGCAGACGGGCCGTGAACGCGCGGCGCACGTCGTCCGGCACGAACGGCAGCAGCAGGACGTGGGACGCCAGCTCCTGGTGGCCGGCCGCGCAGACCAGACCGGTGCGGGCGGCCGCGACGCGACGGGCGTGCCGGGCCTCCTCCAGCGCGCCGCGCAGCCCTCCGCCGAGTGCACGGCCGCGCTCACGCCGATGGTCAGCCGCCCGTCGTCCGCGAGCCCCGCCGACAGCGGGTCCCGCACGGTCCCGAGGAGCGTGTCCGCGATCAGGCCCTGCTCCGAACCGTCGTGCTCGGACGAGACCGCCGGGAGCGGGACGAGGGCGATCGCCTCGTCGCCGGTGTGCGCCACCGCGATGCGGTCGGACGGCTCGGGCCCCGACGAGAGGGGGTCGACCAGGATCTCCTCCAGGAGCGACTGGGCCACCGGGCCGCCCTCGATCTGCCCGCCCTCCCACTCGACGCGGGCCACGACGACCTGCCAGTGCGGGGCCGCGCCGAGGCCCGGGAGCAGCACCGGGGCCGCCACCCGCAGGCGCGCGGCGATCTCCGCGGGGGCCGCGCCCGTCTGGACCAGCTCCAGGACCTCCTGGGCGAGCCTGCGCCGTACCGTGCGGGCCGCGTCGCGCCGGTCACGCTCGACCGAGATCAGCTGGGTCACGCCCTGGAGCAGGTCGAGCCGCTCCTCGGGCCAGTCGCCCGCGTCCGCCTCGACCGCGAGCAGCCAGTCGGCGAGGACCGTCTCGCGCACGTCACGGGCCGCGGGGGCCGCGCCCCGGCCGCCGGAGCGGATCGGGAACAGCGAGTACGTGATGCCCTCGACCGTCACGCGGTGCGGCGCGCGGCGGCCCGAACGGGTCGCGGACAGATGCTCCGCCGCCAGCCGGGCGCACACCTCGGCGGGCAGCGCCGCGGCCGTCGAGCGCGAACCCGCGATGGCGCGCCCCGCCGGGGACAGCACCCAGGCCCGCAGGTCCAGGTCGCTGCCGAGCAGATCGAGGACGACCTCGGGGCCGCCCCCCGCCGGACCCGACGTCATCAGGCGCCGGTGCCGGTCCACGACGGCCGCCAGGTCACCGGCCCGCTCGCCCGAGACCTGGCGTACGACGTGCTCGGTGATCGTCGCGAACGCGACCGACTCGCTCACCGCGAACAGCGGCAGGCGGTGCCGTGCGCAGGCCTGCACCAGGTCCTCGGGGATGGCGCCCAGCTCCGCCTCACCGGCCGCGAGCGCGGTGGCCCCGGCCGTCGAGAGGATCCGTACGAACGGCTCGGAGTCGGAGGCGTCCCGCCGCCAGGCCAGACCGGTGAGCACGAGCTCGCCGCCCGACATGTAGCGGCTCGGATCGCGCAGGTCCGTCGTCATCACGCCACGGACCGTGCGGTCCAGCTCGTCCTCGCCGCCGAGGAGCCTGAGGCCCAGCGCGTCCGTGTCCAGCAATGCGCGCAGCCGCATGTCGTGGTCGCCGCCGATCTGTCTCGAAAGTGTGCGTCGTACGTGGCCAGAGACCTGTGGCTCCGGTTTCCAGGGGAAAACGGTGAGGTTTCTGATGCCTTCCGTTCATACGAATCTACAAGACACCCCCCTGGGCCAGCCAACTCCTTCATGGTTTCCGTGACTGACACAGGTGGAGCACAGAGCGGTGTACTGGCCCCACTCCACGTGAACACCACATGAACGAGCCCCCGTGATCCGCACATTGCGTGGCTCGATCGCTTCGAACGAACCACGAACCACGAATCTACGGAGAAGAGATCCGCTCATGGACTTCCTTCGTCCCGCCAGCTGGGAGGAGGCGCTCGCCGCCAAGGCCGAGCACCCCACCGCTGTGCCGATCGCGGGTGGCACCGACGTCATGGTCGAGATCAACTTCGACCACCGGCGACCCGAGTACCTCCTGGACCTCAACCGCATCAGCGAGCTGAGCGAGTGGGAGGTGGGCGAGGAGACCGTCCGGCTCGGCGCCTCCGTCCCGTACGCCACGATCATGGAGAATCTGCGGACCGAGCTGCCGGGCCTCGCGCTCGCCTCGCACACCGTGGCCTCGCCGCAGATCCGCAACCGCGGCGGCGTCGGGGGCAACCTCGGCACCGCCTCGCCGGCCGGAGACGCCCACCCCGCGCTGCTCGCCGCCGACTGCGAGGTCGAGGTCGAGTCCGTACGCGGCTCGCGGCGCATCCCGATCGACGCGTTCTACACCGGTGTGAAGCGCAACGCGCTCGCCCCCGACGAGCTGATCCGCGCCGTGCACATCGACAAGGCCGACGGACCGCAGCAGTACTCGAAGGTCGGTACCCGCAACGCCATGGTGATCGCCGTGTGCGCCTTCGGGCTCGCGGTGCACCCGCGGACGCGGACCGTGCGCACCGGCATCGGGTCCGCCGCGCCCACGCCGATCCGCGCCAAGGAGGCCGAGCAGTTCCTCAACGCCGCGCTCGAAGAGGGCGGGTTCTGGGACAACGGCAAGATCATCACCCCGTCGGTCGCCAAGCAGTTCGCGGACCTGTGCGCCGCCGCCTGCAACCCGATCGACGACGTACGCGGCACCGCCTCGTACCGGCGTCACGCGGTCGGCATCATGGCCCGCCGCACGCTCACCTGGGCCTGGGAGTCGTACCGCGGCGGAAGCGGCGAGACCATCGAGAAGGGGAGTGTCGCGTAATGCGCGTCAATTTCACGGTCAACGGCCGCAAGCAGGAAGCCGACGACGTGTGGGAGGGCGAGTCCCTGCTGTACGTGCTGCGCGAGCGGATGGGCCTGCCCGGCTCGAAGAACGCGTGCGAGCAGGGCGAGTGCGGCTCGTGCACCGTCCGCCTCGACGGCGTACCGGTGTGTTCGTGTCTGGTCGCCGCCGGTCAGGTCGAGGGCCGCGAGGTCGTCACCGTCGAGGGCCTCGCCGACTTCGCCAACAAGCGGTCCTGCGCGGCCGGTTCGTGCGGCACGGCCGGAGAGAGCGGCACATCGCTCCAGGAGGCCCAGGGCTGGTCCGCCAAGGGCACCGACTCGCAGACCGGCGAGGGCGCCGAACTCGCCCCCATCCAGCAGGCGTTCATCGACGCGGGCGCCGTCCAGTGCGGCTTCTGCACCCCGGGCCTGCTCGTCGCCGCCGACGAGATGCTGGAGCGCACCCCGAACCCGTCCGACGCGGACATCCGCGAGGCGCTCTCGGGCAACCTGTGCCGCTGCACCGGCTACGAGAAGATCATGGACGCGGTACGGCTGGCCGCGGCCCGCCAGTCCGCGCCGGAAGGGGCCTGACGTCATGGCCGACACACGCACCACGGGTATCCCCGCCAACGTCACCCAGGGGTCGCAGACCAAGGGCGGCATCGGCGAGTCCACGCTCCGCCCCGACGGCACCCTCAAGGTCACCGGCGAGTTCGCGTACTCCTCCGACATGTGGCACGAGGACATGCTGTGGGGCCAGATCCTGCGCTCGCCCGTCGCGCACGCCGAGATCCTCTCCATCGACACGGGCGAGGCGCTCGCCACGCCCGGCGTCTACGCGGTCCTCACCCACGACGACCTGCCGACCGACGTGAAGAACTACGGTCTGGAGATCCAGGACACCCCCGTCCTCGCGACCGGCAAGGTCCGCCACCACGGCGAGCCCGTCGCGCTGGTCGCCGCCGACCACCCGGAGACCGCGCGCCGCGCCGCCGCCAAGATCAAGGTCGAGTACCGCGAGCTGCCCGTCATCACCGACGAGGCCTCCGCCACCGCGCCGGACGCGATCCTCGTCCACGAGAACCGCGACGACCACCACATCGGCCACGTCCCGCACCCGAACATCGTGCACCGCCAGCCCATCGTGCGCGGCGACGCCGACGCGGCGGCCAGGCGCGCCGACTTCGTCGTCAAGGGCGAGTACACCTTCGGCATGCAGGACCAGGCCTTCCTCGGCCCCGAGTCCGGGCTCGCCGTGCCGTCCGAGGACGGCGGCGTCGACCTGTACGTCGCCACCCAGTGGCTGCACTCCGACCTCAAGCAGATCGCCCCGGTCCTCGGCCTGCCCGAGGACAAGGTGCGCATGACGCTGGCCGGCGTCGGCGGCGCGTTCGGCGGCCGCGAGGACCTGTCGATGCAGATCCACGCCTGCCTGCTCGCGCTCCGCACCGGCAAGCCCGTCAAGATCGTCTACAACCGGTTCGAGTCCTTCTTCGGCCACGTCCACCGCCACCCCGCCAAGCTGTACTACGAGCACGGGGCGACCAAGGACGGCAAGATCACGCACATGAAGTGCCGGATCGTGCTCGACGGCGGTGCCTACGCGTCGGCGTCCCCGGCGGTCGTCGGCAACGCCTCGTCGCTGAGCGTCGGCCCGTACGTGATCGACGACGTCGACATCGAGGCCATCGCGCTCTACTCGAACAACCCGCCCTGCGGCGCCATGCGCGGCTTCGGCGCGGTCCAGGCGTGCTTCGCCTACGAGGCCCAGATGGACAAGCTCGCCGACGCGGTGGGCATGGACCGGGTCGCGTTCCGTCAGCTCAACGCCATGGAGCAGGGCACGATCATGCCGACCGGGCAGCCGGTCGACTCGCCGGCCCCGGTCGCCGAACTGCTGCGCCGCGTCAAGGCGATGCCGCTGCCGCCCGAGCGCCAGTGGGAGTCCAGCGAGGGCTCCGACGTCCGCGCCCTGCCCGGCGGCCTGTCCAACACCACGCACGGCGAAGGCGTCGTCCGCGGCGTCGGCTACGCGGTCGGCATCAAGAACGTCGGCTTCTCCGAGGGCTTCGACGACTACTCCACCGCCAAGGTGCGCATGGAGGTCATCAACGGCGAGGCCGTCGCCACCGTGCACACCGCCATGGCGGAGGTCGGCCAGGGCGGCATCACCGTCCACGCGCAGATCGCCCGCACCGAGCTGGGCGTCGCGCAGGTGACCATCCACCCCGCCGACACCCGGGTCGGCTCGGCCGGTTCGACGTCCGCGTCACGTCAGACGTACGTCACCGGCGGCGCCGTCAAGAACGCCTGCGAGCTGGTCCGCGAGCGGGTCCTGGAGATCGGGCGCCGCAAGCTGGGCACCTACCACCCGGCCTGGGCCACCGCCGAACTCCTCCTGGAGGGCGGCAAGGTCGTCACCGACGGCGGCGAGGTCCTCGCCGACCTCGTCGACGTACTGGAGGACGAGGCGGTCGAGATCGAGGAGGAGTGGCGCCACCGGCCCACCGTCCCC
This sequence comes from Streptomyces sp. Q6, assembly GCF_036967205.1. Lineage (NCBI taxonomy): Bacteria > Bacillati > Actinomycetota > Actinomycetes > Kitasatosporales > Streptomycetaceae > Streptomyces > Streptomyces citrinus. Next base: position 6,786,993 of record NZ_CP146022.1, read on the forward strand.
TTCGACCTGGTCACCGGCCAGGGCAACGGCCACGTGCAGTACTCGTTCGCCGCGCACCGCGCCGTCGTCGAGGTCGACACCGAGCTCGGCCTGGTCAAGGTCATCGAACTGGCCTGCGCCCAGGACGTCGGCAAGGCGCTCAACCCGCTCTCCGTGATCGGCCAGATCCAGGGCGGCACGCTCCAGGGCATGGGCATCGCGGTGATGGAGGAGATCGTCGTCGACCCGAAGACGGCGAAGGTCAGGAACCCCTCCTTCACGGACTACCTGCTCCCCACGATCCTCGACACACCGACCATCCCGGTCGACGTGCTCGAACTCGCCGACGAGCACGCCCCGTACGGGCTGCGCGGCATCGGCGAGGCCCCGACCCTGTCGTCCACCCCGGCCGTCCTCGCGGCGATCAGGAACGCGACGGGTCTCGAGCTCAACCGGACTCCGGTCCGGCCCGAGCACCTGACGGGCACGGCTTCCGCCTAGCCCCTCACGGGGTGCCGGACACCGTGCCGGCACCCCGGACCCTCTCTACGCCTCGGGCCGTCCCCCGGGTCGTGCAGCCATCCCAAATCCCGCATGCCGTCAGGCATTTGGCGGGTGTCCCTGTGAACCTTGGGAAACGAGGCACCATGACCCAGCAGTCCGTGGAGCCGAAGACCACCGCCGAGGACGCGGGCTCCGGCTCGCGTGTCCCCGCCGGCAGGTCCTGGCTCGACCGCTACTTCCACATATCCGACCGGGGATCCACCGTCGCGCGCGAGGTGCGCGGCGGCGTCACGACCTTCATGGCCATGGCGTACATCCTCCTGCTCAACCCCCTGATCCTGTCCGGCAAGGACGCCGCGGGCGACACCATGGGCCAGAAGGCCCTGATCACCGCGACCGCCTTCGCCGCCGCGCTCACCACGCTCCTGATGGGCTTCGTCGGCAAGGTGCCGCTCGCGCTCGCCGCCGGCCTCTCGGTCTCCGGAGTGATCTCCTCGCAGGTCGCCCCCGAGATGACCTGGCCGCAGGCCATGGGCATGTGCGTGATGTACGGCGTCGTGATCATGCTGCTCGTCGTCACCGGGCTGCGCGAGATGATCATGAACGCGATTCCGCTGGCGCTCAAGCACGGCATCACCATGGGCATCGGCCTGTTCATCGCCCTGATCGGCCTGTACAAGTCCGGCTTCGTCCAGGTCGGCAAGGCCACCCCGCTCACCCTCGGCGCCACCGGCGAACTCTCCGGCTGGCCCGTCCTGCTCTTCGCGGGCACGCTCCTCCTGATCTTCATGCTCCAGGCGCGCAACACCCCCGGCGCGATCCTGATCGGCATCGTCACCGGCACGATCGTCGCGATGATCCTCAACGCGCTCGACGTCATCGACCCGAAGCAGTGGGCCAACGGCGCCCCCGAGCTGCACGGCAGCGCGGTCTCGTCCCCCGACTTCTCGCTCTTCGGCGACGTCGAGTTCGGCGGCTGGGGCGAGGTCGGCGCGATGACCGTCGGCATGATCGTCTTCACTCTGGTGCTCGCCGGCTTCTTCGACGCGATGGCCACCATCATCGGCGTCGGCACCGAGGCGAAGCTCGCCGACGACAAGGGCCGCATGCCGGGCCTGTCCAAGGCGCTGTTCATCGACGGCGCGGGCGGCGCGATCGGCGGCGTCGCCGGCGGCTCGGGCCAGACCGTCTTCGTCGAGTCGGCCACCGGCGTCGGGGAGGGCGCCCGCACGGGCCTCGCCTCCGCCGTCACCGGCCTGTTCTTCGCGGCCTGCCTGTTCTTCACGCCGGTCACCGCGATCGTCCCGCAGGAGGTCGCGTCCGCCGCGCTCGTCGTCATCGGCGCGATGATGATGATGAACGCCCGGCACGTCGACTGGGCGGACCGGGGCACCGCGATCCCGGTCTTCCTGACCGTGGTCCTGATGCCCTTCACGTACACGATCACCACCGGTGTCGCCGCGGGCGTCATCTCCTGGGTCGCCATCAAGATCGCCCAGGGCCGCGCCCGGGAGATCGGGGCCTTCATGTGGGGCCTGACGGTGATCTTCCTCGTGTACTTCGCCCTCAACCCGATCGAGGGCTGGCTCGGCGTCCACTGACGCCGCACCGCCTCCCGTACGCAACCGCTAAGGAGACCGAGACATGCTGGACATCGCCGAAGAGCTGCACCGGTGGGTCGGGCAGGGACGCGACTTCGCCGTGGCCACCGTGGTGGCCGTCGGCGGCAGCGCGCCCCGGCAACCGGGCGCGGCCCTCGCCGTCGACAGCGAGGGCACCGCGATCGGCTCGGTCTCCGGCGGCTGCGTGGAGGGCGCGGTCTACGAACTGTGCCGACAGGCCCTGGAGGACGGGCAGCCGGTCCTCGAGCGCTTCGGGTACAGCGACGACGACGCCTTCGCCGTGGGCCTCACCTGCGGCGGCGTCATCGACATCCTCGTCACCCCGGTACGCGCCGACGACCCGGCCGTACGGGACGTGCTCGCCGCGGCGCTGTCCGCCGCCTCCTCGGGGGAGGCGGCGGCCCTCGCCCGCGTCGTGTCCGGGCCCCGCGAACTCCTCGGCCGCGCGCTCCTCGTCCGCGCCGACGGTTCGTACGAGGGCGGGTTCGGCGCCCACCCCGAACTGGACCGCACCGTGGTGCGGGAAGCGGCGGCGTATCTCGACGCGGGACGCACCGCCACCCTGGAGACGGGGGAGGAGGGCGCACGCTGCGGAGCGCCGGTCACGCTCCTGATCGAGTCCTCCGTACCCGCGCCCCGGATGATCGTGTTCGGGGCGATCGACTTCGCCTCCGCGCTCGTCCGCATGGGCAAGTTCCTCGGGTACCACGTCACCGTCTGCGACGCCCGCCCGGTCTTCGCGACGCCGGCCCGCTTCCCCGAGGCCGACGACATCGTCGTCGAATGGCCGCACAGGTACCTGGAGCGCACGGAGGTCGACGGCCGCACGGTGCTCTGCGTCCTCACCCACGACGCCAAGTTCGACGTCCCGCTCCTCCAGCACGCCCTGCGCCTCCCGGTCGCCTACGTGGGAGCCATGGGTTCCCGCCGCACCCACCTCGACCGCAACGACCGGCTCCGCGACGTCGGCGTCACCGACCTGGAACTGGCCCGTCTGCGCTCCCCGATCGGTCTCGACCTCGGCGCCCGCACACCGGAGGAGGTGGCCCTGTCCATCGCCTCCGAGATCGTGGCGAACCGTCGCGGCGGCACCGGAGTCTCCCTCACCGGCGCCCACACCCCGATCCACCACGAGCCGGGTGCCGCACGCCGCATCGGGTCGGTGGCCTGAGAGTTCCCGCGGGGCACGGGGGTGGCTGACCGGCCCGACACGCCGGCTCGGAACGGCAGTTCACCCCCTTTTCGTACTCGCGCATCCCGCGCCGCGCCCCGCCGCCTCCTCCCACCCCACAACACCCGCCCCCTGCACCGCCCTTGACGCGGGGCGTCCCGCGCACGACTCTCGTGTGGGAGCGCTCCCGTCCGGCGTGGGAGCGCTCCCGCAAGTCTTCCGCAAGTCCCCGTGACCGCAAGGACCGAGGAGTGAACTGTGCGAGGACCTCTCAGACGTGCCCGTACGCGTACCCGTGCACGCGCCCGCATCCGTACGGCCCGGCGGGCGTCCACCGGCATAGCGGCGCTGGCCGTCGCCCTGGCGGTGTCGTTCGGCGGGGCCCCGGCCGCCGTCGCCGACGACGCCCCGGCCGCGAGCGCCCGCGGGCCCCGCCTCTACACCCCGACCCCAACCCGGACGCTCTGCGCCAGGTCGTCGGCCTCGTCAAGGCCGGGCAGTACCGGGACGCCGCCGGGATCACCGCCATGGTCGCCACCCCGCAGGCCGTGTGGTTCGGCGACCAGAGCCCGGCGGAGGTCGAGAAGCTGGCCCGGGACGTCGTCCGCGACGCGGGCCGCGACGACGCCGTCCCCGTGTTCGCGCTCTACAATGTGCCCGGCCGCGACTGCGCCAACTACTCGGCGGGCGGCGCCGCGAACACCGCCGAGTACCAGGCGTGGATCGACGCCGTCGCCCGGGGCATCGGGCGCGGCGACGCGATGGTGATCCTCGAACCCGACTCGCTGGCCCTGCTGCCCGCCGACTGCGGGCAGGACGACGCCGCGGGCACGAAGACCGCCGCCCGCTACGCCGAGGTCAACTACGCCGTCGACCGGTTGGAGCCGCTGCCCGGCACCCGCGTCTACCTCGACACCGGCCACCCCGGCTGGCACGCCGTCGGCTCGATCGTGCCGCGCCTGATCAAGGGCGGCGTCGAGCGGGCCTCCGGCTTCTACACCAACGCCTCGAACTACAACGCAGACGACGCCAACTCCTGGTACGGCAAGCTGATCTCGTCGTGCATCGCCCACGTCGACGCGGGCGGCGACGCCGCCGACTGCCCGCACCAGTCCGCGCCGCGCGCCGAGACGCAGGCATGGATCGACGCCCACGTCCACGTCCCCGCCTCCCGGATGACGCACTTCGTCACGGACTCCAGCCGCAACGGCCGCGGCCCGTGGGTCCCGCCGGCCGGCAAGTACAGCGACCCGCAGGACTGGTGCAACCCGCCGGACCGCGGCCTCGGCGCCCGCCCGACCCTGCGCACCGGCGACCCCTTGCAGGACGCGCGCCTGTGGATCAAGACGCCGGGGGAGTCGGACGGCCTGTGCCTGCGCGGGACGGCGGGCCCCGAGGACCCGGAGCGGGGCACGGTCGACCCGAAGGCCGGGGACTGGTTCCCGCAACAGGCCCTGGAACTCGTGCGGTACGCCGAACCGCCGCTCCTCCCGGGTGATCAGGGCTCGGGGAGTGCCGCCTCGAACACGCCCTGATCCGCCAGGGTCCGCAGGAATCCCGCCGCCTCGAACGCCTCGGCCGGGCTGAACACCCCGGCCTTGCACGGCCCTTCACCGCCGGTGAGCCGCAGCACGGCCTCCACCGAGGCGACCGCCGCGGCCCGCCAGATGTCCCGCCCGCGCACGTGCGCGTTGCGGCCGCCGCCCCCGGCCCGTACGACCTGCACCGCCACGGTGAACTCGGTGCGGGCCCGCTCCTGCGGGCTCGCGTCGACACTGCTGAAGATCTGCTCCTCCTCGAACGTCGAGGCGGTGAGCTGCACTTCGACGGCGCGGGTCGGCACGTGCCGGGGCACGGTGACGACCTCGCCGGACGGGAACGGCACGATCGTGGTGCGCGGCCCGACCGGCGGCGGGAACGGGAAGACGGAGTTGCGCACCTCGACCGGCCCGATCCGCTGGGCCCCGTCCGCGTACGAGATCCGGTCGATCTCCCCGATGAGCAGGTTGGCGGTGCTCACGGCGCCCCGCGTCATCCGCCAGCCGGTGACGGCGTAGCCGACGGTCACCTTCTCCACGTCCGGCAGCCCCGCGGCCGCCGCCGCGGCGAGCAGGTCGCCGAAGCCCCCGTAGAAGCTCATCTGCGGGATCAGGACGGCGCCGGTCCGCTCGGCCGTGCCCTGGAACGCGTCGAAGAGGTGCTTGACGGGGTGCGGCTCGATGGCGTGGTCGACGTACGGGATCCCGGCCTCGGCGGCCGCGGCGGCGACCGGCGGTCCCGTGGTCGTGAAGGGGCCCGCGCAGTGGTTCAGCGCGTCGGCCCCGCGGGCGAGCCGGCGGAGCGCCTCGCTGTCGTCGAGGGGTGCCACGTGGACGTGGACCCGGTCGGGGGCGGCGAGTTCGGCGGCCAGCGCGCGCAGCCCCCGTTCGTCGCGGCCGGCGAGGATCACGTCCTGGCCCCGGGCGAGGAGTTCGGCGGTGACGAGGCGCCCCGTGTGCCCCGTGGCGCCGTAGACGGCTATGGCCATGAGCGGCTCACTTCCGTGCGAGGAGGGTGACCGGAAGGGGACAAGTTACAACTCGGGCGTGCGGATGGGGAGTTGTCCGGCACATCGGCAGCAGGCGGACTGTTCGCAAGCGTGCCCTGTGTGTCGGTGGTGGGCCGTGGGTCAACCGCCGTGGCGCAGCAGCCCGTTCATCGCCCGGCCGAACATCCGGCGCCCCGCGGCCGCGAGCAGCGGATCGGCGGCCTTGGGCACCCCGCGCACCCCGATGTCCTCCCGCCACTCCACGCGCGCTCCGCCGCCCTCGCGCTCCCGCACCTCGAACTCGGCCCAGCCCGTGACGAAGGTGCCCCGCTTCTCCATCCGGCAGCGGTGCGGCGGCTGCCACTCCACGACCTCCATCGTGTCGTCGAAGCCCAGGCGGCGGCCGATCCCGGTGCGGGCCACGAACCTCGTGCCCACGGCGGTCGGCGGCGGCGTGGGCACGGTGACACGGGTGAGCGGGACGACGTCGCCGTGCCGCTCCCACTCGGTGAGCCGTTGCCAGGCCTCGGCCGCGGAAAGCGGTGTGTCACGGATGATCCGGATGTGGGCGGTCATGGCGCGATTCTAGGAGCCGGATCTCGAACCGTGCGTCGGAGCCACGGCCCGCGGGCCCACCTGTCGGGGCCGGTGCGGTGACCTCAGGGCTTGTAGACCTTGCCCGGCTCCGCCGTGCCCGGCGCGAGCAGCTGCGGCACCGTCACGAACACGTAGCCCTTCTGCTTGAGGGCGTCGATGATGCCGGGGACGGCCGGGACCGTGCCGCGGTAGATGTCGTGCAGCAGGATGATGCTGTCCCGCCGGGTCTGCGTCACGGCCCGCTTCTGGATCAGGGCCGAGTCCGTGGTCTCGTAGTCCTTGCAGGTCACGTCCCACAGGATCTGCGCGAGCCCCTCCTCCTTGGCGAGTGCGCTCACATGGTCGTTCGTGCGGCCCTGCGGCGGACGCATCAGCGTCGGGCGCTTGCCCGTCAGCCGCTCCACCGCGTCGTCGGTGCGCTTGAACTCGGCCCGGATCGTGTCGTCGTCGACGTCGGTCAGGATCTTGTGGTCCCAGGTGTGACTGGCGAGCTCGTGCCCCTCGCGCGCCATCCGCTTCACCAGGTCCGGGTGCTTGGCGATGTGGTTCTTGCCGAGCAGGAAGAACGTCGCGGGGACCTTCTTGTCCTTCAGGATGTCGAGCAGCCGGGGGCTGTTCTCGCTCGGGCCCGCGTCGAAGGTGAGCGCGACGCACTTGGCCCTGCGGCAGTCGACCGTGCCGAACGCGCTCGCCGTGCGGGCACCGCCACCGGACGTGGCGTCGGCGGCGGAGACCTTGCGGGCCCTGCTCGGCTTCGTCGTGTCGTACTGCGTACAGGCGCTCAGGCCGAGGGAGAGGGCTCCGGCGGTCGCGAGAACGGCGACCGCGCGGAACCCTCTCCGTATTTTCGTCATCTTCACAGGCGTGACAGGCATGCCGTCACTATACATACGGCGTATACGCGGGGTGTATAGCCGTCTGAACTGCTATTTCTCTGTCAGGCACGCTTCCAAGCGTGCTGCGTCATGCCTCCTTGTAGGCCGTGATCAGCTGCGCGATCGCCCCCGCGTAGTCCCCGGTCAGGGCGAGGTGGTCGGCGGTCGCGAACGGCTTCGCCCACCCCGGGGTCACCGTGCCGCCCGCCTTCTCCTGGACGATCAGCCGCGCCGTGCCGACCAGCGCGCGTCCCGCCGTGGCGTCGTGCGCGTGGCGCGCCGCCGCCGCGAGTGCCGTGAGCGTGTGCGCGCCGCCGCCCGGCGTCTTCGTCAGCGTGGTGAGCCCGTAGCCGTACGGGAACTGCGGGTCGTACGCCGCGTCGCCCACGTTGATCGGCAACTGGGCCTGCGACTTCGGCCAGGTGACGGGGAGTTGACCGGTGAACGGCCGCTTCCCGTACAGCACGTCGGCGACGCCGTCGCCCTCGGTGCCGGGCAGCCAGGAGGCGACGAGGCCGTCGATGGCCCCGAGCCGGTCGCCGATCAGCTGCGGCCGGCCGGAGACCATGAGGACCACGCACTTCATCGCGCCGCAGACCCGGTCCACGGCGGCCTGGTCGGCGGCCGTCAGCTCCAGGTCGTTGCCGTTGCCGACGTCGCCGATGCCCTCCGCGTACGGGGTCTCGCCGACGACGACCACGCCCACGTCGTACCCGGCCGTCGGCGCCGAGGCGTCCTTCGAGTACGCGACGGTCGCGTCCGGGGCCGCCTTCTTCATGGCCTGGAGAATCGTCGTGCCGTCGGTGTGCGTGCCGGACTGGCCCTGCCAGGTGATGGTCCAGCCGCCCGTCTGGTTGCCGAGGTCGTCGGCGTTCGACCCGGCGACGTACACCTTCTGCGACGTCTTCAGGGGCAGTACGCCGCCGTCGTTCTTGAGCAGCACCTGCGACTCGGCCGCCGCCTGCCGGGCCACCGCGCGGTGCGCGGCCCCGCCGATGTCGTCGATCCTCGACGTGTCGGCGTACGGCTTTTCGAAGAGCCCCAGCCGGAACTTCTGGGTGAGGATGCGGGAGACCGCGTCGTCGACGCGCCGCTGTGTGACCCGTCCCGCCGTCACCTCGGCGACCAGATCGTCGCGGAACTCCTTGTACGCGTACGGGGCCATGACCATGTCGACACCCGCGGTGACGGACGTACGGACATCGCTCGCGTAGTCGCCCGGGATCTGGTTGATGCCGTCCCAGTCGCTGATCACGAATCCGTCGAAGCCGAGCTTTCCCTTCAACTCCCCATTGATCATGGCTCCGTTGGCGTGCATCTTCACGGGGCCCTGGTCGTCGCCGACGATGTCGAGCGAGGAGTACGACGGCATGACCGTGCCCACACCGCGCCGCACCGCCTCGCCGAACGGCGCGAGGTGCACCGCGTCGAGCTCCTGCCGGGTGACCGTCGTGACGCCCTGGTCGATGGTGTACGTGCCGGTGGTGGAGGAGCCGTAGGTGGTGCCGCCGTCGCCGACGTAGTGCTTGGCGGTGGCGAGCACCTTGTCGCCGCGGTCGAGGTCACCGCCGTCCGCGCGGCCCTGGAAGCCCTGGATCATGGTCTCCATGGACTCGACGAGTGCCGGGTCCTCGCCGAACGACTCGTACGACCGGCCCCAGCGCTCGTCGCGCGTCACGCACAGGCAGGGGGCGAAGTCCCACGGGACGCCGGTGGCGCGCACCTCGGACGCCGTGACGGCGCCGGTCTTCTCGGCGAGCCGGGGGTCACGGGTCGCGCCGATGCCGATGTTGTGCGGCATGACCGTCGCGCCGGCCAGGTTGTTGTGGCCGTGCACCGCGTCCACGCCGTAGATCAGCGGGATCTGGAACCGGGTCGCCCGCGTCCGCAGTTGGAAGCCGTTGACCATCGCGGCCCAGGCCTCGGCGGTGTTGGGCGTCGGCGTCGAACCGCCGCCGGAGAGCAGCGAACCCAGGTCGTACGCGGCGACGTCGCCCCCGGTGCCGACGGCACCCCGCTCGGCCTGCGTCATCTGCCCGGCCTTCTCGGCGAGCGACATGCGGGAGACCAGGTCGGCGACGCGCTTGCGCACCGGGAGCTTCTTGTCGAGGTACGGCAGCCCGTGCGCGTCGATGACGACCTGCGGGGTCTCGGCGGGAGCCTTGGCGCCGGTCACGGTGAGCTTCAGCGGGATCGTCTCGGCGTTCTCCGCCTGGTCGCCGTCCCGGGAGGTCGTGACGGTGACCGACTTCGCCGCGCCGGACGCGGTGCCCGCCGGGAAGGTCACCTCGCCGGTGACGGGGGTGTAGTCCTTGCCGCTCGTCGCCGTGCCGCCTTCGGTGGCGTACTCGACGGTGACGTCGTCGGCGATCGGCACGTTGCCCGTGGTCGTCACGGACAGCCTCACCCGCGCGGAGCCGCCCTCCTTCACCGGGTACACGGCCGCGTCCGTCGCCACCTGTGCGCGCAGCGACTGGTCCGCCTTGCCGTACAACTCGACGTGGTCCAGGGCGAATCGGCTCTTCGTGCCGACGGGCAGCGTGAGCGCGTAGCCCCACATCCGGTCGAGGCCGAGGACATGGTCGATGCCGCCGACCGGCTGGTAGTCGGTGCGGTACGCGAACTGCGTGAACGGCAGTTCGACCTGCTTCCAGCCGGTGAAGTCGTCCGTGAACGAGGTGGTCCACAGTTCGGACGCCTCGCCGTGCGCGCCGCCGTCCTTGAGCTCGAAGGCGATCTTCCGGCCGGAGCCGTCGCCGTCCCACCAGAAGCGGATGCCCCGGTGCGCCGACCAGTCGTGGGCCGGCTGATCGGCGGCGTAGTCGTGCGTGAAACCGCCGTAGCCGCTGATGTCGTACGCGCCTTCGAGGACCTTGGCGCCCTCCGGCGCGTCCGCGCGTTCCCTCAGCTCCAGCTTCGGCGGGTCGTCGGCGTCGCTGCCCCAGGTGAACAGGCCCTCGGCGGGCTGCGAGGCGAACGGCACCTCGCCCTCGAACCGGTCGACGGCGACGGGTGCCGGGTCGGCGGCCGCGGCCGGACCCGCGGTGGTCAGGGGCAGCAGACCGGCGGCGAGCGCGGAGACGGCGAGCAGGGCGGCCCGTCGTCTTCGGCCCGATCCCGGCGTGCGTGTGGAGTGACGCAAGATTCCCTCCCGATGGTCCCGATACGGGTGTTGGTGGTGCGCCGTGATCGTTGCGGTGTGTGCGGTGTGCGCGGTGTGTCTTAATTCAAGTGTTGAGTTAAAGGGGGTGCGGGGAGGGCGTCAAGGCTTCGGAACGTAAAGGGAGTTGGCGCGGTGTGACCGATTGACAGCAGCCCGCATCGACCCGGATCGTGTCAACCTGGGTGTGACACCTGACGGTTGGGGGACCGCTATGAGGTGGCCGGGGGACGCGTCCGACAGTCGCGGTGACGGGAGTGGGGCAGGGGGCGAGACAGGAGGCGGCGGCTTCGGCCCGCCACCGCCGATGCCGCCGTCCGACCGGCCGCCGATGCCAGGTCGCCCCTCGACGCCTCCAGCAGGCCCACCGCCGATGCCGCCGTCCGGTCCGGCCCCGGGTCCCGCGTACGGGCCGGGGCAGCCCTACGGTCCACCGCCCGGCGGCGGCCACGTCCCGCCCATGCCTCCCGGCCCGCCGCCGGGCCCCGCGTACGGCCCGCCCGCGCCCGCCGCACCGCCGCCCGGCCCCGCGGAGCCGGCCCGCGCCGTCGCGGCCGGGCTGCTCAACCTCAGCGGCCTGGGCCTGGGGTACCTGTTCCTGCGCCGGTGGGTGCTCGCCGCGCTCTGCGTCGCCGCGACGGTCGTCCTGATCGTCGTGGCCCTGCCCGCCGACCCCGACGGCGTCCCCGGATGGGCCGTCCTCGGCTACCTCGCCCTGCTGCTCGTCGCGGCCCTCGACGGCGCCCGGCGCGGGCTGCGCGCCCCCGCGACCGCCGTGACGGTCAAGCCCGTTGTCGCCGTCGTGGCCGCGCTGGCCCTGCTCGTCGTGCCGGTCGGGGGAGCGGTCGGGTACGACCGGCTGCGCGACGACGCCGTGGAGGAGATGCTCCTCGACCGGCTCGCCGCCACCGACGACCTGGTGAAGAAGGCCGACGGCCAGGACTTCGCCCAGGCCCGCCCCACCTACCGCAAGGCCCTGGCCCGCTACCGGGCGCTCACCGAGGACCACCCGGACTCGAAGGCCGCGCACCGCGTGCACGACAGCCTCGACGCGTACTACAAGGCGGTCGCCGCCCCGTACCGCGAGGACGACCACTGCGCCGCCGTCGCCCCCCTGGAGTACCTGCGCGACGTCCCCAGGAGCATCGACCCGGACGTCCTCGGCACCCTGCGGACCTGGCCCGACAAGCCCCTGGCCGAGTCCCTCCTCACCTGCGGCACCGGCAGGCTCGGCACCGCGCAGGGCGACGGCGAGGGCGGCGAACTCGGCCGACTCCTGCGGACGTTCCCGAAGTCGGCGCAGGCCGCGAAGGTGGAGCCCGCCGTGCGCGCCGCCGTCGACGCCCGCGCCGCCGACCTCAAGGGCGCCGAACCCTGCCGCGCCACCGACGAGTTGCGCAGCATCGGCGACACCGCGAAGGCCCTGCCCGACCCCGCGCCGGGCCATCTGCGCGACGACGTCGCCGGAGCCGTCGAGAACGGCGCCTACGCCTGCGGGATGGACCAGTTCGACGACAAGAAGTTCGCCGAGGCCCGCAAGACCCTGGCCGACTTCGCGAGCACGTACAAGAGCGACAGCCGCCGCGCCCGCGCCCGGCAGGTCGCCATCGCCGCCGAGATCGCCGAGCAACGCCCCGCCGCGGGCGCGCACTTGCCGCCCAAGGGGTCGCCCGGCGGCTCCCGGATGCGGCTGGTCATCAGCAACGACGGGCCCGACCCCGTCGAGGTCCTCTACACCGGACCCGTCACCGGCCGGATCACCATCGGCGGCTGCGCCTCGTGCCGGACGTACGGGAGCGAGGCGGCGGGCCGCAGCAAGGCGTGCCAGGCGAGCGGCACGTCCTACCCGAAGAAGACGCTGCGGCTGCCCGCGGGCACGTACCACTTCCTGCACAAGCCGGGCGGTTCGGCGGCCACGGCCCGCAGCAGGGCCGCGGGCGGCAGCATCCAGCCCGGATACTCGTACACGCAGTGCAGTTACGTGGTGAGCGGCGGACTCGGCACTCTCTGACCCGTCGGCGCGGACGTGCTCAGGGCGCGTCCCCGACGCCGAGCAGCTCCTGGAGCAGGTGCGACGCGGTGATCACCCCGAGCAGCCGGCCGCCGTCCCGGCCGCGCTCGGTCACCGCGACGAGCGGGCTGCGCACCTGCGCCATCAGCGCGGCCACCTCCAGGGCGGTGTCGTCGGGCGCGGCCACCGGCGGGGGCGCCGGTTTCGACGGGAGGCAGTCGCCGACCGTGCGCCCCTTGAGGGCCTGGCACAGCCGGTCGGCGTGCTTCTCGTCGACGACCGCGGCGAGCGTCGGATCCTCCAGGACGTACGCCGGAACGATCACCTTCACCAGCTGCGACGCGGGCAGGACCGCCGCGGGGGTGCCGTCCGCGCCCAGGACGAGCAGCCCCGGAAGGCGGCGCTCGGCCATCAGCCGGGCGGCGTCGGTGGCGTCGTCGGCGACACCCACCGTCTCGTACTCGACCGCGAGGTCACGTGCGCGCACTTCAACTCCTCGGATCCGTGGTGCCTGTGTGCGCCAGCGTCGTACGGACGGTGGCCGATGACCAGCGGCGCGCCGGACCTTGACGCTCCCTGTACGCGGCCCTCGGCGCGGGGCGCGGGTCAGGCGAGCGCGAAGTACCGCAGCCACACGTACGCCGCCGACACCGCGACCGTCACGGCGGTGACCACGAGTCCGTACTTGGTGAACTGCCAGAAGGAGATGGGCTGCCGGCCCCGCTCGGCGATGCCGAGGACGACGACGTTGGCGCTCGCGCCGATCGCCGTGGCGTTGCCGCCGAGGTCGGCGCCGAGCGCGAGCGCCCACCACAGCACGCGGTCGGCCGAACCGCCCATGTCCTGGACGAGGTCGGCGGTGATCGGGGCCATCGTCGCCACGTACGGGATGTTGTCGACGATGCCGGACAGCACGGCGCTGCCGCCCAACAGGACCATGGAACCGCCGAGTTCGCTGCCGCCGATCAACTGCGCGAGGCCCTGCGAGACCTCGGCGACGACCCCGGTCTCGATGAGGCCGCCGATCATCACGAAGAGGCCGGCGAAGAACGCGAGCGTGGGCCACTCGACCTCGCCGAGCACCTCGCCCGTCTCCACGCTCGACACGGCCACCAGGAGACCGGAGCCCAGCAGCGCCACGACGCTGGGCTCGTAGTGCAGCACCGGGTGCAGCACGAAACCGGCCACCACCAGGACGAGCACGACCAGGCCCTGTACGAGGAGGCGCGGATCCTTGATGGCCTCGCGCTCCTCCAGGGCCATCACCTCGGCGGCGCGCTCCTCGTCGTACACGAACGACGCGCGGAACATGACCCGGCACAGCAGCACGAGGACGACCGTCAGGACCACGGCCAGCGGCGCGAGATGCACCAGGAAGTCGTTGAAGGTCAGGCCCGCGCGGCTGGCGATGATGATGTTCGGGGGATCGCCGACGAGGGTGGCGATGCCACCGATGTTGGCGGCGAAGACCTCGGCGATCAGGAACGGCGCGGCGGGCAGCGCGAGCCGCTCGCAGACCAGGAGCGTGACGGGGGCGACGAGCAGCACGGTGGTGACGTTGTCGAGCAGCGCCGAGGCCACGGCGGTGAGGACGACGAGCATCACCATCACGCGGAACGGCCGTGCGCGGGCCCGCTTCACGGCCCAGATCGCGAGGTACTCGAACATGCCGGTCTTCTTGAGCACGCCGACGATCATCATCATGCCCATGAGCAGGAAGACGACGTTCCAGTCGATGCCGGAGCCGGTCGAGTAGAAAGCGGCCTTGTCGTCCGTGGCGCCGAGGGCGAGCATCAGGCCCGCGCCGCCGAGCGCGGCGGCCACCCGGTGGACCTTCTCGCTGATGATGAGGGCGTACGCGCCGACGAAGACGGCGACCGCCGCCCAGCTGTGCCAGTCGCTCACGGTGCTCCGATCGAGGGTCGGCCACGAGCGGCGGTTTCGCCCACCCGTCATCACTCGCCGACCAGACTTCCCGGCACACCGCCGGGAACCTTACACGTCCTTGACGCGAGGCTCGGCGGGTAGGGCGGACCGGGCCGGGATAGGCTTCCCGGCGCGCTGAGCAGGAGAACGTACCCGTGGAAAAGGCCCGTCAGCCCATGATCGAGGACCCCGTCGAACCGGACGCCGACACCGGCATCGAGCGCTCCGCCGCACCGCGCGCGCGGCGCCGGGAGCAGTGGCGCGGCCAGGGCCCGGTCGTCGCGGTGGTCGCGCTCGGCGGCGGGACCGGCGCGGCCGCCCGGTACGGGGCGTCGCTCCTGTGGCCCACCGCGGCCGGCGCCTTCCCCTGGACGACGCTCGCCGTGAACGCGGTCGGCTGCGCGGTCATCGGTGTCTTCATGGTCGTCATCACCGACGTGTGGGCGGCCCACCGCCTCGTCCGCCCGTTCTTCGGCACCGGCGTCCTCGGCGGCTTCACCACCTTCTCCACGTACGCCGTCGACATCCGGCAGCTCGTCGACGGCGGCCACCCGCGCACCGCGCTCGGCTATCTCGCCCTGACCGCGTGCGCCGCCCTGGTGGCGGTATGGACCGCGGCGCGTCTCACCCGCCGCGTCATCTCACGGAGGCAGCGATGACGAGTCGACGGCTGACCGGATCCGCCCTGCGCGTCACGGTCTTCATCGGGGAGAACGACACCTGGCACCACAAGCCCCTGTACGCCGAGATCGTGCGCCGCGCGCACGCGGCGGGGCTCGCCGGGGCGTCCGTCTTCCGCGGCATCGAGGGCTTCGGCGCCTCCTCCCTCGTCCACACCAGCAGGCTCCTCTCGCTCAGCGAGGACCTGCCGGTGGCGATCGTCGTCGTCGACACCGAGGACCGGGTCCGCGCGTTCCTGCCGCAGCTCGACGAACTCGTCGCCGAGGGCCTCGTCATCCTCGACGAGTGCGAGGTCATCCGGTACGTGGGCCGCGACGCCGACCCGGCCGACGGAGAGGACCCGGCGTGAACTGGCTCCTGGTGATCGCGGGCGCCATGGTCGGCGCGCCGCTGCGCTACCTCACCGACCGCACCGTCCAGTCGCGGCACGACACGGTGTTCCCCTGGGGCACGTTCGCCGTGAACGTCGCGGGCTCCTTGATCCTCGGCCTGGTCACCGGCGCGGTGGCCGCGGGCGCCGCGTCGTCGCACGTCCAACTGCTTCTCGGCACGGGCCTGTGCGGGGCCCTGACGACGTACTCCACGTTCTCGTACGAGACGCTGCGGCTGACCGAGGACGGGGCTCGCTTCTACGCGGCGGCCAACGTCCTGGGCAGCATCGCCGCGGGCCTCGGCGCGGCCTTCCTCGGCGCGACGCTCGCCGAGGCGTTCTGGGCCTGACGGCGGGGCTTGCCGCCGGCCCGCGAGAGGACTACGACAACGGGCATGCGCCCCTCCCGCGCCGCCACCCGCCTCACCGTCCACCTCCCGGCCGCGGCCCTGTGGCACCACCGGCCGGCGTACGCGGAGATCGTGCACCGCGCCCACCGCACGGGCCTCGCCGGCGCCACGGTCCTGCACGCCCTGCGCTCCTCGGCGTGCGCGGTGACCGTCGTCGACGAGGACAGCCGCGTACGGTCCTTCCTCGCGGGGCTCGACGACGTCCTCACGGCGGCGGCGGGGTACGCGGTCCTGGACCGGGTCGAGGTCGTCGACCGCACCCGGGGGCCCTGAGCCCGACGGCCTCAGGTGCCCTCGGGCGGGTCCGTCACCCCGTACACCTCGCCGAGCAGCGCCACCGCCGCGTGCGTCCGCGGATGCGGATCGTGGTGGTTCCACAGCGCCTGGACCCGCACCGGCGCCGCGTCGCGGACAGGGCGGTAGACGATGCCCTGGCGGCGGTACTGGGTGACCGTGGCGTGCGGGGTGACCCCGACGCAGCGGCCCGTGCCGATCGCGTCCAGCCAGTCGTCGACGTCGGCCGTGTACTCCACCGCGGGCCGCTCCCCGGACGGCCACAGGTCGACCGTCGTCGTGCCGGTGCGGCGGTCCACGGCGAGGACGCGCTCGCGGATCTCGGCGAGCGGCACACTGCGCCGCCGCGCCCACGGGTCGTCGGCGGCCAGCGCCACGTAACGCCGCTCCCGGCCCACGACGGCATGGCCGTAGCGGCGCGGATCCACCGCCGACGTGCGCACGACGGCCAGGTCGCAGATGCCCTCCGCGAGGCCCGCGGTTGGGCTGTTGTGGCGCACGAGGAGCAGCTCGACCCCCGGGTACCGCTCGCGCCACACGCGCTGGAACTCCGCCGTGTGGCGGCCCAGCGAACCCCAGGCGTGCCCGATCCGCAGCCGCGTGTGCCCGGTCGTCGCCGCACGGACGAGCGCGTCGGCCTCGGCGAGCAGATGCCGGGCCCGCTGGATGACCTGCACGCCCGCCGTGGTGGGGGAGACGGACCGGCTCGTACGGTGCAACAGCCGCACCCCGAGGACCCGTTCGAGCCCGAGCAGGGTGCGTGAGACCGCGGCCTGCGAGATGCCGAGGTCGATCGCGGCGTCGGTGAAGCTCCCCGAGTCGACGATCGTGACGAGGCAGCGCAACTGCCGCAGCTCCAGCTCGGGCTCCGTGGATCGTCGCATGCGTCCAGCGTATAGAGGGAGCGGCCCATGCATTTTGCGTATCCGTCGCGTGGGCCGAAGGTCGCCCCATGGCGATGGGGATACGGATACAGGCGCGCGGACGGACCGACACGACCACGGGGGTCGCGCTGATGCTGGGGAGCGGGCTCTCCACCCAGACGGGCGCGTCCGTGGCCGCTCTCGCCTTCCCGGTGCTCGGGCCCGTGGGCGTGGTCGCGGTCCGCCAATGGGTCGCGGCCGCCGTCCTGTTGAGCGTCGGGCGGCCACGACTGCGTGCCTTCACCGCGGCGCAGTGGCGTCTCGTGCTCGCCCTGGCCACCGTGTTCGCCACGATGAACCTGACCCTCTACACGGCCATCGACCGGATCGGCCTCGGCCTCGCGGTCACCCTGGAGTTCCTCGGCCCGCTCGCCGTCGCCCTCGCCGGGTCGCGGCGCCGCGCCGACCTGGTCTGCGCCCTCGCGGCCGCGAGCGCCGTCGTGGTGCTGACCAGGCCGCGGCCCAGCACGGACTACACGGGCATCGGCCTCGCCGTGGTCGCCGCCTGCTGCTGGGCCGCGTACATCCTGCTCAACCGCACGGTCGGCGCGCGCCTGCCGGGCCTCGAAGGGTCCGCCACGGCGGCCGGCGTCTCGGGGCTGCTCTACCTGCCCGTCGGTGTCGCGGTCCTGGCCGTGCACCGGCCGACCGCCGCCGCCGTGCTGTGCGCGCTGACCGCGGGGGTGCTGTCGTCCGCGGTGCCGTTCCTGGCGGACCTGCTGGCGCTGCGCCGGGTGCCCGCGCGGTTCTTCGGCGTCTTCATGAGCGTCAACCCGGTCTGCGCCGCCGTGATCGGCATGCTCGTCCTCGGCCAGCGCCTCGACACCGCGTCCTGGGCGGCCGTCGCGGTGATCGTCAGCGCCAACGCCGTCGCCGTACGCGGATCATGACGTCCTGCGGTGACGGGTGACGGATGACGGATGACGGATGACGGTGCTTCAGGAGCGCGTCGCCGTACCGCACTTCGCGCCGTCGGTCATCCGCTCGTCCATCGACGTACTGCGGTCGTACGGGTCGACGGTCGGCCCGTCGCCCGGCGCATTCTGTGGGGTGAACTCCGGGGTGAAGAAGCCGGTGGACGTGCCGCAGCCGCCGTTGGCGGAGTCGACCTTGTACGACCGGAGCGAGGCCGTGCCCCGCCGGGTCTCGATCTTCGCCGGGTCGTCCCAGCTCAGGACCACCTCGCGCCGCACGATGACGCGCACGACCTCGTCGCCGCCCGACGCGGGCGTGACCGGGTACACGTACGTCACGTCGGTCGTCACCTTCAGCGCGCCGTTCTTGCCCTCGCCGTACGTGATCCGGCCGCGGGTCTTGATCACGTCGCCGACGAGCCTGACCTTGTCCCCGTCGAAGCGGCTGAACAGCATCAGCGGGTTGTCGGTCCTGTTCGGCGCGCTGAGCGACGCCGACAGGAACCTGCGCAGGTCCGGCTGGCGCGGGTTGAGGTACGCGATGGCCTCGGTGGGCCGCTCGCCGCTCAGCACCGCCCGGTCGAGGCTGGACGCGGCGAGGAAGTCCCGGCTGCGCTCCAGCGCCCGCGCGACCTGCGCCCGCGTCATCCAGCCCGTGGCCCGCGCGGCGGGCACGGTGATCCCGGCGGTGCCGTCGGCCCAGCGCGCGGCGGGCGAACCGCGGAACGGCTCGTCCAGGGTGGGCTGTGGGGCGTCCCCGTGGGCGGCGCCCCGCTCGGGCGTACCGTCTCCGCGGCGAGGGGCGGCGCGTCCGCTCCGTCGCCGCCCCCGAACCAGCCGGTCACCCGGCCCGGGTCGAGCGCGACGAACACGAGGGCGAGCGCGGCGAGGACACCGACCGCGTACCGGACCGTGTGCCGCTCGCGCGGCGGCCGGTGGGCACGCCACGGCTCCGGCGCCGCGTCCTCCTCCCGCAGCCGCCGCGTCACCATGCGGGCGCGCGCCGACGGCTCCTTGGGCGCGTCCCGCACGCCTTCCTCCGACTCCCGGACGAATCGCTCCCACTCCTCGTCCGAGACGGACGAACCACCCTGGTCCCCACCCGAGTTCACGATCGACTTCCCCTGTTCCCGCTGCGCGCGTGTGCTGTCCTGCCGTGCCGTCCTGTGCTGTTCTGCGCCGCGACGGCGTTCGCCCCTCCCCAGGGCGGCCGCCACCACCGGCGCATGATCGCATACCCGTACGGTTCCGCCTGGGGTCCGTACGGGCGTCAGGGGTGGGTCTCCAGCGGGTCCTCCGCGGGTCCTCGGTGGGTCCTCGGCGGGTCCTCAGGCGGAGCCGACCGGCACGCGGTCCTGCTCGGGGGGCTTCCGGCTCAGGTACCGGTCGAGCGGCGGCTCCTGCGCGAGGACCGCGCCGATCGTCACCGCGAAGGTGATCGCCGCGCAGAGCAGGATCAGCCAGGACAGCATGGCCAGGACCAGGCCCAGCGAGCCGTACTCGCTCAGCGCCCGGTTGAACGCGAGGGGCAGGTAGATCCCGGACGCGATCGCGAGGACGGTCGTCGCGGCCCCCGCGAGGACCGCGCCGGGCAGCAGCGGGAGCCAGGCGATCCGGCCCGCGAGGAGCAGGCGCTGGGTCCACAGCCAGACGCCGGTGCTCAGCAGGAAGTAGAGAGGCATGCCCAGGAAGGCGCCCGCGCCGAAGCCGTCGCGGATGGGGGCCTGGAGGAAGACCACGAGGACCAGGGCGATGAGCCAGATCACCCAGCGCCAGGCGGCGATCCGGGTCCCCGCCTTCGGCAGCTTCCACGCCGCCTCGCAGACACGCGCCATCGCCCGGCTGAAACTCGTCGCGGAGCCCAGCGCCACCAGCAGGCCGATGACACCGGTCGTCTCGCGCAGGGATCCGTCGCCGGACGGATCGAGGACCTGCTGGAACTCGCCGCGGGTCCGGCCGGTGAGGCCGAACATCACCCGCAGTGAGTCCTGGAGCTGGAGGCGCACGCTCTGCGGTGCGAACGCGGCCACGGCGAAGAGCAGCGGGATCGACGCGAGGAACGCCTGCGCGGCCAGACGCGTCGCCGAGTCGAGCAGCCGACCGGAGATCAGCCGCTCGATCAGCTCGGTGATGACGGGGAAGCGCCGCTCGGCGACGACCCGCATACGCAGCAGCCGCAGCCGCCACGCCGCGACGCGGTCAGCCGCGCCGGACCGCACTGCGCGCGACCGACGAGAGCAGCGAACCGATCGCGACGCCGATGAGCAGGTACACGGCCGCCGTGCCGAACTTCGCGGCCAGGGAGGCTCCCGTGGTGAAGGGGAGCAGCACCAGGATCGCCGTGGCGAGGCCGACGATCCACGAGAAGAACCGCTCGGGCCGCGGCGTCGCCACGATCAGCAGATGCAGCAGGCCCGTCGCGGCGAGCGCGGCGACCGCGGACCCCACCGCCAGGGTGCCCGTGGTCGCGTCGCCCATCACGCCGTCGCCCTCCGGCGCGAACACCGGGATGCCGAGCACCCCGCGGACCAGGAGGAGGGCGACGACCGCGGTCAGCGCCGCGACCACCGCCGTCATCACGCCGCCCGCCCACAGCCTTCCGGCGTCGACGCGGGGTTCCGCGGGCGGCTCGGGCGGGTACTCCGGGGCCCGTGGCGGCGGCGGGCTGTAGGGAGTACCCGACCTGCCGTACGGCGTGTTCGGTGATTCCACGGGAGCTTTCCTCCGGTGTCGGATTCCGTACGGTCAGGTACCGGACGATCGGGCGTCGGACTCTCAGGCGGATCTCTCAGGCGGATCTCTCCGGCCGAGCTCTCAGACAGAGCTCTCAGACAGAGCTCTCAGGTGGAGGCGAGGAACTTCGCCTTGGCCTGCGCGAATTCCTCGTCGGTGAGCGAGCCCGACTTGTGGAGTTCGGCGAGCCGCGCCAACTCGTCCGTGCCGCCGGTACCGGACGGGTTCTGTGCCGCCGCCTTCCTCACGTATTCCTGGAAGGCCGCCTCGGCCTGCTGGGAACGCTGGATGTCGCGCTGCCCCATTCCCTTCCCGCGGGCGATGACATAGACGAGCACGCCGATGAAGGGGAGGACGAGGCAGAAGATCATCCAGCCGGCCTTGCCCCATCCGCTGAGGTCGTCGTCACGGAAGATGTCCATGATGACCCTGAAGAGGAGGAAGAACCACATGATCCAGAGGAAGAAGAACAGCATGGTCAGAAAGAGGTCGAGAAGGGGATAGTCGTCCATGGTGATTCCTCTTTCCGGGTTTCGCGGAGTTTCCGTCGGATGCTGAGCAGTATCTCCCCCCTCATCCGATCCCGCATTTCGGGGAATTGGTTCTTCTGGCCCAGTCGAATGGCGGCCTCTCCAGGCGGGGGTGACGCTGTGTCCGGCGTCAACGCCTATCGCCGTAAGGGGAGTTCCATGACAGAGGACATCCAGTCGAATCCGGCCGGCTCACGCATCGTCGCGGCGAACGAGGCGGTGCTGCGGCAGTACCCGTTCGACGACACCCGGGACATGGACGACGCCCGGCGCGGCTTCCTCGGCACCGCCGACGACCCGCGGATCCGCGACGCCGAGGGCCGGGTGGTCTGGGACCTCGGCGCGTACGGCTTCCTCGACAAGGGCTGCCCGGACACCGCCAACCCCAGCCTGTGGCGGCAGAGCAGGCTCTGCGCCGAGCACGGCCTGTTCGAGGTGGTCGAGGGCATCTACCAGGTCCGCGGCTTCGACCTGTCGAACGTGACGTTCGTCGAGGGCGACACCGGCGTCTTCGTCATCGACCCGCTGCTCGGCGTGGAGAACGCGGCCGCCGCGCTCGCCCTCTACCGCCGCCACCGCGGCGACCGCGCCGTCACGGGCGTCCTCTACACCCACTCCCACGCCGACCACTTCGGCGGCGTCAAGGGCGTGGTGACCCAGGAGGAGGTCGACGGGGGCCTCCCCGTCTACGCGCCGCGCGGCTTCCTGGAGCACGCCGTCAGCGAGAACGTCCTCGCGGGTACGGCCATGAGCCGACGGGCCGCCTACATGTACGGCGCCGCGCTGCCCCGGGGAGAACGCGGGCAGATCGGCGCGGGCCTCGGCCAGACCCTGTCGACCGGCGAGGTCAGCCTGATCGCGCCGACCGTGGAGATCGGCCACACCAGCCAGGAAGCCACCGTCGACGGCATCCGCATGGTGTTCCAGCTGACCCCGGGCACCGAGGCGCCGGCCGAGCTGAACATCCACTTCCCCGACCACCGCGCCCTGTGCATGGCCGAGAACGCCACCCACACGCTGCACAACCTGCTGACCCTGCGCGGCGCCGAGGTGCGTGACCCGCACGAGTGGTCCCGCTATCTCACCCAGGCCATCGACCTGTTCATCGACGACACCGAGGTCGCCTTCGCCTCGCACCACTGGCCGCAGTGGGGCCGCGCCCGCGTCGAGACCTTCCTGTCCGAGCAGCGCGACCTGTACGCGTACGTGCACGACCAGACGCTGCGCCTGATGAACCAGGGCCTGACCATGCTGGAGATCGCCGAGCAGGTGGAGCTGCCGCCGGCCCTGCGGCGGGCCTGGCACACGCACGGCTACTACGGCTCGGTCAGCCACAACACCAAGGCGGTCTACCAGCGCTACCTCGGCTGGTTCGACGGCAACCCCGCCCATCTGTGGGAACACCCGCCGGTCGAGGCAGCCCGGCGCTACGTCGCCTTCATGGGCGGTGCCGACGAGGTGCTGCGCCGCGCCCGCACCTCGTACGACGAGGGCGACTTCCGCTGGGTGGCGACGGTCGTCAACCACGTCGTGTTCGCCGACCCGGACAACGCCGACGCCCGCGCCCTCCAGGCCGACGCCCTGGAACAGCTCGGCTACGGCAGCGAGAACGGCACCTGGCGCAACTTCTTCCTGATGGGCGCCCTCGAACTGCGCCACGGCAACGTCGGTACGCCGACGAACGCCGCGTCGCGCGACGTCATCGGCGCGCTCACCCTCGACCAGCTCCTCGACTCCCTGGCGGTCCGGGTCGACGGCCCGGCGAGCTGGGACGCGGACATCACCGTGCGCTGGAACCTGACCTCCGGCGACGCCGTCACGATGTGGCTGCGCAACGGCGTCCTGACCCATGTCGCCGGACGCGGCTCGGCCGGTGTCGCGCCCGACGTGGAGATCACCCTCGACGAACGGGTGCTGCGCGCCGTGCTCCTCGGCACCATGGCCCCGGCCGACCTGCCCTCGCGCGGGGCCGCCACCGTCACGGGCGACCTGGGCAGACTCATCGAACTCCTCGGCCACCTCGACGCGCCCGACCCCGACTTCGCCATCGTCACGCCCTGAGAGAGAGCTGAGAGAGCTGAGAGACCGGAGAGAGGGGAACCGGATGCCCACGGTCGACGCGGTCGCCGTCCGCCGGATGACGGACACGCTCTTCATCGAGCGCGCGCCGCGCAGCCCCAGCTCCACCCGGTTCTGGGTGCTGCTCGTGCTGGCCGCGGTGATCGCGGGCGCCGGCGTGATCGGCGACTCGACCGCGACCGTGATCGGCGCGATGATCGTCGCGCCGCTCATGACGCCGATCCTCGGCAGCGCGCTCGCCCTGGTCCTCGCGGACCGTTCGCAGGTCGTGCGCTGCGTGCTGCTCGTCCTCGGAGGCGCGCTCGCGGTGGTGGCGATCGGCATGCTGCTCGGCTGGCTGCTCGCCCCGCCGGACGCCTTCGCCTCCAACAGCCAGGTGTCGTCCCGGATCAGCCCGCGCCTCATCGACCTGCTCGCCGCGCTGGCCACGGGGACGGTCGGCGCGTTCGCCCTGGTCCGCGCCGACATCTCCGACACGCTGCCCGGCGTCGCGATCGCCATCTCGCTGGTGCCGCCGCTCGCGGTCACGGGACTGCTGCTCACCGTCGGCCGCTACCACGACGCGAGCGAGTCGGCGCTGCTCTTCGCGACGAACGTGGCCGCCATCGTCGCCACCGGAACCATCGTCTTCCTGTTCTACGGGGTCCGGGGCGCGGCCGAGGAGTCCGGTTACGCGGTGGGGCGGTTCCACGGGCGCACGCTCGTCGCCGTGGCGGCGGTCGTGCTGCTCATCGCCGTCCCGCTCACCGCCGGCACCATGACCGTCGCCCGCGACCGGACGCTCGCCGCCGACGCCCGTCCCGTCGCCGAGAAGTGGGCGTCGACCGGCAAGTGGCAGATCGCCTCGGTCGAGGCCCGCAACGGCGTCGTCGTCATCGGCGTCCTCGGCCTGCCGCCCCAGCCCGCCCCGACCGCGCTGCGCGCCGCCCTCGACCGGGCCGGCATGAGCGACGCCGACCTCGAACTCCACCTCGTCGGCGGCCGTACGCACTGGTGCCCCGCGGACACGGACACCTGCACGGTGAAGAAGTCGTCGGTCAGCTGACCCGCCGGGGGCGGGCCCTCAGGCGGGCAGCCGCCCGAGCAGCGCCGCGAAGTCGGTGCCGGGCGGCAGCGTCCCGAAGGCGAGCCCCTGGTCACCGGCGAGCCGCGACGCGCAGAACGCGTCGGCGACGGCCGCGGGCGCGTGCCGTACGAGGAGCGAGCCCTGGAGCACGAGGGCCGCGCGCTCGATGACGCGGCGGGCGCGCAGCGGCGCGTCCTCGGTGAGCACGAGCTCGCCCTGGAGTTCGCGCCAGGCGGTGTCGAGCCGCGCGTCGGCCCCCGCCGCCGCCTCGATCTCCGTACGGAAGGCGTGGAGCGACTCGGGTTCGCGGGCCAGCGCGCGCAGCATGTCGAGGGCGTTGACGTTTCCCGAGCCCTCCCAGATGCCGTTCAGCGGGGCCTCGCGGTAGAGCCGCGGCATGCCTGACGCCTCGTCATATCCGTTGCCGCCGAGGCATTCCAGCGCTTCGGCGACGGCCGCGGGTTGCCGCTTGCACACCCAGTACTTGCCGACGGCGGTGGCGAGGCGCAGGAAGGCGCGCTCCCCGTCGTCGCCGCGGTGGGCCCGGTCCGCGGCACCGGCGAGCCGCAGCGCGAGGGTCGTCGCGGCCTCCGACTCCAGGGCGAGGTCGGCCAGGACGTTGCGCATCAGCGGCTGGTCGATCAACTTGGCGCCGAACACCGCCCGGTGGCGGGTGTGGTGGGCCGCCTGGGCCAGCGACTCGCGCACGTGCGCGGCCGACCCGAGCACGCAGTCGAGCCGGGTCATGGTCACCATGTCGATGATGGTGCGGACGCCCTTGCCCTCGTCGCCCACGAGCCAGGCGACGGTGTCGTCGAACTCGGGCTCGCTGGAGGCGTTCGAGCGGTTGCCGAGCTTGTCCTTGAGGCGCTGGATACGGAACGTGTTGCGCGTCCCGTCGGGCAGGACACGCGGCACCAGGAAGCAGGAGAGTCCGCCGGGGGCCTGCGCGAGGACCAGGAACAGGTCGTTCATCGGGGCGCTGGTGAACCACTTGTGGCCGCGCAACCGCCAGGTGCCGTCGGTCTGTTCGACGGCCGAGGTGGTGTTGGCGCGTACGTCGGTGCCGCCCTGCTTCTCCGTCATGCCCATCCCCGCGAGCAGCCCGCCCTTCGTGGTCGGGGTGCGCAGGCCGGGCTCGTAGACGCGACTGGTCAGGAGCGGCTCGTACGTCTTCGCGAGCTCGGGCGCGCGGCGCAGTGCGGGCACGACGGCGTACGTCATGGAGACCGGGCACATGTGCCCCTGCTCGACCATGGTGGCCACCATGAACGTGGCGGCGCGGGCCACGTGGGCACCCGGCCGGTCGTCGGCCCACGCGGAACCGGCGGCGCCCGCGGCCACCGTGGCGCTCATCAGCGAGTGGTACGCGGGGTGGAAGTCGACCTCGTCGACGCGGTTGCCGTACCGGTCGTGCGTGCGCAGTTCGGGCTCGTGGCGGTTGGCCTGGTCGGCCCACGCGCGGGCCTCCTCGCTGCCGGCGTACCTGCCGAAGCGGTGCAGCTCGTCCAGGTGCCAGTCGGCGCCCTCACGGCGCACGCCCTCCAGGAGCACGGCGTCGTCCGCGACGTCGTGACCCGTCAACGGCGGTGCCTGGTTGGTCACTTCGTGGGTCACCGAGGGGTTCGCGTACATGGTGCCTCCGTCAGTAGTCATGCGGCCGGTGCGCCCGCGCAGCGCAGGGCCATGGCGGTGAGTTCGGCGAGGAGCTCGCCGGTGGCTGCCTCGTCGTGCGTGCCGAGCGGGTCGACGAGCACCTCGCCGATCGCGCCGGTGAGCGCGGCCGCGGTGATCTCACCGTTCTGCTTCGGCAGCAGGCCCGCCGCGATGCCCTCGTGCACCACCTCGGCGAACAGGGCGTGGTAGCGGCGCCGGAAGTCGAGCCGCTCGGCGCCGACCCGGGGGTCGGCGGGGGCGGCGAGCAGCGCGTAGGCGAGGCCCCGGTTCTCCAGGGCGCGGCGGGCGAACACCTCGACGCCGCGCGCCAGCCGGTCGACCGGTTCTCCCGGGCCGTGCAGCACCTCGCCGAGCACCTCCACCTCGCGGCCCGCGGCCCGCCGGAACACCTCGACGGCGAGCGCGGCCTTGGACGGGAAGTGCTGGTACACCGAACCGGCCGCCATCCCCGCCGCGTCCGCCACGGCGGTCACGGACGCCTGGGACCAGCCCACTTCGGCGACGACGGCGGTGGCGCACGCCACGAGGTGGTCCCGGGCGGCTTCGAGCCGACGAATTTCGGCGGGGGTCTTGCGGTAGGCCATGAAAGAAGTGAACCATCATTCAGAGTTTCCCGCCACGGTCGGCGCACACCCGGCCCGGCTCGTCAGGAGAACGTGATGCACCTCAGTGCCCTGCTGGACAACGCGGTTCGCTCGGCCGGTCCCAAGGAAGCCGTGGTCTACGGTGAACAGCGCTGGACCTACGCGGAGTTCGCCGCGGCGGCCCGGCGCGCCGCGACCGTGCTCGGGGAGGCGGGCCTGGGACCCGGCGACCGGCTCGCCGTGATGACGTACAACACCCCGGCGTTCCTGCTCGCGGCGTTCGGCGCCTGGTACACGGGCGCCACCCTGGTGCCGGTCAACCACAAGCTGGCCACCGCCGAGGTGGAGCACCAACTGCGGCACTGCGGAGCCCGGCTGGCGCTCGTCGACGCGGAGATCGGCGCGCGGGCGACAGCCGCGGGCACGGACACGCGCTGGCTGGTCAGCCACCCCGACGCCGATCCGGCGACCCGGCCCGCCGACTCCTTCGAGTCCCTGGTGGCGGCCGCGGACCCGGCGATCGCGCCGGAGAGCCCGGACGACACCGGCATCGCGCAGATCCTCTACACCTCGGGCACCTCCGGCCGGCCCAAGGGCTGCGTGCACACCCATCGCGGGATCGCGCTCACCGCCACCTACACCGCGACCGCGGTGCCGCTGCGCCGCGACGAACGCTTCCTGATCTGCATGCCGATCTGGCACGCCTCCCCGCTCAACAACTGGACGCTCGGCACCCTGCTGCTCGGCGGCACGGTCGTCCTCCAGCGCGAGTACGAGCCGCGGCGGATGCTGGAGACCGTTCAGCGGGAGCGCGTCACCGCCGTGTTCGGCGCGCCCGTCGCCCTCATCGCCCCCGTCCAGGCGGTGCCGGACTTCGCCGACTTCGACCTGTCGTCCGTACGCTCCTGGATCTACGGGGCCGGGCCCCTAGACGCCGACACCGCCCGCCGCCTGATGAAGGCCTACGGCTCGGACGACTTCCACCAGGTGTACGGGATGAGCGAGACGGGCCCGGTCGGCGCGACGCTCTCGCCCGCCGAGCAGGTCGAGAAGGCCGGGGCGATCGGGCGCGGCGGCATGCCGGGCGTCGACCTGCGGGTCGTCCGGCCGGACGGCGGCGACGCGGCACCGGGGGAGACCGGCGAGATCTGGCTGCGCTCGGACACCCGGATGGTCGGCTACCTCGACGACGAGGCAGCCACCGCCGAGGTGTTCGCGGGGGACTGGTACCGCAGCGGCGACCTGGGCCGGGTCGACGAGGACGGCTTCGTCACCCTGGTGGACCGGATGAAGGACGTGATCATCACCGGTGGCGAGAACGTCGCGTCGCAGGAGGTCGAGGGCGCCCTGCGCGCACACCCGGACGTCCTCGACGTCGCGGTCGTCGGCCGCCCGCACCCGCAGTGGGGCGAGACCGTCGTGGCCTTCGTCGTGCCGCGCCAGGGCGTCGAGCCGGACCTCGCCGGGGTGCGCGCGTGGCTGGAGACGCGGATCGCCCGCTACAAGATCCCGCGCGAACTGGTGCTGCGGCGGGAGTTGCCCCGTACGCCCTCCGGAAAGATCACCAAGCATGTGCTGCGGGACGAGCTGGCCGGTGGGTGAGCGGGCCGGTGGCCGGGGCGGGCCGGCGCCCGCGTAGGGTCGGCCGCATGGTCGGGGAGCAGCAGCGGGAGCGCAGGGGCCGGGGCGGCCGCGGCAGGAGCACGTGACCCGGGCCGTGCTCGACGCCGTCGTGGAACTGGTCGCCGAGAGCGGCATGAGCGCCCTCACGATGGACGCCGTCGCCGCCCGCGCGGGGGTCAGCAAGCCGGCCATGTACCGGCGCTGGCCCACCAAACAAGACCTCGTCCTCGCCGCCGCCGAGTCCCGGATCGGCCCGCTGACCGTGCCCGACATGGGCGACTTCCGGGCCGAACTGCGGGCGGTCCTCACCGCGCGCATGGAGGCGTACCGGCAGCCCGGCGTCGACCGGCTGCTCGCCGGGGTGATCGGCTCCGCCGCCGAGGCGGGCGCGGAGCCCGGCGCGTACCGCGCGTACACGGCACGGGTGATGAGCGAGACCCGGCACCTGCTCGAGCGCGGGATCGCGCGCGGCGACGTCCGGGCCGACGTGGACGTGCCGGCCGCCGCGACGCTCGTGGCCGCCTCGCTCGTCTTCCGGATGGTGGGCGAGCAGCAGGCGCCCGACGCGGCGCTGGTCGACTCGGTCGTGGAGCTGATCGGGCGGGCGGTCGCCGCCACCCCGTGACGCCTCGCTGACAGACTGTCACATCCCTTGCGCACGAGGTCATTTGAGCCCGTGCGCCGCTTCGGCATGCCCGCGCGCGAGCATGCCGAAGGTCCGGAAACACTCCTGAAATCCACCGGCCCGAACCCCTTGCCCCGGCGCCGTCCAATATCGATACTCGCGGTTACGTAATAAGCGTTCGCAGCCTGGAGGACCGCCCATGCACGACGTCGCGACCCATCCCGTCGAGAACCCGAAGCCGATTCTGGACAAGCCCCTGATGCACTACGGGAGCCGCGTCCTCGAACGTCTCGCGCCGGGTGCCCAGCAGGTCACGTACCGGCAGTTCGAGGTCTCACCGCTGACCCCGCACTTCGGCGCCGTCCTCGGCGGCATCGACCTCACGCGGCCGATCACCGACGAGCTCGCCGAGGAGCTGCGCCAGGCGCTCCTGGAGTGGAAGGTGATCTTCTTCCGCGGGCAGCACGGCTTCGGTGCCGAGCACCACCTCGCCCTCTCGGCGGTCTGGGGCCCGCCCGAGCCGAACCCGTTCTTCCCGAAGACGGAGACCGTCGGACTCTCGCGCCTGGCCAAGGACGCCAAGGCCGCCGGCAACAAGAACATCTGGCACAGCGACCACTCCTTCATGGCCAACCCGTCGCTCGGCGCCGTCCTGCGCGCCGTCGAGGTCCCGGCCGCGGGCGGCGACACGATGTGGGCCGACATGGGCGCCGCGTACGACAACCTCCCCGAGGACCTCAAGGAGCGGATCGAGCACCTCAGCGCGGTCCACGACTGGGAGGCCAGCTGGGGCGCGCTCATGAACGACGAGCAGAAGGCCGCCTTCCGCGCGCTGTGGCCGCAGGTCGAGCACCCCGTCGTCGTCCGCCACCCGCGCAGCGGCCGCAGGACGCTCTACGTCAACGAGCCCTTCACCCGCTTCATCAAGGGCCTGTCCGACGAGGAGAGCCGCGAACTGCTCGACATCCTCGTGCTCCAGGCGCGCATCCCCGAGTTCCAGATCCGCTTCCGCTGGGAGCCGGACTCGATCGCCATCTGGGACAACATCGCCGTCCAGCACTACGCGGTCAACGACTACTTCCCGGCCCGCCGGGTCATGGAGCGCATCGCCATCGCCGGGGTCCGGCTGTGACCGCCTCACCGGCGTTGGCGCCGGGCAGAGTCGGCGTCCCCGGCGGCGGCGACCGCCGGGCCTGGACGGTGACCCTGCTGCTCGTGGTCTTCATGATGATCAACTTCGCCGACAAGTCCGTGCTCGGGCTCGCGGCGGACGAGATCCGCGCCGACCTGCATCTGAGCGCGACCGAGTTCGGGCTCGCCAACAGCGCGTTCTTCCTGCTGTTCTCCGTCGCCGCGATCGTCGTCGGCATGCTGGCCGACCGGGTCTCGCCCAAGCTCCTGATCCTGGTCATGGCCGTCCTGTGGTCCGTGGCGCAGGTCCCCGCGGCGATCGGCGGCGGGCTCGCGGTGCTCGTCGCGTCCCGCGTGTTCCTGGGCGCGGCGGAGGGACCCGCCTTCCCCGTCGCCCAGCAGGCCACCCTGTCCTGGTTCCCGAACGACCGGCGCAACCTGCCGGGCGCGCTGATCACGGTCGGCATCACCCTCGGCGTGATCATCTCCTCGCCGGGCCTGACCTGGGTGATCCAGCACCACGGCTGGCGCGCGGCCCTGTGGGTGGTCGCCGCCATCGGTGCCGTATGGGCCGGCTTCTGGGCGCTGTACGGCGCCGACAGCCCGCGCGGCAAGGCGGTGACCGGCGCCGCGGCGGCCGAGGGCGACGAGGCGCCGACGGTCCCGTACCGCCGGATCTTCGCCAGCCGCACCTGGATCGGCACCACGATCGCCTACTTCACCAGCTACTGGACCGTGGCCCTGATGCTGGTCTGGCTCCCGTCCTACCTGCGCAACGCCCTGGACTACTCGGCCGCGACCGCGGGCACCGTCGTCGTCGCGCCCTGGGCGGTCGGCGCGGCCGTCCTGTTCGGACAGGCCGGGCTCACCGGACGGCTGATGCGGCGTGGCGTCAGCAGCAAGCGGGCGCGCGGCCGGGTCGGGGCGTGGACGCTCACGATCGGCGCCGTCTGCTGCCTGGCGGTCCCGCTCGCCGACTCCACCGTCGCGCAGACCGTCCTGATCGCGCTCGGCTTCGGCTTCGGCGGCTCGTACGCCACGATCGCCGCGACCACGGTCGCCGAGATCGCCCCGCCGTCCCGCAGCGGCGGCTCCCTCGGCCTGATGAACGCCATCGTCACGGCCGCCGGGCTGCTCGCGCCCGCCGTGGTCGGCGCGCTCGTCGACGCGCAGGGCGACGCCGGCTACCGGCACGCGGTGCTGGTCTCGGGTGTCCTCATCGCGATCGGCGCCGTCACCGCCTTCGCGCTGATCGACCCGGACCGCGACAAGGCCCTCCTCGCACCAGCGAACTGACAGGGTGTCACACTGACCCTGCCGCCCCGCCGCCCCCCACCACCTGTATGTCCTCTAGGAGTTGACCCGTGAGCGCCCCAGCAGTACTCGACACCGCCCCGCTCGACCAGGCCGTCCACGAGCTGCGCGAGCACGCCGAGGCGTGGAGCGGGACAGCCCTGCCCGAGCGGATCGCCCTCCTGGAACGGATGATGCCCCGGATCGCGGAGGGCGCCCCCGCGATGGTCGCCGACGCGGCCACCGCCAAGGGCTACCCGGAGACCTCGCAGTGGGCCGCCGAGGACTGGATCACCGCACCCTGGGCGCTCGCCCAGACCATCGGCGCCTACCTGCACGTACTGCGCCGCATCGCGGCCGGGCGCGATCCGCTGGACGCCGGGGCCGTCCGCTCCCGCGAGGGCCGCACCGTCGTCGACGTCTTCCCCGCCACCGCCTCCGACCGGCTGCTGCTCAACGGCTTCACGGCGCAGGTGTGGACGCTGCCCGGCACCACCCGCGAGCAGGTCCTCGCCCGCGCGGCGGGGGAGTACCGCGGCCGCCCCGGCGACCCGTCCGTCGCCCTGGTGCTCGGCGCGGGCAACGTCGCCGCGATCACCCCGCTCGACATCGTGCACAAGCTGTACGTGGACGGCGAGGTCGTCCTCGCCAAGATGAACCCCGTCAACGCTTATCTGCGCCCGCACTTCGAGAAGGTCTTCGCCGAGTTCGTGGAGCGCGGCTGGGTCCGCTTCGTCGACGGCGGCGCCCCCGAGGGCGCGTACCTCACCACCCACGACGGCGTCGACACCATCCACGTCACCGGCAGCGACCGCACCCACGACGCGATCGTCTGGGGCACCGGCGAGCGCGCCGAGGAACGCCGACGGGCCAACACCCCCGTCAACGAGAAGCCGTTCACCAGCGAACTGGGCGGCGTCAGCCCGTGCATCGTGACGCCGGGCCCGTGGAGCGCCGCCGACTTCCGCTTCCAGGCCGAGCACATCGTCACCAGCAAGCTCAACAACTCCGGCCACAACTGCGTCGCCACACAGGTCCTGTTGGTGCCGGCGGACTGGGACGGCACCGAGCGCCTGCTCGCCGAGATCCGCCGCGTGCTGCGCGAACTGCCGCCGCGCGCCGACTACTACCCGGGCGCCGCCGACCGCGTCGGCAAGGTCACCGCCGCCCACCCCGCGGCCGAAGCGCTCGGCGCCGACGACTCCTGCCGGGTCCTGGTCCCCGACATCGAGGGCCTCGACGACGTCATGCTCACCGACGAGGTGTTCGCCAGCGCCCTCGGCGTCGTCCGCCTGCCGGGTGCGGACGCCCCTCAATTCCTGCGTACGGCGACGGAGTTCGCCAACGACCGGCTCCCCGGCACGCTCGGCGCCACGCTGCTCGTCCACCCGCGCACCGAGCGCGCCCACCGCGCCGCCGTCGACGAGGCCGTCGCCGAACTGCGCTACGGCACGCTGGGCGTCAACTGCTGGTCCGCGTTCGGCTTCCTGCTCGGCTACACGCCGTGGGGCGCGTTCCCCGGCCACACCCGCCAGGACATCGGCAGCGGCGTCGGCTTCGTGCACAACGCTTTCATGCTGGAGGACGTGGAGAAGACGGTGCTGCGCGCGCCGTTCGCCCCCGCGCCGCGCGGCCTGCTCACCGGTTCGCCGTCCCTGTCACCGCGCCCGCCGTACTACGTCACCAACCGTACGGGCCTGACGACGATGCGGCGCCTGACCGCCTACACGACGGACCCGAGGGTGACGAGGCTGCCGGGCATCTTCGCGTCGGCACTGCGCGGCTGAACGGGAGCGGCCGCTGTCGCTCATGAGTTGAGGATGCGGGCCTTCTCCGTGGCGAACTCCGCGTCCGACAAAAGGCCCTGCGCCTTGAGGTCGGCGAGCGCCGTCAGCTGCGCGACCCGGTCCGTGGCGGCCGGGGCCGAGGGCGGCGGCTGCTGCGCGTAGGCGTTCTGCGCCGCGGCCTGGGCGGCCGCCTGGTCCACCAGCGCCTGCTGCTGGGCCTGGGCGTTCGCCTCCCGCTCCATCTCGCGCTGCGCGCCGCGGCGCTGCACGCGGCCGGAGACCGCGGTCGCGGTGCCGGTGATCACGGCGGTGCGCGCCATCGTGCCCAGCAGACCGGGCCGTCCCATACGTCGTGGCAACACTGGCCTTCTCCTTACGTGTGTGTCCGTACGTGCTTCACGTTCTCTGCTCTTCGGGTGTGCCGCCGCTCGTGGGGCGGGACCTCGGGGTCGTCTCAGTCGGCGTCGAGCGCGCCGACGGCCTCGACGACGACGTCCCTCGGGATGCGTTCGAGCAGCAGGATCTCGCCCTTCGAGTCCCGCACGGCGGCGCCGAGCCGGGCGGCCCAGGTGTTCTCCCAGACCAGGACCACGGCCGACGACTCGGGCGTGAGGCCCTCGGCGACGTTCTGGAGGTCCTCGTCGCTGAGCAGGTCGAACCGGGAGTCGGCGAACTGACCGAACTCCTCGGCCACTTCGGCGTCGGCGATCTCGACGACGTCGACCGAGCCCTCGGCCGACTTCCTGACGAAGGTCAGGTCGAGGATGCGGACCGTGCCGTCCTGTTGCAGCGCCCGCAGCGCGGGCACGATCTCGCCGTTGAAGTGGTTGCCGTCGAAGGCGACCACGGCGACGTCCACCGGTCCGACGGTGTCGGCATTCAGCCCACTGGCCATGGAGCGGCCACCTCCCAGGGTGCACAAGCGCAAGATGTACAAGTTCGGATAAACCGGAGCATAGGTTCCTTTTCCCGCTCCGGCGAACGGGGCCCTCACGGTCCCGTTACGGCAGATGTGTGGCCCCGCCGCGTGTCGGGGGCGGGTGAGGGAGTTGCCCCCGCTCGTCTTCGCAGGCTGTGCGGGCGGCGGACCGCCGCACCACCGGTCGACGCGAAACAACCTGGAGCACCGTTGCGGACCTCTCCCCACACGCCCCTGCGCACCGGACCCGGCACCGCCCCGTCGCGGGCGCTGCCGCTGCTGCTCGTCGCGACACCACCGGACGCGCCCGTGGCCATGGTGCGAGAGCTCCAGGACACCCGGTTCACGTTCCACCTCGTGCACAGCGGACGGGACGCGCTGCGGGACCTGTACCACTACCGGCCCGACCTGATGCTGCTCGGTCTGCGCATCACCGATCCCGGACCGTGGGAGGTGCTGCAACGCGTCCGGGAGATCAGCGAGGACCTTCGGGTCATGGCCGTCGACCGCGCGTACCGGGAGAAGGAGGCGCTGCGGGCCCTGCGGGCCGGCGCCGACGACCTGCTCTGGCTGGACATGCCCATGCCCCTTGCCCGGGAGCTGATCACCGCGCGGCTGCGCCGGGCCCGGCCCGTCGAACCGGTCGACCGGCTCCTGGAGGACGGCTACCTGCGGCTCGACGTGGCGGCCCGCGAGGCCTCCGTGGACAGCGCGTTCCTGCCCCTGTCCTCGCTGGAATTCGACCTGCTGTTCGCGCTCGCCTACAACGCGGGCCAGGTGCTCGGCAGCGACCAGCTGCTGCGCATGGCCTGGCGGACCCGGCCCGAGGGCAGCCCCTCCAAGGTCAAGTACACGGTGCTGCGACTGCGCCGCCACATCGAGCAGGCCACCGGCGCCGAGGCCCCGATCGAGACCGTACGCGGCATCGGCTACCGCTACCGGCCGCCGGGCGCCGCCAGGTCGTAGGGCCCGGCGCCCCGTGCCGGGCCCGTGCCCCAGGACCCGGGCCGAAGGTCCCCTCCCGCCCGTCGCCCCGCCCGGCAACCGTCGCGCAACCCGGGCACGACGATCGGGCCACCGAGCCGTCCCAGAGTCATGGATGTCGCACCGGGCACCGGCCGCGGCAGCCACACGACAGCGACAGAGCAAGGGACAGCTCGTCCATGACACTCGTAGCGCTCATCCCCGCACACGACGAACAAGACCGCATCGTCGCCACCCTCGCCGGCCTGTACCGCCAGACCGTGCGCCCCGACCGCATCATCGTCGTGGCCGACAACTGCCACGACCGGACCGCCCGCATCGCCCAGTACTGCGGCGCCGAGGTCTTCCTGCCCGTCGACAACGAGGACAAGAAGGCCGGCGCCCTCAACCAGGCGCTCGTACCGCTCCTCGCCGAGCTCGACGACGACGCCCAGGTCCTCGTGCAGGACGCCGACACCGTCCTCAACCCCGACTTCGTGCGCTGCGCCGTCGAAGCCCTGGAGGACGAGACGGTCGGCGCCGTCGGCGGCATCTTCTACGGCGAGAAGGGCGGCGGCCTGCTCGGGATGCTCCAGCGCATGGAGTACCAGCGCTACGCCCTGGAGATACGCCGCAAGAAGAACGAGGCCGTCGTGCTCACCGGCACCGGCACCCTCTTCCGCGCCTCCGTCCTGCGCGAGGTCCGCGAGGCACGGCTCGCCGGCACCATCGGCGGCGGTGAGGGCCACTACTCGCTGGCCTCCCTCACCGAGGACGACGAGATGACCAAGGCCGTCAAGACGCTCGGCCACCGCACGGTCTCCCCGGACGGCTGCTGGCTGACCACCGAGGTCATGCCCTCCGTGCGCAAGCTCTGGCACCAGCGC
This sequence comes from Streptomyces sp. Q6, assembly GCF_036967205.1. Classification (NCBI taxonomy): domain Bacteria; kingdom Bacillati; phylum Actinomycetota; class Actinomycetes; order Kitasatosporales; family Streptomycetaceae; genus Streptomyces; species Streptomyces citrinus. The sequence continues at coordinate 6,822,854 of NZ_CP146022.1, forward strand.
CTGCGCTGGCAGCGCGGCGCCCTGGAGAACCTGCGCGACTACGGCTGGACCCCGGTCACGGCCCCCTACTTCCGCCAGCAGCTGCTGCTCGGCGCGGGCACGCTCGCCCTCGCCCTGTTCGCGACGTTCGCCGTCCTGAACCTGGCCATCGTCGGCTGGGGCGGCCTGTCCCTGTTCTGGACCGCGATCACCCTGCTCTTCGTCGTCGAACGCACCCTGACCGTGCGCCGCCTCGGCTGGCGCGCCGCACTCCTCGCGCTGCCCCTGCTCCCGGAACTCCTCTACGACGCGTTCCGGCAGGCCGTCTTCGTCCGCTCCCTCATCGACCTGCTGCTGCGCCGAGAGGCCCACTGGGTGGCGACCTGACGCCCCCGACCACCTCCACCCCACACCCATCACCCCTCACCCCTCACCCACAGGAGTTGATCCCCATGTACGGAAAGCCCACGGACGCCGCGATACTCGGCGGCGGCGGAACCGGCGTCCTCGCGGCCACCGGAGCGAACCCCCTCGCGATCCTCGGCCTCGTCGTCGGCTGCCTCACCCTGATCGCCGCGGGCCTCGCGGTACGCAGCCTCGTCCCGGTGGTGCAGGGGAAGGACAGGGGCCCCGGCCCGCGCTGACGCCCTTTGCCGTTACGGCAACTTTTTGTGCCGATGGCCGCGGACCGGCGCAGTATCGACGGAGCACCCCGTCACAGCGCCGGGGAGCCGCACGCGTATCCACAGGCCCACGTATCCGTGCGTCGGTGTATCCGCTGCACATGCGCTGGATATCCGCGCAGCCGTGTATCTGTACGAGCAACGGGAGGCATTCGGTGTCAGGACACCACGACCACGACGAGCAGGCCGCCGCCGCGATGTTCGAGCCGGCGGGCTGGGACGAGCGGTACGCGGGTCAGGAGCGCTTCTGGAGCGGCGAGCCCAACCCGCAGCTCGTCGCCGCCGCCGGTGACCTCACCCCCGGCAGCGCGCTCGACGTCGGCTGCGGCGAGGGCGGCGACGTCGTCTGGCTGGCCCGGCAGGGCTGGCGCGTCACCGGAGCCGACTTCTCGGCCGAGGGCCTGGCCCGCGCCGCCCGCCACGCCGAGCAGGCCGGCCTCGCCGACCGCGTCGACTGGTGGCGGGTCGACGCCCGGACCTTCGACGCGGGCGACCGCGCGTACGACCTGGTCACCAGCCACTACCTGCACGCCCCCGACGGCGGCATGGTCGAGGTGACCCGCCGCCTCGCCGGAGCCGTCGCCCCCGGCGGCCTGCTCCTGGTCGTCGGCCACGCGCCGTCCCACGAGTTCACCCAGCTCGCCGAGAGCCACCGCAAGGCGATGTTCCTCGCCGCGGAACTCCTCCCGGGCCTGCCGGACGACTTCGAGCCCGTCGTGGTCGAGCAGCGCACCCGCACCCTGCACCGCGAGACCGGCCCGGTCGAGGCCGAGGACTCCCTCCTGCTGGCCCGGCGGTCTGCCTAGGACCCGACGGCGGGACGCGCGAGTGTCCGCGGCGCACGGCTGTGACCGAGCGCAGGCGATGCCGAGCGCGGTCGAGCCGGTTCGCGACGTGGGGGCACAGCGGCCCGCGCCTGGTTCGGCGACCTGGTGCCCCGCGCTGTCGTAGGCCCCGACGCGGCGCACACCGGCGGAGACGGCGGGCGGCACGGCCCGGAGCCGTACGACGTCACCGCCGGCGGTGCGCACCACGGTCCCCTCCTCGGAACGGGCCCGGCCCGCCGGGGCATGACCGGGGCGGCGTCCCGCCCCGGGGACGGTCCGCCTTACGAGGGACGCGCCCCCTGCCCGGTGTCGCGCGGAGGGACGGTCTCGCCGGGGATGACCCGGGGCGGACCGGCGGCCTCGCCGCCCCGGTGGTCCTCGTCCTTGAGAGCCCTCGCCTCGGCCTTGAGGATGCGTGCCGACTTGCCCGCGCCGCGGACCAGTCCCGGCAGCTTCTTCGCGCAGAGAAGCAGGGCGATGACGAGGAGGACGACGCCTATCTCACTGATGCCGAACATGTCAGTCCTCGCCGCCCTCGTCCTCGTCGCCCTCGAAGAAGTCGCCCACCTCGTCGACGACTTCGGCGGCGACCATGCCGCCGACGACACCGACGGCGAGCCCGGCCGCACCGACCGCGACGGCCGTGCCCACACCGGGGCCGGAGCGGTGGTGCCCGCCGTCGTGGTGAGGGTGGCCACCGTGGCCTGCTTCGTACGAGGAGTGGCCGACGTACGACGAGCGGTGCTCGACCAGTTGGCGCACCCAGCCGTCGACCAGCGTGTTCCAGTCCTGGTGCTGGACGGCGTCGTGGCCGACGGCGAAGCGGGTGAGCGCGTCGTGCCCGCCGGAGAAGAGACCGCCGCGCTTGTCGGCCTCCAGGACCACTTCCATGTCGCCCGGGGTGGCGAGGAAGGTCAGCTCGATCTCGTTGACCGCGTGGGCGTACCGCGGGGACGGGGTCAGCTCGATCTCCTGGTAGAAGGGGAGCCGCTGTCCGGTGCCGCCGATGCGGCCGTACTCCAGGTCGGCGGACCCGAAGCCGAAGCCGAGCTGTCCGAAGGCTTCGAGGATCGCCTCCTGGACGGGCAGCGGGCCGACGGCGAGCGGGTCCAGATCGCCCTTGTCCTTGGCCCCGGCGACCGCGAGTTCGGTGCGCACACCGAGGACGATGCCGAGGCCCTGCCCGTACAGCTCGGTGATCGGGGTCTCCCAGGGCAGCGTGACCGCGAACGGCACGCTGTGCTCCGCGCCGGCGACGAGCCGGAAGCCGCCGCCGACGACGAACCGTTCGAAGGTCACGACCCCCTGGCTCTCCCCGCTCTCGTGCTCGGCCTCGACGCGGGCGACGAGCTCCAGGGTGATGTGGTCGATGTCGAAGTCGCCGCTGCCGCCCTTGAGATGGACCTGGCCGGAGAGGGTGGAGCCGGGGGCGGTGGCCCCCGGGGCGAGGACGGTGTCGACGGTGGGCCCGCCCACGCCGAGTGAGCCGAGCAGTCGTTTGAACACCATCGAGGCGTTCACTCCCTTATGTGCGTACGAGGGTGAGGAAAGCTGTGCGGGCACCGGGGAACGCCCAGGGGAGGCGCCCGCGTTCTACAGCCGCGTAGAGCATAGGCCGCGGTCGCGCCGCCGCGACGCCGGAACGGTGTCGCACGGCGGGAAAGTCCGAAAGGCGTCGTCCGAAGCGTCCAGGCGGACACCCTCGGGGCCACCGGCCGCGACCCGGGTGCGGACCGACGCCCGGCTCGACGACGCCCGTACCGCCCCGCGCTCCCAGGAAGGGCGGAACTTTTCCCCGCCCCCGCCAGTTTCTACACTGCTGTAGAACAAAAGAAGCCCGGCACCACACCCTCAACCGGAGGAACACTCGTGGCCCTGTGGGACCGCATCAAGGAATCCGCGTCGACGATGCAGACGCAGCTCGTGGCGAAGAAGAACGACCTCAAGTCCGGCGCCTTCCGGGACGCCTCCATGGCGATGTGCGCCCTGGTCGCCGCCGCCGACGGCACCATCGACCCGTCCGAGCGGCGCCGCGTCGCCCAGCTGATCGCCTCCAACGAGGTGTTGCAGAACTTCCCCGCGGACGACCTTCAGCGCCGCTTCGACGACAACCTGGACAAGCTGGTCGCCGACTTCGACTTCGGCAAGGTCAGCGTGTTGCAGGAGATCGCCAAGGCGAAGAAGAAGGAAGCCGAGGCGCGCGCCGTCGTCCAGATCGGCATCGTCATCGGCGGCGCCGACGGCGACTTCGACGCGACCGAGCGGGGCGTCGTACGGGAGGCGTGCCAGATGCTCGGCCTGCCGCCGCACGAGTTCGACCTGTAGACGCCGCCGTGCGAGGACCGGGCGGGCCCGCGCCCGCCCGGCCCCTTCCGCGTCACACCGGCGTCGCCGCGTGGAGCACGGCCGCCAGCGTCAGCGCCGAGTTCGCGGAGGCGGCGGCGGAGGTCACCGCACCGGCCGCGGCGGTCCACGCGGCGAGCCCCACCCCGGTGAACGCCATGGACCGGCCGGGCGCCCGAAGAGGCGGGGCGAGCAGGGCCGCGACCCTGCGGGGCACGGGACCCGGCGCGGCCAGCGCGGCGAACACCGGCTCGCGCACCGAGCCACCGGACAACGCCACCTTGCCGATGGCCCGTGCGACCACCGTGCGGTCACCGACGCGTTCGGCGGCCTCCTCGTCGGCCCACCGTTCGGCGGTGTACGCCACGGCTGAACTCAGCGGCCGCAGAAAGGGGTTGGCGCGGGCCGCGAGTCGGACGGTCAGCAGATGACGGTGGTGCCGGGCCGCCAGATGGGCCCGCTCATGGGCGAACACGGCCCGCCGCTCGGCGGGCCGCAGGTGCCCGAGCAGCGCCGTACTGACGACGATCCGGCCGCGCCCGGTGCGCGAGGCCGGCAGGGCGTACGCGTACGGCCGCGCATCCGGCAGGACCACGGCCTCGGTGCCCGGCAGGCCGGCGAGCGCCCGGTGGGCGCGCCGCCGCAGTGCGGCGTGCCGCCACAGCGTGCGCGCGCAGGCGACCACGACGGACAGCAGGGCGGGGATGGCCACCGCGCCCGCGATCTCGTCCTGCGGCACGGCGGCCCGCACCTCGGGGTCCGACCAGCTGTCGGGGAGTGGATTGCCCGGGAGTTGGGCGGTGCCGACCACCATCAGCAACGCCAGGCACACCGTGCTGCACGTGGCCATCACGGCGGCGACCGCCGTCAGGAGCCGGGTCGCGGTACGCGGAGGGAGGCGGTGGGCGGCGAGCCGTGCCACCGGCCAGGCCGTGAGCGGCAGGACCAGCGGCAGAAAGACGAAGATCCCCACGGTGTCAGTCGGCCGCTTCCTCGTCGGCACGGCGCAGCAGGTCGCGCATCACCTGCTCGTCACCCACGGACAAGGACGTGACGAAACTGGCCAGCACGGCCTCCCGGTCCGGCTCGGCGTCCAGCACCCTGCGCATCTTCAGAGCGGCGAGACCGGCTTCGTCGGAGATGGCTGTCCACACGAACGAGCGACCCTCCCGGCCGCGGGAGACCGCGTCCTTGGAGTGCAGCCGGCCCAGGATCGTGAGCACCGTGGTGTGGGCGAGATCGCCGCCGAGCCGGTCACGCACCCAGCCGGCGGTCCGCGGGGCGTCCGCGGTCCGCAGCACGGCCAGGACCTGTGCCTCCAGCTCGCCCTGGGCGCGTCGATGGGATCGATGGCGTGGATCCGGCACGGTGCTCCTCATGCTCGGTGCGGTAGTGGGTCTGCCATCATCGCCGCTCGGGCCCAGGAGGTCACGCGTACACCGGTGCCGGGCCCCTATCGGCTCGTGCGGAGGACGGGCGGGTTCCCGTTCCGGGAACGCGAGTGGAACTGCGCCGCTACGACGAGGACGGGGGCAGTACGAACCTGAAGGCGCCCTGGCCGGTGCCGAGTTGGAGCCAGAGGTGGCCGGGCTGGGTGACGACGCGGAGGGCGAGCTGCGCGCAGCCGGGGCAGCGGCCGGTGAGGCCGGGTTCGGGGCCGTAGACGTGCAGTTCACCGACCGAGGACGGGGTGCGGCACTCCGGGCACCACCAGCGCGCCGTGGTGGGGTCGAGCGCGAAGACCTGGGAGAGCGGCCCCGCCAGGCAGTTGCCGTCGAGGTGGAGTGGAGGTCGCTGGTTCATGGTGGTTTCCCTCGTGTCGCGGGTGGAGAGGGGAGGCCGCACGGCTGGTCAGGGTCAGCCGAACCGTTCGGTCCGGATGGTGTCCGGCGGGTGCCCGAGGGACTGGAGGAGGTCGGCGGCGCGCTCGACGAAGCCGGTCGGGCCGCAGACGTAGCAGCGAGTGTCCGGTGACGCGGGCAGACCGTTGAGGTCGTCCGGTGTGATGCGGTGCGCCGGACGGCCCGCACCTGCGGGTGCCCGGCGCGTGTAGAGGACGCGGATGTCCTCACCGCCGACCGGGTCGGCGAGCTCCTTCGCGTACCAGAGGTTGTCCGGGCCACGGACGGAACAGAGCAGCGCGCACGGGTCGCCGTCGGGACCGGCCGCGCGCCGCGCGCGGAGCATCGCCATGAGAGGGACGATGCCGCAACCGCCGGCGACGAGAAGCAGCGGACCCCGGTCCTGAGGCGTCCACACGAACCATCCGCCCAGCGGCCCCTTGACCTCGACCTCGGCATCGAGGGGCAGGACGTCGTTCAGATAAGGGGACACCTCGCCGTCGGGCGCGCTCTGGACGCCCAGTTCGACGGTGTCGCCGTCGGCGGGCGCCGCCAGGGAGTAGCTGCGGACGGCCTGGTAGCCGTCGTCGGCGGTCAGCCGCACGTCGAGGTGCTGGCCCGGCCGGTGCCCCGGCCAGCCGGGCACATGGAAGCGGAGCGTGCGACCGGTCGCCGTCTGGTCCTCCCGCGCGGTCAGCCTGGCCCGGCGCCAGCCTCCCTTCGGGGCGTCGCGGTGGACGACAGGGGTGGTCACAGGTCACCCCGGTAGCGCTGCTCACGCCAGGGGTCGCCGTAGTCGTGGTAGCCGCCCCGCTCCCAGAACCCCGGCTCGTTGTCGGTCGTGAAGCGCAGGCCCTTGACCCACTTGGCCGACTTCCAGAAGTACAGGTGCGGGATCAGCAGCCGCGCGGGGCCGCCGTGGTCCGGCGCCAGCGGATAGCCGTCGAAGGAGTGGACGAGCCAGGCCCGGCCACCGGTGATGTCGGCGCGGGGCAGGTTGGTGGTGTAGCCGTCGAAGGACTCCGCGACGACGAAGTCGGCGGAGGTCGGGACCTCGTCGGTCAGGACATCGAGGGAGACGCCCTGCCATCGGGTGTCGAACTTGGACCAGCGCGTCACGCAGTGGATGTCGACGACCGGCTGTTCCTGCGGCAGCGCCGTCATCTCCTCCCACGTCCAGCTCCGGCTCGCACCGGTCTCACCGGTGACGGTGAAGGACCAGCGCTCCGTGGGCAGGTGCGGGGTCGGACCGGCCGAGAGCACGGGGAAGGACTCCGTGGGGTACTGGCCCGGCGGCAGGCGATCCACGAGGCTGCGGCTGCCGCGTCCATGGAAGCCGGGCGACAGACTGGCCATGGGACTACTCCTCCCGTTCGAATTCGGCCTCCGCCCGCTCGTCGTCCAGGCCGGACTGAGCGTGGGCGTAGAGGTCGCTGACGAACTGCCGGGCGCTGTCCTGGGAGATCCCGGGACCGAGGGCCGGCAGGCGCCGGGTCCACGCGTCGTGGGGATCGTCGGTCATGGCATCTCCTTGGCGTCTTCTGACGTCGGCTTCTTCTGACCTCGCCCCCGGCCTCGCGGAGCTCGTCGGAGTGCTTCCATCCGTACTCCACTGTGTGCGGACGCCTCGCGACGAGGCCCACCCCCTCCGAAGCCTCGAATCCATGTTCCCTGCCACGGGCGACGGCGCAAGCGGGCGCCGCTGGTTCGGCTTCGGAACCGACGGTGAGGGCAGGGCGACGTGGTGGGTGGGGGCGCGTCAGGACTTCAGGAACAAGATCGATACGCAGCCTGGGGCACGGCCCGCAGCCGAACTCACGCTGAGACGCTCAGCCGGACCGTGCCTTGTCACCGGTGCCGCCACCCGTTTGACTTTGCTCAGGCGCCGGCCCGTCGAGCGGCGCCGGGGGAGGCGACCGGCAGATGTTGATCGACAGCACGGTCATGGCGCCTGGCGAGCGGGCGGAGGCGATTCGCGAGGTGATCTGGAGCAGCGTGGTGCGGGTGGAGATCACCCATCAGCCCGACCCACGGCTCATCCGCACCGCAGGGGTGATCAGCCGTGTCGGGCCGTTGACCGTCTGCTCGGTGCGTGCCAACGCCACCATCGTGAGGCGGACTCCCGTACTTGCCCGGGACGACATGGAGCCGAGCGTGTTCGTCGGGCTGCAGGTCACCGGAAGCAGCGTGGTCGTGCAGGACGGCAGGGAGGCCGTGCTGCGGCCCGGCGATCTGGCGCTGTACGACACCACCCGCCCCTACACGCTTCTGAACAGGGACGGTATCCATCAGCACTACTTCCGGATCCCGCGCGCCGAACTCGCGCTCCCGGAAGGGCTGTTGAAGCTGGCGACCGCGGTGCCGTTCAGTCGCCGGGACCCGCTGGCCGACCTCACCGCCACGTGTCTGCGGCGAATCGCCCGCCGGCAGGCGGGGCCCGCGCCGTCTCCCGCCCACGACTTGGAGGCGGCGGGCAGGCCGGGCATTGAGATGCTGCGTGCTCTCGTCGCGGCCCGGCTCGGTGAGCAGCGCACGGCTTTCCAGGCCGCGGACGAGACCCTGTGTCTGCGGGTCATGGACCATGTCCGGGCCCACCTCGGTGACCACGACCTGACGCCGGCTCGCGTCGCCGCCCACCACCACGTCTCGCTGCGCCAGCTGTACAAGGTCCTGTCCCGAAACGGTGTGCACCTGGGCGAGTGGATCCGGTCGCAGCGCCTCGAACGCTGTCGGGCGGAACTCGCCTCCGCCTCGGCACAGCACAGGTCGATCGCCGCGATCGGGTACCGGTGGGGCTTCCCGAACGCCGCCCACTTCAGTCGTGCCTTCAGGACGGCCTTCGGGATCACCCCCAGCGACTGGCGCGCGCTGCACGCCGGCAGCGCTGGGAGCCAGGGCGTTTTCGGCCCGTGACCGGGGGTGGGCGGGGCGGAGGGCGCCGGTTTCGGCCCCGCCCCGGCGGGCGTGTGCGCGGGCGGGATCACGTAGCCGCCCGGCGAGCCGGTTCCTGACAGGTGGCCGTGGCCCATGGAGTCCGCCGCTCCGCACGGGAGGCCGATGACGGTGGACAGGCGGGTGCTGTTGAGAACACCGGCGGCGGACACCGTGGTGGCCGTGCCGACGCGTCCCTGTCGTGCCCAGGCGACCAGGGGTTTCCGGCGGCTCCTTCGAGGGGGCTCGTCGCGTCGCCCTGGTGTTCACAGACCGGGCCCGCGGTGCGCCGGGGCGGTCCGGGGGTTTGTCGGCCGGGATGTCAGGTGGTGGGGTCGACGAAACGGCGGAGGAAGGTGAGCGCGGTGTCGGCGACCTCGTGCCAGCCGCTGTCGATGGTCAGGGAGTGGCCCCGGTCGGGAATCTCGGTGATCTCGGTGACGGCGTGCTCGTTCTGCGCCTGCTTCTTGTAGGCGGCGTGGGCAATGGCCCAGGGCACGGTGTTGTCCTTCTGCCCCGAGAGGATCAGCAGCGGTCCGCGGTCGGCCGCGTGGGTGTCGACCTTCGCCTCGGTCCAGGGGTTGAGGTTGGCTGCGGCGGCCTGGAAGAGCGGCTCGCCCGGCGCGGCCACCGCGAAGGCGCCGTACAGCTCCAGGGCCTCCTCCTCGCTGACGGCGTTGGCGAAGGCGTAGCGGAACTGGTCGAAGGTGAGCGGCACGGCCCGGTGGTAGTTGGCCGGGTTGCCGAGCACGGCGCTCGCGGCCCGCAGGGAGGACAGCGGCAGCGGCAGCACGCCGCGGAAGGGTGCCGGGTCGATCGCCACCGATGCCTGGGAGAGGCCGCGTCCGGCGGTGATCTGGGTGATCAGCCCGCCGAAGGAGTGGCCGATCACCACGGGTTTGCGGTCCAGGCGGCCGATCAGGTCGCAGAAGTGATCGGCGACCTGGCCCACGCTCTTGTTCGCGAACACCTCCGGGTGCGCGTGTGCGTCCTCGACGGTGTCGGGATCGTCGGGCCAGCCCGGCAGGACCGGCGCGAAGCCGGCCTGCTCGAAGACGGTGGCCCAGCGGTTCCAACTGGTGGGCAGCAGCCACAGGCCGTGGATGAAGACGACGGGGATGCGGCCGGTGGAGTTGGCCGCCTCTATCTGGGCGAGGTCACGTGCGGAGGCGGAGGCGGAGGCGGGGGCTTCGGGGGAGGACATGGACAGCTCCTTGAGGTGGTGCAGGACAGGGATTGACGGTGTGGGCGGTGGAGCGGATCAGGTCGGTGACGGCGTCGGGCCTGCTGTGCGTCGGGAGGTGGGAGGAGCCCACCGCAGCCCCCGCACGTAGCGGAGACCATCCCGGACGACGTGCAGGTGTGGGTCGTTGAGGCTGGGGACCACTCGACAACCCTGCTGCGCCGCTGCCGCGGGCAACGACCTCGGCGTCGACGCCGAGGGCGGTGAACTTGCCCACGCGGACGGCGTGCTCGGCGCCGTCCGCGAACAGGCCGATCGGGAGGCGGCCCGACGACGGTCGAGGCGGTCGCCACGGTGGAGAAGCCCAGCGGCGATGGCGAGGCGATGGGCCGCAGGGTGATGCGGGTCCTGTCGCGCAGGGCGCCCTCGTGGTGGCGGCCTCCGTCGGGCCGGATCAAGGGACCGGGCCCCTCGGCGCCGGTGTCGCCGATGGCCATGGGGTCTCCTCGGGCGGGGGAACAGCCGCGCTTCGGCCGCCAGGACCCGCCCCGCGGCAGGTGCCCACCCGCCGGCCGCCACGGTCAGCGGGCGGCGAGGGCCTTGCGCAGGGTGGCGATGGCCAGCGTGATGGCCACCTCCGCGCCCTGGGTGCCGCGCAGCGCGTTCAGCAGGACAAAGTCGTGGATGACACCCTGGACGCGGATGGCCGTCACCTCGACACCGGCCTCCCGCAGCCTGGCGGCGTACGCCTCGCCCTCGTCGCGCAGCACGTCGGCCTCGGCGGTGATCACCAGCGCCGGGGGAAGGCCGCTGAGCTGTTCGACAGAGGCCCGCAGCGGGGAGGCGGTGATCTCTCTGCGCCGGTTTTCGTCGGTGGTGTACTGGTCCCAGAACCACTGCATGCCGTCGCGCCGCAGGAAGTAGCCTTCGGCGAACTGCCGGTAGGAGTCGGTGTCGAAACGGGCGTCGGTCACCGGGTAGAAGAGCACCTGGTGGGCAAGGGTGAGGCCGCCGCGTTCCTTCGCGAGCAAGGTCAGTACGGCGCTCATGTTGCCGCCCACGGAGTCGCCGGCGACCGCGATCCTGCTGGCGTCCAACCCGTGTGTGGCACCGTCGGTGACGACCCAGCGGGCCACGGTCCACACCTGCTCGACGGCCACCGGGTAGCGGTGCTCCGGGGAGAGGTCGTACTCGGGGAAGACCACGGCGGCACCGGTGCCGACCGCCAGTTCACGCACCAGCCGGTCGTGGGTACGGGCGCTGCCGAAGACCCAGCCCGCGCCGTGCACGAAGACGACCACGGGCAGGTCGCCTCGGGCGCCGGCGGGCCGCACGATCCGTGCCCGCACCTCGCCGGTCGGGCCGCCAGGAACGCTCACCCACTCCTCATCGGCCGCGGGCAGGTCCACGTCGCCGGACTGAACCTCCTCGACGGCCTTGCGGCCCTCGTCCGGAGACAGCTGGAACAGGAACGGCGGTGTGCCGGTCGCCGCGGCGAAGGCGGCGGCCTGGGGTTCCAGAACCGGCGCGACAAATGCGTGGTCAGTCACGGATCGGGCCTCTCTGCGTGTCGAGGTGCACGCCGCAGCGGTGAAGCGGCGCACATCCGAAGCTAGAGGTCCGGTGTGCGGGCCGGTTGCCTGTGCGTGCCGGCCTGCTGCCCCGACACGCAGGGCCGGCTCCTGCCGCGAGGGCACGGGAGGAACAGCCCCGTGCACGGGAGAGCAACCGGGCGCCCGGTGTCACCGGGAGGATGGGCGCCCCCGCACCCCGAGACCGTGCTGGAGGGCTGGTTCGTGTTGCTGCTGGACCTGGAGGACTTCGGGCCGCGCGAGCGGGCGGACGCGTTCCGCCACGCGATGACGGCCGATTCCGTGCCGAACGAGATTGTCCACGAGGAGGGCGAGAAGGGGATCAGCGCCCGCATCGAAGGCTGGCGAGTGGGCAGTCTGGACCTCTTCGACATGCGGAGCTCCGGGCTCGAGGTCCGCCGCACGGCCAGACACGTACGCCACCACCGGGACCGCCCCGTGGTGTCGGTCTCGCTCCAGACCCAGGGCATCCACCGGGCCGAACAGGCGGGCACCCGCTCCACTCTCGGCCCGCAGGACATCTGCGTCTTCCACGAACTCGCGCCACGCGTCTACGGCTGGTCCGGACGCGGCGCCTCACAGGCCCTCACGGTCGACGCGGAGCACCTCGGCCTGCCGGTGGACACGGTGACACGGGCCTCCGTACGGCTTCGCTCCAGCCCCGTGCACGACCTGCTGTTCGGGCACCTGCGGTCGCTCTTCCGGAACCCGGGACGCCTTGAAACGGACCCCGGAGCAGGCGCCCTCGCCAACGCCACCGCCGACCTCGTACGCGCCCTGCTGACCTCGGCGGCACACGACGAACGGGACCGACGGGTCAGGGAGGCCATGGACAACTCCCTGGCGACCCGGATCATGGCGTACGCGCGCCGCCACCTCACCGACCCCGACCTCGGGCCGGAACGCATCGCCGCGGCACACGCCGTCTCCAAACGGCAGCTGTACGTCGTGCTCGGACGCGCGGGCATCCGACTCGAACAGTGGCTCATCGCCGAGCGACTGGAGGCGTCGTGCCGGCTCCTGGCCTCACCCCGCCACGCCGCGCTGCCCGTCTCCGCGGTCGCGGCCCGCTGCGGCTTCACCAGCCCCAGCCACTTCACCCGGCGCTTCCGCGCCGCCTACGGGACCACCCCGAGCGAGTGGCGTCGCCTCCGGACCCGTCCCGCCGATCAACGATCGATTCAGAGCATGACCGCGGGCCTGACGGGGCGACGTACGGTTCGAGAGGGCTGAGGCGGCTCTCACCGCTGTCCGGTCACGCGTCGTGGAGCCGGTCCGTTTCTCGGGCGTGCGCTACAGCCAGTCCCGCCGCTTGAAGATGAAGTACAGGCTCACGCACACCACCGCCATCAGCCCGATCGCGAACGGATAGCCGAACCCCCACCCCAGCTCCGGCATGTTCTCGAAGTTCATGCCGTAGATCGTCCCCACCAGCGTCGGAGCGAACAGGATCGCCGCCCACGACGAGATCTTCTTGAAGTCCTCTACCGCACCCCGTTGACCAGGGCATTTGCACTACAGGGGTGCCTTGACCTGGTGTGATGCCTCTTTCTGGGTCTTTCACGCTCGGTCAGCTCTATGCGGCCGGTTCTCCCCACGCGCTCCCCAGGAAGCTCGATTCTCCCCAGATTCTCCCCAGCGAGCTTGTCTGGTGGGCCGTGCCGGATGGGCTCGAAGGCCCGTTGCCCGGTCACTCCACGCAACGACCGGGCCCCTATGTTGGTGCCAGTTGGGCTCGCAGGGTGGAGGCGGCTCGACCTGTTCCCGATGACGCATCATGTGGAGTGCGTGGCGATTCTCGAGCCGGTGGCTAAGGGGGCCTGAGCTGCGGTTTTGAGTGTGCGCGTTATATGCGGTGTGGGCGTTACGGGCCAGTCCTTGACGCCGAAAGACGCTCGTGACGCTCGTTCTGATGGGGCGTCCTCAGGCGGGCCGCGAGGGCGCCCGCAGGCCGACTTCGAATCCGCCTTGCCGAGCGGGCTCGGCGGCGAGGGTGGGGTGCGGGGTGAGCTCGGGTTCCCTTCCGCCGGAGGCGCGCAGCAGGGTGACCATGTGGCGCAGTTCGTCGAGGGTGTTCACGCTCAGGGTGCGGGTGGCGCGGGCGCCGTCGCGGGCCCGCGGGTCGCTGGCGGCGACCTGGAGTGCTCCGGCTGTACGGCGATGAGGCTGACCTGGGGGGAGACGACGTCGTGCATCTCGCAGGCCAGTTGGGCGCGTTCGCGGGCGAGGACGGTCTGGGCGTACAGGGCGCGTTCGTGTTCGCGGGCCTCCTCGGCCTCGGCGCGCTGGCGGGCCACGTCGCGTCTGGCCTGGACCAGCTGGCCGATCAGGACCGGGGCTGCGGCCGTGGCCAGCGTGTAGGCGAACTGGGCGAGCGTCCAGGTCTGGTCGCCGGAGAACGTGCCGGACAGGCGGCCACGTCAGAGTGCTGACCGCGGCGTTGAGCAGGGCGCAGCCGGCCAGCAGCGGGCGGTTACGGGAGTGCGCGGCCAGGGTGTACAGGGCGGCGAACGGCGCGACTGCCACGTCCATGAACACGAGCATGGGCAGGGTCAGCAGGAAGACGGTCAGGGAGGAAGCGCCCGCGCAGGAACAGGGCGGCGCAGCCCAGGGCGGCGCAGGCCCACATGAACGAGGCGGTGTCCTCGTTGAAGGGGTTGATCCATGCATCGAGCGCGGCCAGTGCGACGAGGGCCGTGTCGAGGGCCCAGGGCGGTACCCGCCGCCACACTGTCAGGGCGGTGCTCATCGCCCGCCGCCCCGTTCTGCGGGTCGCTGTACTCGCTGCCGCTGAGCAGTCCGGCGCGCTCGGCGAGGAGCGAGGCCTAGGCGCGGCTGGAGACCCGTAATTTGGTCAGGATCAAGCTGCCGTGGTCCTTGACCGTGCCCGCGTTCAGGTGGATGTGGGTGCCGATGTCGGCGTTGGAGAGCACTTCCGTGATCAGGATGAGCACGTCGCTTTCGCGGTCGCTGAGCAGGCCACTCCTGCCACGTCCGCGTCCTGGGGCCGCCCGCTCCCGGGTGGTTGCGCAGCAGAGCGCGTGAGGCTTTCGGGGACATGGCCACGCCGCCTGCCGGGAGACCGGTCGGCCACACTCCGAGCTGCCGAGGTTGTCGCCTCACTCAGGGGGCGGGGGATCTTTCTCGTCAGGCGGCTACGGGATTCATCAACGCGATGGGTCGTGGATTCGATCGTCGTGGGACATCGCAAAGTGATGAAAGTGCCACAGGAAACCCATGGATGGGCATACTCTGCGTGAATCACCGCAGGTGGGCCGGGGCGGCCTGTAGTGCGGCGGAGGTGCCATGGGTGGGGACCCGTATGTGTCAGCAAAAGAGGTCGAAGAACGCGCGCGGGCGGGGGTGCCGGATCCGTACGGTGACCAGGCTCTCCTGACGTCTGCCATGACGGAGGGCTACGACGCCGTCCCCAGCCAGGATCGCAGTCGTCTGCGGAGCTATCTCGAAGCGGTTGTCGCGGCCCGTCCGGCGCCGGTGCACACCACGGTCGCCTTCAACGCCGTGTACTTCGGGTACGAGCTCGGCGGCAACGGCTACGGCGGAAGCCCCCTGCGCCTCGATGATTTTCCGGTCATCACCTTCGGTGAGTGCGCTCCCGTGCTACCGGTCGGTGCCATGGTGTGTGTCGCCACCGGGTCGGACCCGCTTTACGCCGAAATCGTCTACCGAGAGGGCGCTCATCCGGAGGTGGACGAGCTCGGTGACGTACCGCCCTGGGTGTCGGGGGCGCCCGCGGGCGCCGAGGGCCCTGGCAGGCCAGGTGCGGACGCCGAACCACGGCGCAGGGAGTTACTGGTCCCTGACCTCCACGCCTTCGGCCCGGCCCTGAGCCTGTCACCGACCCAGCTTCATCGCTTGCGCACGCGCGGGCGATGGATCAATGAGGACGGGCATATCGCCGTCGACGTGTGCTATCCGTCTTCGCGAGCAGCCCGGCGCGACGATCTGACAGCCTATGCGCACCATCTCCTGACGACGGCTCGGGAGCAGCTTCTCAGCCCCTTCGTTCCCGTTTCCCTAGCCGCCCTGATGGGCGGCACGCACGACGACGTTCTGCTGGCCGGACTGCTCGGTCTCCTCGACACCGTGCGCGGTGTCCTCAACTCCAGTGCTGTGTTGCGCACCTGGGGCGACTACGCCGTGACCCGTACCTCCCTCGCGGACTGCTGGCGAGACGTCGGACCGTTGGGCGGCGACGACCTCAGGTCTCTCGTGGCCGCGGTCGAGCGCGCGGCCACCCCGGCGAGGCGGCGACGCGGCCTCGCCGCTCCGGTCACGGTGTACACAGCGGTCGGACCGCGGCTCCGAGGTTTTCCCGGGGCGGCGGAGCGGCTCAGGGGGGCGGGGTACGCGGCTGCGGTGTGCCGGGCTAACGTGGCGCTCGCCGACGTGGTTCAAGGGGACAGCGACCAGGGCCTGTTCGGGAACGGCTCCCGGGTCACCCTCGACGACGCCTTCGAGGGTGGAGGGGTGTGGCGGTCTCATTATCCCGGTGACGCGGAGGCACCCGGGGACCCCCTGTCCCCGGCCGGGCGCGGCTGGAACTCCACACTGCCCGCACTGCCGGAAACGGAAACGGAGCTGGAACCGGTAGATCCGCCCCTCGCCGACGACGCCTCCCTCAGCACCGGCGAACTCCTACGGAGCGACGCGCAGGAGATCGTCTGGCTGACGCCCCTGCGGCTGGCCCATCTCATCGACGGCTGGTTTCACCTGCCCCCATTGGTTGCGGAGGAGCTTTGCCGGGCGCACGGCGCGCACCCCACGCTTCGCCTCGAACTCGACCACGCCGGTGAGACGTTGGACGTGAAGGAGGTGGTGCAGGATGTCGCGGCCGAACTCGGTGACGACTCGGGTCGGTTGACGGGAATCTTCTGGCCCCGTGACTTCTTCCCCGGCCTGATGCTGGAGCTGCGCCAGCTCCGGGGCGAGAAGGTGCTTCGGCTGGCCACAACGCGGTTGCGGGAACGGGTGCAGGCCGGTGACCGTGATACGGGGCACTGTTTCGACCCTCGTGTGCTCACCAGGGAGGACGTGCCGGGCAGCAGCCGCCATGGTGACAGCGCGGTCGGACTGGGCCCCCGGCAACTGGTGATGCGCACCGTGCGCCGTTGCGGTCTGCTCACCCTGGACGGCCATGCTCTGCTGGACCGGTCGGTCCTGCCGAGCGCGGTCTACGGGCGCCCGCCGGCCCGATCGCAGGCCGCTGCCCTGGACGCGGCTGTCGCGGAACTGCTCGCGGAACGTCTTCTGGAGCCGGCCCTCGGCAGTCGGGACGACTGGGGGCAGCCGCACTTCCCGCCGCGTGAGGGACAGCAGACGGTTCCCCTCATCGGCTACCGCCCCATCCGGCAGCGGGTGATACGTCCGTGGGGCGGTGGCGAACCGGACGGCGAGGGATTGAGCGGCGCTCAGTTTGTCGCAGGTCATCTGCGCCGCCTGCGGCCGGGGTGTCTGCCCAGCGACGTTCAGCGCGCCGCCTTCCGGGAGCACTGCCGCAGGCTCGGCAAGGCGGACGGCTGGGAACTGCCGTACGGCTACACGTTCGTGACCGAGCACACTCGCGGCCGCTGACCTTTCGCGGCTTTCGCGGGTCCACCGCCGCGGTCCTCTCTTCTCGTCGTCGCCCAAGGAACTCACCCCATCACTCACAGAAACGGAGTGCGTGTACATGCACGACCACTACCGCGTCATAACAGGGCTGCCGTGGTCCCCGCCGAGCGTCTCGGCCGAGGACCTCGAAGGCCTGGCCGCCGCGCTGAATACCTTGGATTCCCCGGCCGTCGCTGCCCTGAACGACCTCACGGCGGACATGGTGGAACTCGCCTTCAACTCCTTGCGGCCCAAACACCGCCAGGAGTTGCTCTCCAGTCTGGGCATCCGCATGTCGGCCCCTCGACGGGTGAGCAGTGCCCTGTGTCGGGATGTCCTCACCAGGTTGCGGCGCCAGGTGCGGCAGCACAGCTGCACATGCGGGATCAGGGGCCTCACGGTCACCGTGATGAACCAGGTGGGCGACTTGGTCCTGGCGCGCGACGGGCAGCCGGTTCCCGACCCTGTTGCCCGGTGGGGCGCCACGCTGGTCCGGGCCACCGTGTTCGCATGGTGCAACGCCTCTGTCACCGACGCCCACATCCTTGCCTGGGTGGCGGACCAGGACTGGTTCGGGGTGACGGCCGACGAGGAAGAGTCGGCTCGGCTCGCCGCTGTCGCTGCCGCGGCCCGGCCCCTCGTGGAGGCGTACCCCGATTTAGCCCCTGGAGCGGCGGACGAGGACGAGCTGGCACTCGCGGAGGACAGGAAACCCGGGCGCGCTGACATCGCCCACCGGCCAGGCACCAGCGACCCCCTTCTGGAGACCGCGGCGGCGGACCCTGGCATGTCGCACGAGGAGACCTCTCCTGCGTCCGGCAGCACCGGGACCATGGAGGAAACGGCTCCCGAGGAGGTATGTCGGCAGCTGGAGGCCGCCCTCGCGGGAGCCCGCCAAGCCGCGGAGAAGGTTACCGACGCGGTCATGGACGGCCGCCCTCCGCAGGATGAGGACCTGGCTCATATTGCCGCGCTGAGCACTGTCTTTGACGAAGTGGACGCGGTGTTCCGGGCCGCGGGGATCAAGAAGGTGCCACGTCGCCTGGAGGACATGACGCGCGCCGCCCGCGCACACCGGACAGCGCGCGAGCGTGACCTCCAGGTCCGCGGAACGTTGCGGGAATTGCTGGACGTCGCGTGCCGCCCGGACAGCTCCGCCGCTGCCGCCGCTGCCGCCGAGGCAGTGCGCGGCGCGGCGCACCGCCTGCTGGACGTGCCAGCGTGGGGGGAGCCGCAATACGAGGAGAGCGCCGCGCTCGCCGCCCTGGCCCGGCTCATCAGGCTGGGACGGCAGGCGGATGCCGCGACGGAGATCCTGACACTGCAGGGACAGGTCGTACGGGTCCTGCCCACGTGCGCCATGGCGGTGCTCATCGCTCCCGAGCTGACGCTGGACCAGCCGGTGGACGGTGGCCCGTACCCCGCCGGGAGCGACGAGGCGCACGGCTCTGCCGGGCCCGCCAACGTCGAGGCGACCGCAGAACACGGAAGCGTGCAGTCGGCCCCGCCGACCGAGGCGATCGCGCCCCAGCCCGCCGCCGAGCCGGAATCCACGATGACCGCCGCACCGGCGCACACCCCCGACCCAGACGCCGTGCCGACCGCCGACAGCGACCAGGCGCCCCCCACGTCTCCTGACGCGCCTGTCCAGGCGCCCGCCGCACCCACGCTTTATTCCGTCGAGGACACGCCCGTCCAGGAAGCGGCCCCGACGGCGGACGACGCCACCGATGAGCCCGCGGTCGAGGGGGTCCTGGCGCAGCTGGTCGTGGAGCGGCGCTTCGGACTCGCCCACCATGTGGCGGGGGCCGCCGGCCACCCCGAGGCCCAGGTGGCGGCGATCCGCCTGGCCGGTGCCGCAGCGCTGCTCACCTCCGGGGACAGCCAGAGCGCCCGGCTGACGGCGGACCTGCTCCAGGAGTACGGCGGATACGCGGGCCAGGATACCGAGGGGAGCGAACTTCTCCTGCTGCCCGCCCTGCTGCGTACCGCGCTGATCACTGGTGACCACACTGCGGGCGCTCAGCTCAAGGCGCTGGTGCCGAGGCTTCCGGACAGGTTGGGGGAGGCGGCGGCGGCCGTCGCCGACCGTGCCCTCAGCGGAGCCCTGCTGATCGCCTCGCCACTGGTCGCTGACGTCTCCGAGACCGAGGCCCGACTGCGGGAACTGCGCGATCAGGGCAGTGCCCTGCTCGCGCCGCAGCGGCTGCGGTTCGCACGGGCGACGGAGATCGCCAAACGCTGGCTCGCCCCCGACGACGGGATGCTCGGATCGCTGCTCACGACCGTCGTCGGTGACAACCGCGACGCGTTGCAGCAGGTGCGGGATCAGGCCGATCGGCTGTCGAAATTGGCCGAGGTCAACAGCGAGATCGACCGCATGGACCGCAAGTACCGCTCGTCCAGCGGCAAGCCGCTCCAGGGCTCCGGGCGCCAGGACCTGGTGCATCTCGTGGAGCGGGCCGCCAGCCTGGGCAAGGAGTGGTGCCTGGCAGTCGACGGCACCCGTCGCGGCGACCGTTCCGACGGCAGCCGGGCGGTCAAGGAGATCTCCTCCCTGCGGCAGTTCCTGCTGGACGGCAGGGAGGCGGCGCTGGGCGAGCTGGAGCGGTTGGCGCGGCGCCCGGACGCCCTCTCGGGCGCGATGGCCTGGGCGGCCCACGCCTCGATGGAGGAGCTTTTCGCTCTGCTGGCCGGCGACACCGTGACCGTTCGTCACGGTGGCCCGGTCGAGGCTGAACTCGCCCTCGAGGCCGAGAGGTTGAAGGTCCAGGACTCCCACGACGGGCCACCGCCGTCGCTGGGTGAGCTGCTGATCGCGGTCGACCGGAGCTGGCAGGACGCCCTCGACGAGCGACTCGCGCGCGACGCCTTCACCGCGGCCCGCGACATCGTCAACCTCGCCGGACGAGGGCTGTTGCCTGCCGCTGGGACGGGCGAGTTCGTCCCGCCCACGGAAGCCGAGATCGACGACAGGGAGACCGCCCGGCGTGTGCAGTTGAGGAAGGTACATGACGCACTCGTCGCCGAGCTGCACCGTGCGCAGGCCGACGGCGCCGTGACCGAGGACCAGGACCTGGGCCTTCAGGAGTTGCTCGCCGACGTCCACAACCGCCTCGAAAGCGCCGACCGGCACGACCTGCTGCACGTGCGGCGGGCGCTCGACACGGTACGGAGCGGCCTACCAGCCTTCCGGGAGCAGGCGGCGGGTCGGATCCGGGCACGCCTCGACGCCCTGGACCCCTCCGTGGAGGAGCGGGCCCAGGTCCTGAGGCGCCTGGAGACGAACGACCTGGCCACCGCCGCCGACCTCGTCTACTTCCTGGAGATCGGAGAGCCCGTCCCGGAGATCGAGGGCGGCGAGTCCCATCTGACTGAGTTCTTCCCGGCTGTGCCCGACGGCCTGCCAGGAGGGATCGACCATGATCTCATCGAGCTGGTCCGGTCGGGCGGCAAGCATCCGATGGTCCCGGTCCTGGACTACGGCGGCCTTTCCACCGACGAGGCGGCGCTGGCGGCCGACGCCCTCGACGAGTGGCGCGAGCTTGCCGCCACAGAACGCAAGGACCGGCTCCAGGTGGCTCCGACGCGACAGGTGCCGCCTCTCCTCAAGCTCCTCGGCTACGACGCCAAGAGCGCCAGGCCGCTCGACGACCGATCCCAGCACCGGCGGGAATACCGTCTCTTCGAAGCGACCGGTGTGGAGATCAACGGCAGGGCGAAGGCGCCCGCGTTCGGCTCGCAGATCAAGGAGCAGGGCGGCAACCTGCGGGTGATGATGGTCTGGGGCCGGCCGCCCGCCAAGGTCGTCATGAGTTGGGCGGAGCGCGACTCCAGCGGAGCGAGCCTTCTCGTCATCTACTTCGGCACGCTGAGCCGTGAGGCCCGAGTGGAACTCGCCGCCGGCTCCGACCGTTTGCAGCCGCTACTCGTGGTGGACGACGCTGCCCTCGCCTATCTCTCGGCCTGTGGCAATCGCCAGGTCAGCGCCGCGACGCAGACCCTGCTGCCCTTCTCCGGCGTCAACCCGTACATCAGGGAGAAGCGCGGTCGGATCGGCGGCGAGATGTTCTACGGCCGCGACGCCGAACGCAAGAGCATCCTCGATCCGCGCGGCACTCAGGTCATCTACGGCGGCCGGGGCCTGGGCAAGTCGGCGCTGCTCGCCGACGCCGGGGAACGGTTCACGGAGCAGCGCCCTGGCTATCACCAGACGGTGTACGTCAACCTCGACCAGGAGAACATCGGCAAGGGCAGCTCGCGTGGGCCGGAGGCGCTGTGGAGCGTCCTGCTGAGGGAACTGACTGTGGCACAGATACTCGATGACCGGCCGCAGGGGCGCGGAAAACGACAGGAGGAGACCTCCGAGCGGGTGCGCGCCGGCATCCGGGCCTGGCTGGACGGGGACTCTCGTCGCCGGCTGCTGATCCTGCTCGACGAGTGCGACCAGTTCTTCGAGGCCGACGCCCCGCGGTTCGACCAGACCAAGAAGCTCAAGGGCCTCGGGTCCGACACCAAGGACGCGGCGAAGGTCGTCTTCGCCGGCCTTCACTCCGTGCAGCGCTTCTCCAAGCTCGCGAGCAATGGGCCGTTCGGCCACCTCGCCCAGACCCCGAAGGTCATCGGCCCGCTGGCTCCCCAGTCAGCTGCGGAACTGCTGGTCGAGCCGATGCGGGCGCTCGGGTTCGAGTTCAAGGACCTGGATCTCGTCAACCGGGTGCTCGGCTACTGCTCGTACCAGCCGTTCCTGCTGCAGATGTTCGGGCACCGGCTGGTGGAGCTGATGCACCGCAAGCGGACGCGGCGAGGCGCCGGGGAGACACCCTACGAGGTGGAGGTGACCGACATCGAGATCGTGGAGTCGGACGCTGCGCTCCGGGACGGCATCTCAGCGGCCTTCAAGGACACGCTGAGCCTTGACCACCGCTACGACGTGATCGCCAATGTGCTGGCGTACCACGCCCGCCATCACGGCCTGGAAGTGCGGCTGAGCGACACCGAGTTGCGCGAGGAGTGTGAGACGTACTGGCGCAGAGGGTTCGAACAGCTCGACACCGAGGGTTTTCGCGCCTACCTCTCCGAGATGGTCGGTCTCGGCATCCTCGCGCCCAACCACGACGGCCTGGGCTGGCATCTGCGCGGGCCCAACGCCCTGCGCATGATCGGTACCTCCCACGAGGTGGAGGCACGTCTACTCAGGGCTGAGCAGGACTGTGAACTACAGGAGAGCATCGTGCAGGAGGGCCGCCCCGAGCTCCCCGACGGCCGGCCGGCTCCGCTGACCAACACCCAGCTCGACGACCTCCTGGGCGCGCGGTCCAACCGGACCAGGGTCGTCCTCGGCAGCACTGCCACTGGAGTCACGGACATCGCTCGGACCCTGCGTACGGTTGCCGGACCGATCGACGGCTGGACGCTGCCGCCCGTGGGCAAGCCCAGCGTCTACAAACAGGAACTCACCGGCGGCCGCCCCCGAGAACGACGGGTTGTCATCAGCGACTTCGTCAATTACCGGGACCCGGTTCGGCCGGAGACCTGCCGCGAGGCCGTCGACCTGGCCGAGACGCTGCTGCCCGCCACCCCGGGGGTCACCCGCGCGGTCGTCCTTGTCACCGACCCCGCTCAGCTCGCACTGTGGCGCTCCCTGCTGACGGGAACCGAACCCACCTCGGCCGCCCCGGTGGTGCTGCGTAGGCATGACCACCGCAGCCTGCGCGGCTGGGCCCAGCGCATCAACATGTTCCACACGGAGGACCGGCTGGACCGTCTCCACGAACTGACCGGCGGCTGGCCCCTCCTGGTGGACCAGGGCCACCGCCTGCACGAGGAGTTGGGCGACCCCGACGAGGTGTTGCGCCGTCTGGCCGACCTCCGTGCGGACCGGGCCGAGGCCCGCGCATTCGCCGAGGCGACTGGCGTGTACGCGGATCCCCTGCTGGCCGCCGGATACCAGGCCCTCAACGACGAATTCAAGGACGGCCTCTTCGACCTGGAAGGCGCGGTGACCGCCGTCGCGCTCCAGATCGATGACGAGGACGAAGCACGGTGGATCGTCAACTGCCTCGACGCCCTCCAGGTCTTCGACCGCGAGGGCACTCCGTTGCGCCTGGAACCGGTGCTCCGGGAGTGCGCGGCGCTCAACGGGTGACGCAGCCGTAGGTGGATCGTGACCGTGCAGGGCCGTGGCGATCGCGGGCGTGCCGGTCGCGGTTCGCCGGTGGGTGGAAGACCGGTTGCGCCGAACCGGCTGAGGCTGTGAACGGCGGCGATTTTCCCCAGGCGGAACGTCGCGGAATTGGCCATGAGGATCAAGGAGCCGGTGTCGTCGTCCCCATGGGCGAGGCGGAGTCGCTCCGCGCTCCCCAAGGCGTCAGGGTTCCCGGGCAGCTTGCAGCTGAACATAAGCAAGGCGGAGATCATCCGGCAGGGCATCCACCTCGCGGCCATGGCGAACCGGGTCTGGGACGAGCCTCACTTCTCCCGCACTTTCGAGGGGGCTGGTCGCATCCTCGGCAAGAGCGAGGTGCGTGACACCGTGGCTGACGCTGTGTGCCGCAGGATCGAGGCCGGTACTGTCGCGTGATCATCGTCATCGCGGACGCCTCCGGGCTCCTCACGGTGGGCCTGAGGGACATCTCGGCGACCGTCCTGCGCAGCTACATCGCTACGCTCGAAAGCGAGTGCGCGCCGCGCTATGCCCGGCAGATCCTCACGACCCTCTCGAACATCTTCGAGACGGCCATCGACGACAAGCGCCTCGTACGCAACCCAATGCGCGCGAAGTCGGTGCGCTGGCCCAAGGTGCCGGAGGACCAGCGGGAGGCGTGGCCGCTGGAGACAGCGCAACGCGTGCGGGACGTGATCAAAGCGCGCTACCGCATCGCGGTCGTGGTCGCTCTCGGCTGCGGGCTGCGCCAAGGGGAGGTCTTCGGCCTTTCTCCGGAGGACATCGACTTCCAGCGCGGAGTCATTCGCGTGCGTCGACAGGTACAACTGCTCAACGGCCGGCTGTACTTCGCCCTGCCCAAGGGCGGGAAGACGCGCATCGTCGACATGCCGGGGTCGGTCGCCGCCGAGCTGGCCGCGTACTTCCTTCAGTACACGGCGGTCGAGGTCGAGTTGCCGTGGGGCGGGCCGGAACCGGAGAGGGAGAAGCGGCGGTTCTCCCTCGTCCTGACGACGACGTACGGCAACGCGATCCGCGCGAACATCTTCAACGTCGAGGTCTGGAAGCCTGCCATCGCCGCGGCCGGGGTCATCCCTCTGCGGGAGAAAGGGGAGCGGTGGAAGGCGTCACGCAAGGACGGGTTCCACGTGCTCCGGCACACCTTCGCCTCGGTCATTCTCGAAGCGGGCGAGTCCGTCGTCACGTTGGCTCGATGGCTGGGCCACTCCAGTCCGACCATCACGCTCGACCACTACGCGCACTTCATGCCGGAGGCAGGCGGGAAGGGGCGCGCGGCGGTCGACGCACTGCTCGGTGTGGTTCCCGAGTACGTTCCGGACAACCTAACTCGGGCGTGAGGGTAAGAAATGGGTGGCACAGCGTCGGCTGTGCCACCCATTGTGCTGTGTGGACCCTGGCGGCCGGATGGGGGTCAGTCCGTGAGGCTCTTGCGGCGAACACGCAGTGAGTACGTCCGCTTTCCCCCGGGGCGGCCGCTGCTGCCCCAGCCGCCGCTCGTAGCCACGTTCCACCCGCGCTGTTCCTTCATCTGGGCGGCGAAGGCGCGCAGGTCGTTGATCTCGCAGCCGCAGTCCAGTGTGACGCTGACGCCGATGTACGGGCTTCGAGGGCTGTCCGTTGCGTAGGGGTTCGGCTCCCATCGCACTTCGTGTACGTGCTCCTTGAGGCCGGTGCGCTCGACGTCGTGCTTGATGCCGTGGGCTTTCGCGTACTCGTCCAGGTCATCGATCACGAACAAGTGACTCGACCACTCGCCGGGCCAGACCGCGAACAGGCGGGACTCGCCGGCCGCGGCCCGCTCGTACGCGGCGCGGTCGTCCCCGTGGGTCACCGTTCCGTCCTCGTGGACCTCGATGTAGCACGTCGTACGAGCGGTGTAGGGGAAGTCCTTCCCTGACTCCGCGGCACTTCTCGGTTCCAACTGATCCTCCCGGCCCGCGCGGTTCCATGTGGCCATTCAGTCAACACGCAGGGTGATGGCCTGCGCAGGGAAGTCGGCGGAAGTCGGCTGGACGATGCCCGCGCAAGGGCTGGCGCTGTGTGCGGCGCCCTGCTCCCCAACGCCGCCCGTTCTCCCCAGATTCTCCCCAGAGGGTTCCGCAGTGCATTCGAAACCATTCACTTACGTGAAGTCGGTCAAGCGTCGCGAGTCGCCGCTACAGCCAGTCCCGCCGCTTGAAAACGAAGTACAGGCTCACGCACACCAGCCCCATCAGCCCGATCGCGAACGGATACCCGAAGCTCCACCCCAGCTCCGGCATGTTCTCGAAGTTCATCCCGTAGATCGTCCCCACCAACGTGGGTGCAAAGAGAATGGCCGCCCACGAGGAGATCTTCTTGATCTCCTCGTTCTGCTCGAACCCCGCCTCCGCCAGCGCCCGCATCTCCGCGTTCTGCTGCTGTGTCACCAGCGTCGCGTTCACCGTGAGGATGTCGGCGAGGGCCTGGCGGAAGCCGTCGACGCGTTCGCTGGTGTGCGTGACGTGGTCGGCGACGTCGCGGAGGTAGCGCTGGAGTTCCTCGTCCGTGCCGTACTTCGCGAAGCCTGCCATCAGGCCGTGCAGCATGCCGATCAGCGGGCGGGTCGCGCGCTGGAACTCGACCATTTCCCGGGAGAGTTCGTAGATGCGGCGGGAGACCTCGGGGGCGCCGGAGAAGACCTCCGTCTCGATCTCGTCGATGTCGTTCTGGACGCCGTCGACGACCGGGGCGTAGCCGTCCACCACCGCGTCGAGGATGGCGTAGAGGATCGCTTCGGGGCCCAGGCGCAGGAGCTCGGGGGTCTTCTCCATGCGGTGGCGGACCGCCGAGAGGTCGGGGGCCGCGCCGTGCCGGACGGTGATGAGGAAGTCGGCGCCGACGAAGACGTGCAGTTCACCGAAGTCGACCTCCTCCGACGCGTCCAGGTAGCGGGCCGCGCGCAGGACGACGAAGAGGGTCTCGCCGTACCGCTCCAGCTTCGGACGCTGATGGGCTTCCAGCGCGTCCTCGACCGCGAGCTCGTGCAGGTCGAACTCGGCGGCCAGCGACTTCAGTTCGGCCTCGGTGGGGCGGGCCAGACCGATCCACGCCACCGTGTCCGGCTTCTCGCGCAGCCGGCGGTACGTGTCCGTGAGGGTGTCGGGGCTCGCCACGCGGACCCCGTCCCGGTACAGCGCCGTGTGCACCACACTGTCCGTCTCCTGCGGCGCGGTGCCGGGGTCGGCGACCGGGGCCGGCGGTGCCTCGGGCGTCGGACGGGGTCCGCGCCACGGCGCCAGGCGTACCGGCGCCCGCCGTGCCGGCCGCCCTGGCCAGGTCGCTCCTGCCGTCGCGGCATCGCCGCCTCCTTCCGCCGTGGGGTCCCTGGCAGGGTAACGAGCAAAGGTGACGCACCACGGCACCGGCATTGAGGACAGCTTCTGACCTCGATCGCCGCTACCGTCCCCGTATGACGACGAAGCCGATGACCACCCGCGCCCTGGGCCGCGCCACCCTGGAGCGGCAACTGCTGCTGCGCCGCACTCCGCTGACCGTCGAACAGGCCGTCGACCATCTCGTCGGCCTCCAGGCCCAGGAGGTCCGGCCGCCGTACCTCGCCCTCGCCGCCCGGCTCGAAGGCTTCACGCCCGCCCAGCTGTCGGACAGCCTGGAGGCGCGGCGCGTGGTCCGTCTCGTCACCATGCGGTCCACGATCCATCTGCACACCGCCGACGACGCCATGACGGTGCGTCCGCTCGTCCAGCCCGCCCGCGAGCGGGAGTTGAAGATGTTCCGCGCGGGTCTGGTCGATGTCGACCTGGCCCGGCTCGGCGCGCTGACCAAGGCGTACGTCGAGGAGGAGCCGCGCACGCCGAAGCAGATCAGGGAGCTGCTCCTGAAGGAGTGGCCCGACGCCGACCCGCTGGCGCTCACCATCGCCGCCCGCTGCTCCCTTCCTCTCGTCCAGGCCACCCCGCGCGGGCTGTGGCGGCGCAGCGGTGGCGTACGGCTCACCACCGCCGAACACTGGCTGGGGCGGCCGAGCGGCCCGACGCCCGCCGCCGACGACACCGTCCTGCGCTACCTCGGCGCCTTCGGGCCCGCCTCCGTGAAGGACTTCCAGCAGTGGGCGGGGCTGACCCGTACCAAGGAGGTCTTCGAGCGGCTGCGCCCGCGGCTCGTGACGTTCCGCGACGAGCACGGCGTCGAGCTGTTCGACCTGCCCGACGCGCCGCGCCCCGACGAGGACACCCCCGCGCCGCCCCGGCTGCTCGCCGAGTTCGACAACCTCCTCCTGTCGCACGCCGACCGCACCCGCGTCATCCACGAGTCCGACCGGGGCCGCAACTGGCAGGTGAACACCGCCTACCTGACCTTCCTCGTCGACGGATTCCTCGCCGGGCTCTGGACGCTGAAGGAGAGCGCGACGGGCACCGTCCTCACCCTGGAACCCTTCGCCACGCTCACCCGCGCCCAGCGCGACGAACTCGTCGCCGAGGCCGAGCGCACGGCCACCGTCCTGGAAGCCCCGGGCCCGGTCACGGTGGACTTCGGCACGGTACGTACCTAGGGCGCCGCCGGTCGTTCAGTCCGCCCGGCCCGTCGCCGCCACCGTCACCCCGAGGCCGATCAGCGCGAAGCCGCCCGTGCCGCCGATCAGCGACAGGCGTCGGTCGGAGCGCGCGAACCAGCCGCGCGCGGCCGACGCCGTCAGACCCCACAGGGTGTCCGTGACCAGGCCGATCGAGATCGGTATCAGGCCCAGCAGGAGCATCTGGGCGGGCAGTCGGCCCGCCTCGTGGTTGACGAACTGCGGCAGCACCGCCGCGAAGAACACGATGCCCTTCGGGTTCGTGACGCCCACCAGGACCCCGTCGAGCACGGTGCGCAGATCGCCGCGCGGCGGGCCCACCGGACCGCGGATGTCCGACGCCTTCATGTCATGGCGGTGCCGGAACGCCTGTATGCCCAGATGGATCAGGTACGCCGCGCCCGCCAGCTTCACCGCGACGAACAGGGCCGCTGAGCGCTCCACCAGCGCGCCGACGCCGAGTGCCACCGCCACCACCAGCAGGTACGAGCCGAAGACATTGCCCACCGCCGTCGCCACCGCGGTGCGCCGCCCGTGCGCGAGCGCCCTGCCGATCACGAACAGCACGCTCGGACCCGGGATCACGATCACCAACAAGGACATCGCCGCGAACGCCAGGTACCGGTCCGTCGACACCATGTGCCTCACCCCCGCAGACCATTGAAGACCATCCCACCGACAACGGGACCGGCGTTGCGCTCACCGGCGTGAGTGACCCGCCGGTGAGCGCCCACGCCCACGCCCACTGAGGAACAATCCGCCGACGAACAGCTCACCGACGAACAGCCCATTGACGCACAGCCCACCGACGAAAACCCCGCCGCCGAACAGGTCACCGAAAAGCGGCCCGCCAGGGCGGGCCGCACGGCTACGGCAGCAGCCCCGCCCTGCGCGCCGACGCCACCGCCTCGCCCCGCGTATGCGCGCCCAGCTTCCGCATCGCCGAGCGGAGATAGCCCTTCACCGTCTCCGGACGCAGCCCGAGCCGTTCGGCCGCCGCCGCGTTCGTCGCGCCGGACGCCACGCACGCGAGGACGTCCACCTCGCGCGGCGCGAGCACCACGGCCGCCTCCCGCTCCGACGGAGTCGCCGCCGACGCCAACTTTCCGCACACCGCCAGGAGTTCGGTGCGCAGTGCCGGATCGACGATCCGCGGGGCGAGCGCCCGCAGCGCCCCGTGCGCCTCCCGGACCTCCTCCCACGCGCCGGCGCCCTCGGCCGCCGGCGCGGCCGCCGCGGCGAGCAGCGACCGGGCCTCGTCCCGTACGAGGAGTGCCTGCTCCACGTCGCGCGCCGCCGCCATCGCCGCGCTCAGTGCCCGGTCGCCGAGCGGCTGGGCCGAGCGCAGGGCCCCGTACAGCACACCGCGCACCCGGCGGCGGACGACGACGGGGACGGCGAGGACCGAGCGCAGCCCCTCGGTCGCGACGGCGAAGTCGTACTCGTGGCTGATGTGGCGCGAGCCGTGGTAGTCGGTGACGGCGCACGCGCGGGCGAGGGTGAGCGCCTTTCCGCCCAGGCCGTTGCCCGCCGCCACGGTGAGCCCGCGCAGGGCGTGCGTGGCGGCGCCGCTCAGCTCGGCGATCCGTACCTGGCCCGCCTGCCCGGCCCGTCCGGCACCCGCGGTGAGCCCGCCGAACGCCACCGGCAGCCCCGTGCCCCGGCGCAGTCGCACCAGCGCGGCACGCATCTCGACCGCCTCCACCGCCTCTGCGGACACCTTCCATCACCTCGCCGAGCTTCGTTCACCCCCGTTCGGGGGTGGTGAGACCTGCGTCACGGACTACACGATGTCAGACACGGTCCGCAACGACGCGAACAAGAAGGACTCCTGGAGCGCACATGACGACGGCGAACGGCCCCACCCAGCAGTTCCGCACCGCCCGCGACTTCCTGTTGCAGCACGCCGAGGACTACGAGACGGCGTACGAGGGCTTCGCCTGGCCCCGCCCCGACCGCTTCAACTGGGCCCTCGACTGGTTCGACGTCATCGCGGAGGGCAACGAGAAGACCGCCCTGCACATCGTCGAGGAGGACGGCGCCGAGGCCCGGTTCTCCTTCGACACGCTGCGCCGCCGCTCCGACCAGGTCGCGAACTGGCTCGACGCCCACGGCGTGCGGGCCGGCGACCGGGTGCTGCTCATGCTCGGCAACCAGGTCGAGTTGTGGGAGACCATGCTCGCCGCGATGAAGTTGCGCGCCGTCGTCATCCCCGCGACACCGCTGCTCGGTCCCGCGGACCTCACCGACCGCATCGAGCGCGGCCG
Organism: Streptomyces sp. Q6; assembly: GCF_036967205.1. Lineage (NCBI taxonomy): Bacteria > Bacillati > Actinomycetota > Actinomycetes > Kitasatosporales > Streptomycetaceae > Streptomyces > Streptomyces citrinus. The sequence continues at coordinate 6,852,852 of NZ_CP146022.1, forward strand.
CGCCCGGCACGTCGTCGTACGGCCCGAGGACGTGGCGAAGTTCGCCGAGGTGCCGGGGGAGTACACCCGTATCGTCGTCGGCTCCGGCGGCGCGCCGGGCGCGGGCTGGCTCGCGTACGAGGAGTCGCACACGGCCGACGACACCTTCGAGCCCACCGGTGTCACCCTCGCCGACGACGCGCTGCTCCTGTACTTCACCTCCGGCACGACGGCCCGCCCCAAGCTCGTCGAGCACACACACGTCTCCTACCCGGTGGGTCACCTGGCGACGATGTACTGGATCGGGCTGCGCCCCGACGACGTCCACCTGAACATCTCGTCACCCGGCTGGGCCAAGCACGCCTGGTCGAACTTCTTCGCTCCCTGGAACGCCGAGGCGACCGTCTTCCTCTACAACTACACGCGCTTCGACGCGGGCCGGCTGATGGATGCCATGGACCGCGCGGGGGTGACGTCCTTCTGCGCACCGCCCACCGTGTGGCGCATGCTCATCCAGGCCGACCTCACCCAACTCCGCAAACCTCCCAGGGCAGTTGTCGCCGCGGGCGAGCCGCTCAACCCGGAGGTCATCGAACAGGTCAAGCGGGCCTGGGGCATCACCATCCGCGACGGATTCGGGCAGACCGAGACGTCCGTGCAGGTCTCCAACAGTCCCGGCCAGCCTCTGAAGACCGGCTCCATGGGGCGGCCCAGCCCCGGCTTCACGGTGGAACTCCTCGACCCGGTCACGGGGCGGCCCGGCGCCGACGAAGGGGAGATCAGCCTCGACCTGTCCGCGCACCCCGTCGGTCTGATGGTCGGCTACCACGGCGACCCGGAGCGGACCGCCGAGGCGATGGCGGGCGGCTACTACCGCACCGGCGACATCGGATCACGCGACGCCGACGGCTACTTGACGTACGTCGGCCGCGCCGACGACGTCTTCAAGGCGTCCGACTACAAGATCAGCCCCTTCGAGCTGGAGAGCGCGCTGCTCGAACATGAGGCCGTCGCCGAGGCGGCCGTGGTGCCCGCCCCCGACGAGCTGCGGCTCGCCGTCCCGAAGGCGTACGTCGTGCTCGCCGAGGGGTACGAACCCGGCCCGGACACCGCCAAGTTGCTCTTCGAGCACTCCCGCGCGGTCCTCGCCCCGTACAAGCGACTGCGCCGCATCGAGTTCGGCGAGCTGCCCAAGACGGTCTCGGGGAAGATCCGCCGCATCGAGCTGCGCGAGGCCACGGCCAGGGGTTCCGTCGCCGAGTACCGCGAGGAGGACTTCAAGTGACTTCGACAGCAAGGGAGTTGTCGTACACGCACGGAACCGGTGAGGTCCCGCTGCTCGGCGACACCATCGGCAGGAACCTCCAGCGGGCCGTCGACACGTGGCCCGACCGCGAGGCCCTGGTCGACGTGCCGAGCGGTCGCCGCTGGACGTACGCCCAGTTCGGCGCGGATGTCGACGAGCTGGCGCGCGGACTGCTCGCGCACGGCGTCACCCAGGGTGACCGGGTCGGGATCTGGGCGGTCAACTGCCCCGAGTGGGTCCTCGTCCAGTACGCGACCGCCCGTATCGGCGCCGTCATGGTGAACATCAACCCCGCCTACCGGGCACACGAGTTGGCGTACGTGCTGCGGCAGTCGGGGGTCTGCGTGCTGATCGCGTCGACCGGGCACAAGGGGACGGACTACCGGGAGCAGGTCCGCCAGGTCGCCCCCGACTGCCCCGAGCTGCGGGAGCGCGTCTTCATCGGCGAGCAGAGCTGGGACGCGCTCGTCGCCTCCGCGGCAGGCGTGACGGAGGAGCAACTCGCCTCCGCTGAAGCCGCGTTGTCATGCGACGACGCGGTCAACATCCAGTACACCTCCGGCACCACCGGCTTCCCGAAGGGGGCCACGCTCTCCCACCACAACATCCTCAACAACGGGTACTGGGTGGGCGAGACGGTCGGCTACACCGAGCAGGACCGGGTGTGTCTGCCGGTGCCCTTCTACCACTGTTTCGGGATGGTGATGGGCAATCTGGGCGCTACGTCCCATGGTGCCTGCGTCGTCATCCCGGCCCCGTCCTTCGAACCGGCGGCCACCCTGCGCGCCGTGCAGCAGGAGCGCTGCACGTCACTGTACGGCGTACCGACCATGTTCATCGCCGAGTTGAACCTGCCGGACTTCGCCTCGTACGACCTGAGCAGCCTGCGCACCGGCATCATGGCCGGCTCCCCGTGCCCGGTGGAGGTGATGAAGCGGGTGGTCGCCGAGATGCACATGGCCGAGGTGAGCATCTGCTACGGCATGACCGAGACCTCGCCGGTCTCCCTCCAGACCCGCCGCGACGACGACCTGGAGCGGCGCACCGGCACCGTCGGACGCGTTCTGCCGCACATCGAGGTCAAGGTCGTCGACCCGGTCACCGGTGTCACGCTGCCGCGCGGCGAACCCGGCGAGCTGTGCACCCGCGGCTACAGCGTGATGCTCGGCTACTGGGCGGAGCCCGAGAAGACCGCCGAGGTCATCGACGCCGGACGGTGGATGCACACCGGCGACCTGGCGGTCCTGCGCGAGGACGGCTACGCGCAGATCGTCGGCCGCATCAAGGACATGATCATCCGCGGCGGCGAGAACATCTACCCGCGCGAGGTCGAGGAGTTCCTGTACACGCATCCGAAGATCGCCGATGTGCAGGTCGTCGGGGTGCCGCACGAGACGTACGGGGAAGAGGTCCTCGCCTGCGTGATCCTGCGGGACCCGGCGGACACGCTCACCCTCGACGAGGTGCGCGCGTACTGCCGTGACCGGCTCGCGCACTACAAAGTGCCCAGCAGGTTGCGCATCCTCGAGTCGTTTCCCATGACGGTGAGCGGGAAGGTCCGGAAAGTGGAACTCCGCGAAGGATACGGGGAGTTGTAGTACGTGGACGGGAGCGGGCTTTACAGTTCCCGCCGCATGCAGACCCTGACCCACCGGTCCAGGCGGTGCTCCGCCTCCGCCGAGCGAACGCGGCGCAGGCCCGGTGTGAGCTCGGGCTCGGTGAGCCGGCGGAAGCCGAGACGCTCGTAGTAGGGCGCGTTCCACGGCACGTCGGCGAACGTGGTCAGGGTGAGAGCGGCCAGGTCCTGGTCGCGCGCGCAGTCGGCGGCGTACGCGACCAGGGCCCGGCCCACCCCGCGTCGCGCGGCGTCCGGATGCACCGTGACCTGCTCGATGTGGAAGGCGCCTTCGACGGCCTCGCCGACCAGGTAGGCGATCACCGTGCCGTCGTCCTGGACGGCGACCCAGGCGTGGCCCGCCCGCCGGAACCGCTCCAACGCGCCTGTCGTGGGCGGCTCGTCGTCGGCGACGAGATCCATGCCGACGGTGCGGAAGATCTCCCCGGCGGCCGTCTCGATGGCCTGGAGGCGGGGGAGGTCGGCGGGCTCGGCGAGACGGATCCTCATACGGTCAGTATCGTCCCGGTGGCGGCCAGCCACCCATCACCCGCGTCAACAACCCTGCGGGTCAATACACCTAGGCCCCGCTCGCGATCAGCTCGTCCGCCGGGCTGTTCACCGGCTGCGGCATCCCCGCCAGGTCCAGGACGAACAGTGGGATGCCGAGTTCGTCCGCGCGCGTGCGGGCCGCGTCCAGGTATCCGGCCAGGGAGAAGTAGACGCAGGCCGCGGACTCCGTCATCGCCTGGAGCCACAGGCACTCGACGTCGCGCACCGTCGCGGGCCGCACCGACGGCTCGACCTGGGCGACGACACCGCGGGCCGCGAGGCCGATACCGGAGGGCGGGCGCTGGTCGGCGCGGCGCACCTCCAGGTAGCCGAGCCAGCGCAGATACAGCGCGGCGGCGGTCACCGCGTCGCGTGCGGTGCGGATCGCCACGGGCTGGAAGGCGGGCCGTGGCGTCGCCGCCGTGCGCGGTAGCGGTATGTGCGAGGGCGTCGGGAGCTGGTCGCCCTGGACCGGGACGCGCAGCACGGTGCCGCAGTCGCAGCCCAGCTCGGGGCGGGGCCAGCGGTCGCGGCGGCCGCACATCGGGCAGCGCAGGGTGACCCAGTCGTCGGCCCAGGTGCGGTCGCTGACCGGTTCGGCGGCGGCGCCGCGCAGCAGCGGGGGAGCGACGGGCGCACCGCACGCGCAGGGCAGGACGGGGGGCGACGTACACATGCTCGCGCGTGCAGGCAGGGCATTGCACGCGGACCGGCTCGGCCATGGTCCACCCCCTCCGCGGCGCGCGTTCCGGATCGACGTCGGTCTCATCATCCACCTTGACGGCCTCCGAGACCCCCCTCTACATTGCTTCCATATAGCAGAACCTAGTTTCCGCATCGTGAAATTGCACGGTTATCAACGATCGATCAGCGGAGACGGGGACGGAATTCAGAGCTCGCCGCGGGGCGCGACGGGAGCGCGAATCCGACAGCCGGACAAACAGCAGTCAGTCACAGCAGAAGTCGGGAGCACTCATGGCTCGAATGACCGCCGCCCGCGCGGCCGTTGAGATCCTCAAGCGCGAGGGCGTCAGCAACGCGTTCGGCGTGCCCGGTGCCGCCATCAACCCCTTCTACAAGGAGCTCAAGGAGAGCGGTGGCATCGACCACACGCTCGCCCGCCACGTCGAGGGCGCCTCGCACATGGCCGAGGGCTACACCCGCGCCAACCCGGGCAACATCGGTGTCTGCATCGGTACGTCGGGCCCGGCCGGCACCGACATGATCACCGGCCTCTACTCCGCGATCGGCGACTCCATCCCGATCCTGTGCATCACGGGCCAGGCCCCGAGCCACCTGCTGCACAAGGAGGACTTCCAGGCCGTCGACATCGCCACGATCGCCAAGCCGGTCGCCAAGATGGCCGTGACGGTCCTGGAGGCCGCGCAGGTCCCCGGCGTCTTCCAGCAGGCGTTCCACCTGATGCGCTCGGGCCGTCCCGGACCGGTCCTGATCGACCTGCCGATCGACGTCCAGCAGACGGAGATCGAGTTCGACCCGGAGACGTACGAGCCGCTGCCGGTCTACAAGCCGGCCGCGACCCGCGCGCAGATCGAGAAGGCGATCCGCTTCCTCGTGGAGTCCGAGCGCCCGCTGATCGTCGCCGGCGGCGGCATCATCAACGCGGACGCGAGCGACCTGCTCGTCGAGTTCGCCGAGATCACCGACACCCCCGTCGTTCCTACGCTGATGGGCTGGGGCACGATCCCCGACGACCACGAGCTGAACGCGGGCATGGTCGGCCAGCAGACCGGCCACCGGTACGGCAACGCCACGTTCCTGGAGTCGGACTTCGTCCTCGGCATCGGCAACCGCTGGGCCAACCGCCACACCGGCTACAAGCTCGACGTGTACCGCGGCGACCGCACCTTCGTGCACGTCGACATCGAGCCGACCCAGATCGGCAAGATCTTCGCCCCGGACTACGGGATCACCTCCGACGCCAAGGCCGCGCTCACCCTCTTCGTCGAGGTCGCGAAGGAGCTGAAGGCCGCGGGCGAGCTGCCGGACCGCTCCGCGTGGGTCGCCTCGCACCTGGAGCGCAAGGAGACCCTCCTGCGCCGCACGCACTTCGACGACATCCCCATGAAGCCGCAGCGCGTCTACGAGGAGATGAACAAGGCGTTCGGCAAGGACACGCGCTACGTGACGACCATCGGTCTGTCGCAGATCGCGGGCGCCCAGATGCTGCACGTCTACAAGCCGCGCCACTGGATCAACTGCGGCCAGGCGGGCCCGCTCGGCTGGACCATCCCGGCCGCGCTCGGCGTCGCCAAGGCCGACCCGGACGCGCAGGTCGTGGCGCTCTCCGGCGACTACGACTTCCAGTTCATGATCGAGGAGCTGGCGGTCGGCGCGCAGCACCGCATCCCGTACGTCCATGTCCTGGTGAACAACGCCTACCTGGGCCTGATCCGCCAGGCCCAGATCGGCCTCGACCTCAACTTCCAGGTCAACCTGGAGTTCGAGAACCAGAACAGCCCCGAGCTCGGCGTCTACGGCGTCGACCACGTCAAGGTCGCCGAGGGACTGGGCTGCAAGGCGATCCGGGTCACCGACCCGAACGAGCTGGGCCAGGCCCTGGAGCAGGCCAAGAAGCTCGCCCAGGAGCACCAGGTCCCGGTCGTCGTCGAGGCGATCCTGGAGCGCGTCACGAACATCTCGATGAGCCCGACGGCCGACATCAGCGCGGTCAAGGAGTTCGAGGAGATCGCGACGGAACCGGGCCACGCGCCCACGTCGATCCGTCCGTTGAAGGTCTGACGCGGACTCGACATCACGTCGAAGGGGCGGGTCACCGGTGCACCGGTGACCCGCCCCTTCGACGTGATGTCAGACCCGGGCGACACCATGCGGCCCACGCGGCCCACGCGGACACGAGTGGACATGACGCTCGGCCGGCAGCTGCGGGACGTACGCAAGGGCATTTCCGACGCGGGAGTGGACGAAGCGGTCGCGGGAGTGGACGAAGCGGTGTCCGCTGTGGTTGCCCCCCCATACAGGGTGGGCGCGGCGGTAGGCGGCGGGGCGCCAAGGAGAGGGTCCGCCTGCTGGGCGCGGCGCGTGAGGCCGCGGCCCGCGCGGAGCGGTGGAAGGTCGTGAGGTGGCTCCACGACTCCATCGACTACTCCGAGGAGCGCATCCCTCAGGAGCGAGTTCGAGGAGCGCTACCGCATCTCCCGGGACGGGGCGCGCAAGGAGCGAAGCCGCGACTTCCTGGCGAGCTCGACGGCAGCCGCGCGCGAATGCCGGGGGGCCGCCGCACAGGAGTTCCTGGGGCGGGGACTCCCGGTTCCCGCAAGGCGCCGGAGGACCACCCTGGACGCTACGTGATGGGGCCGATGTGCCGGAGGCCGAGATCGGCGAGGCCCTGCGTACGTTCCAGGCCCGTGTCGCCCGTGTCGAGGTGCTCACCTACAAGGAACTCCTGGACAACGCCCACCGCTCCCTCGGGGGCTGAGCGAACACAGGAGCGCCGAGTTCGGGACCGTCCGAACTCGGCGCTCTGTCTGGGAGGGTGGTGCCGTCCGACGGCGCGCGACTGGCGAAACATGCATGCGCGCCACCGGACGGAGTCCGTTGTCCCGTGGGGGAGTTGGCCGGGACCGCGGCGGCGGGGCGACGGTTGCCGGGGGCGTACTGCCTCAGGTCGACAGCGACCCCGGTACCTTCACCACCGCACTGGCTCGCACCTGCCGCCGCGGTCCCCGCTCGGCGCCGGCGGCTTCGGCCGGCGCAGTCTCCCGTCACCGCCTGGCGCGACCACCCCTCATCCGGGTCGTCCAGGCGGTGCGGGCTTGCGTGCACGGAGCTGACCTCCCGTCAGGCCCCGTACACGGTCCAGGGGTTCAGTCCTCGCGCAGGGCGCGGACCGCTTCCTCGACGCGCTTGCCGTAGTCCGGGTCGGCGGCGTGGAAGTGGGCGAGGTTCTTCTCCACGATGTCGTCGCGCGAGACCTGGGAGAGGCCGCCCGCGATGTTCGCGACCAGGCGTCCCTTCTCGTCCTCGGACATCAGGCGGTACAGCTCGCCCGCCTGGAAGAAGTCGTCGTCCTTGGTGTGGGCCGGGGCCTCGTGCGTGCCCGTGTGGCCGGAGACCGCGAGCGGCGCGGCGAGCGCGCGGCCGGTCTCGGCGGGGCCGTCGTACGAGTTCGGCTCGTAGTTCTTGCGGGCGCGGTCGTAGGCGTTGGTCGCCATGAGACCGTCGCGGCCGTAGTTGTTCGCCGTGGTCGCCTTCGGCGCGTTCACCGGCAGCTGGGTGTGGTTGACGCCCAGGCGGTAGCGCTGCGCGTCGGCGTACGCGAACAGGCGGCCCTGGAGCATCTTGTCCGGCGAGGGGCCGATGCCGGGAACGAAGTTGTTCGGGGAGAACGCGGCCTGTTCGACCTCGGCGAAGACGTTGTCCGGGTTGCGGTCGAGGACCAGGCGGCCCACGCGCTGCAACGGGTAGTCCTTGTGCGGCCACACCTTGGTCAGGTCGAACGGGTTGAAGCGGTACTCGGCCGCCTCGGCCGCCGGCATGATCTGCACGTACAGCGTCCAGGACGGGTTCACCCCGCGCTCGATGGCCTGCAACAGGTCCGTCTGGTGCGAGTTGGCGTCCTTGCCGGCGAGCTCGGCGCCCTGCTCGGCGGAGAGCGAGCGGATGCCCTGGTTCGTCTTGAAGTGGTACTTCACGAAGAAGGCTTCGCCCTGCTCGTTCGTCCACTGGTAGGTGTGCGAGCCGTAGCCGTTCATGTGGCGGTACGACGCCGGGATGCCGCGGTCGCCCATCAGCCAGGTCACCTGGTGCGTCGCCTCGGGGGCGTGCGCCCAGAAGTCCCAGACGTTCTCCGGCTCCTGCTTGCCCGTGAACGGGTCGCGCTTCTGAGAGTGGATGAAGTCGGGGAACTTCAGCGGGTCCTTGATGAAGAAGACCGGGGTGTTGTTGCCGACGAGGTCGTAGTTGCCCTCTTCGGTGTAGAACTTCACGGCGAAGCCGCGCGGGTCACGGACGGCGTCCGCGCCACCGAGGTTGTCAGCCACCGTCGAGAAGCGCAGGAAGAGCTCGGTGCGCTTGCCGATCGCGGAGAGGAAGTCGGCGTACGTGTAGCCGGTGACGTCGTCCGTCACCTCGAAGTAGCCGTACGCGCCGGAACCGCGGGCGTGCACCACGCGCTCCGGGATGCGCTCGCGGTTGAAGCGGGCGAGCTTCTCCAGGAGGTGCTGGTCCTGGAGGAGGAGCGGGCCGCCGCTGCCGGCGGTGGCGGAGTTCTGGTTGTCGGCGACAGGGGCGCCGGACTCGGTCGTGAGCACACGCTTCGGCATTGTTTGGAGGCGACCTTCCGTGCAGTGGCTGCTGACGATGGGGGCATCTACAGAGGCAGTGGAGTGGAGCGTAGGGACCCCTGAACTGCTACGTCAACAGTTTGTTGAAGTTGTTGGGAGTCGGGAGGTGGTTCCGGGCCGCGGCGACGCCTGGGCGCGACAGGACAGGTGTCAGCGCCACCGCGGCCCGGAGTCGTGGGGGTCGCTCTAGGCGACCTGGTTGCCCGAGAGGCGCTCGACGGAGCGCAGCAGGGCCGAGTGGTCGAGGCCGCCGTCGCCCTGGGCGCGCAGCGAGGCGACGAGCTGGGCGACCACGCCGCCGACGGGCAGGGCCGCGCCCACGTTGCGGGCGGCGTCGGTGACGATGCCCATGTCCTTGTGGTGCAGGTCGATGCGGAAGCCCGGCTTGAAGTCCCGGTTGAGGAAGTTGTCCTTCTTGCGGGTCAGCACGGTCGAGCCGGCCAGGCCGCCGTTGAGGACGTCGAGCGCGGCCTTGAGGTCCACGCCGGACTTCTCCAGGAAGACCACGGCCTCGGCGCACGCCTGGATGTTCACGGCGACGATCAGCTGGTTGGCGGCCTTCACCGTCTGGCCCGAGCCGTGCGGACCGCACAGCACGATGGTCTTGCCGAGCGCCTCGAGCAGCGGCTCGGCCTCGTCGAAGTCGGCCTGCTCACCGCCGACCATGATGGACAGGACGGCCTCGATCGCGCCGGCCTCGCCACCGGAGACGGGGGCGTCGAGGACCCGGATGCCCTTGTCCTTCGCGGCCTTCGCGAGGTCGACCGAGGTCTGCGGGGTGATCGACGACATGTCGACGATCAGCGCGCCGGACCGCGCGTTCTCCAGGATGCCGTCGGGGCCGTACGCGATGGCCTCGACCTGCGGCGACGCGGGGACCATCGTCACGATGACATCGGCGTCGCGGACGGCCTCGGCGATCGACTTCGCGGCGGTGCCGCCGGCCGCGGCGAGCCGGTCCAGCTTGTCCTGCTCCAGGGTGAAGCCCGTGACGTCGTAACCGGCCTTGATCAGGTTCTCCGACATGGGCGAGCCCATGATGCCGAGACCGATCCATGCGACCTTGGGAAGGTTGTTGCTCATGAGGGTGACTCCAAAAGCGTTGGTACGGCGATGAGTTGACGGCCCCGTGCGGGCTCAGGCGGCGCGGAACTCGTGCGGCAGCCAGCCGAAGGACTCGGCGCTCGGGGCGTCGCCCGGCTTGTACTCCAGGCCCACGTAGCCCTCGTAACCGGCCTTCTTCAGCTGGTCGAGCAGCTCGTCCAGCGGCAGCGATCCGGTGCCCGGCGCACCGCGGCCCGGGTTGTCCGCGATCTGCACGTGCGCCGTCTTGTCGGCGTAGGCGCTGATGACCTGCGGCAGGTCCTCGCCGTTCATCGACAGGTGGTACAGGTCCATCAGGAACTTGGCGTTGCCGAGGCCGGTCGCCGCGTTCACCTTGTCCACGATCTCGATCGCCTTGGGGGCGCTCACGATCGGGCACTTCGGCGACTCGGGCTTGTTGAGGGCCTCGATGAGCAGCACGGCGCCGACGCGGTCGGCCGCGCGGGCCGCAAGGACCAGGTTCTCCAGGGCGAGTTCGTCCTGTACGGCCTCGTCCACGCCGTCGACGCGGTTGCCGTAGAGCGCGTTGAGCGCCTTGCAGCCGAGGGACTGCGCGAAGTCGGCCGCGACGTCGAGGTTCGCGCGGAACTTCTCGCTCTCCTCGCCGGGGATCGACAGGGCGCCCCGGTCCGGGCCCGGCAGCTGTCCCGCGTAGAAGTTCAGGCCGGTGAGCTGGACGCCGGCGTCCTTGATCGCGTCGCGCAGGGCGTCGAGCTCGGACCGCTCGGGTACGGGGGCGTCGACCCAGGGCCACCACAGCTCGACCGCCGTGAAGCCCGCCGCGGCCGCGGCCGCGGGGCGCTCCAGGAGCGGGAGTTCCGTGAAGAGGATCGACAGGTTGACGTTGAAGCGGTGGTCTGCGGCTGTGCTCGATCCGAAAACGGGCATCGGGGTCGGCGCTCCCTTCCGATGTGGTCTCGTCGGATGTGATCGGGTGAGCTTCCGCATTACGGAAGTTCGTTTCTGCTTGATGGAAGGTTGCCTGCGGTCCGGGGGAGCTGTCAAGAGGGGCTGCCGGAAAACCGCCGATCGGCATTAGGTTGAGCGCGTGCGATTGAGAGTGGAGTTCACGACCGAGCCCTTCGACCTGGACGAGGCACCGCCGCACGCGGTGGTCGCCCGGGACGTCATCCAGGGCGCAGACCTCGACGCGGTGGACGTCGGCCCCTTCGGCAACACCGCCGAGGGCGAGGCCGACGGTGTGCTCACCGCGGTCGACGCGCTGCTGCGCAAGGCCCTCGCGGCCGGGGCCACCCGGGTCTCGCTCCAGGTGAATGTGCTCGGCGACGAGTCCGGGGAGGGCGATAAGTGACCGGGCCCGTTGGTAATGCTTCCGACGCCTCCGACCCCTTCGTCAGGGCGGTCAAGCCGCTGGTCGACGCCATGGGCGGCGAGATGCTGCCGCCGCGGGAGGCGGGCCAGGACGACGTCGTGCTGAGCTGGGAGGGTGTCGACGTGATAGCCGTCCGGCTGCCCCAGCTGGCCGACTCGCTCGATCACATCCTGGCGGCCATGGAGCGCAAGGAGGGCAAGCCCCTCGCCGAGCTCGACCGCAGGGAGAAGCAGGAGGTCGTCCGCGTCCTGGAGGCGCGCGGCGCGTTCTCCGTGCGGCACGGCGTCGAGACGGTGGCCGGCGCCCTCGGCGTTTCGCGCTTCACCGTCTACAACTACCTGAATCGTGAGAAGGCCCCCTGACCTGGGCGAACCTCCGCACCCCCGAACCGCCGTCCGTTCACCGGGCGGCGGTTTTTGTCACTCCAAGTTTTCAACAAAGTGTTGACGCCGTGTTTCCGAGGGCGTTAGCTATCCGCAGCCCGTCCAGCACAAGGCCACGGAGGCACCCCGTGACTTCAGGTTCGTCAGCCACGTATCGGGGGCTCACCCGGTTCAACGCCTCGGACGAGAGCGCGGCCCAGGCCGAACTCCACGAGGTGTGTGCTTCATCGGCGTGGGGGAGCAAGATCCTCGCCCAGCGCCCCTTCGCCACCAGCGAGTCCCTCTTCGAGGCCAGTGACGCCGCGATGGCCGAACTGACCGCCGACGACCTCGCCGAGGCGATGGCGGGACACCCGCCGATCGGCCGCCCGAAGCCCGGCGACCCGACCTCGTCCCGCGAACAGCGCGGCATGGCAGGGGCCTCCGAGGAGCTCAAGGCACAGATGCTCGAACTCAACCTGGCCTACCAGGACCGGTTCGGGCACGTCTTCCTCATCTGCGCCACCGGCGCCACCGGGGAGCAGATGCTCGCGGCGCTCCAGGGCCGGATCGGCAACACGCCCGACCAGGAGCGGGAGATCGTCCGCGCCGAACTGGGCAAGATCAACCGCATCCGCCTGACCCGCCTCGTAGAAGAAGGGGACCACGCCTGATGAGCACCGAGACCACAGCGTCGGTGTCCACGCACATCCTGGACACCAGCATCGGACGCCCCGCCGAGGGCGTCGCCATCTCCCTTGCGGCGCGCGCCGGTTCGGGCGCCGCGTGGGCCTCGCTCGGCGGCAGCGCCACCGACGCCGACGGGCGCTGCAAGGACCTTCCGGCGCTGCCGGAAGGAACCACCCACGTACGCCTCGACTTCGAGACCGAGGCGTACTTCGACACCCAGCAAGCCGATGCGCAGCAGGACGCCCCCGCGAATCGGGACAGCGGCACGACCGGAGCGTTCTTCCCGGAGGTGGCGATCACGTTCGCCGTCACGCCGGGCGAGCACTACCACGTACCGCTGCTGCTCAACCCGTTCGGCTACTCCGTTTACCGAGGGAGCTAGCAGACATGCCCACGATCCTGGGACAGAACCAGTACGGCAAGGCGGAGAACCGCGTTGTCAAGATCACGCGGGACGGCGACACCCACCACATCAAGGACCTGAACGTCTCGGTCGCCCTCAGCGGTGACCTCGACGACGTCCACCTCACCGGGTCGAACGCCAACTGCCTGCCGACCGACACCACCAAGAACACCTGCTTCGCCTTCGCCAAGGAGCACGGCATCGAGTCGGCCGAGGCCTACGGCATCGCGCTCGCCCGGCACTTCGTCGACAGCCAGCCGTCCATCCACCGGGCGCGCATCCGCATCGAGGAGTACAGCTGGGAGCGGATCGCCGGATCCGACGCCGGCTCCAACTTCATCGGCGCCGACGAGGTCAAGCACTCCTTCGTCCGCAAGGGGCAGGAGACGCGTCTGGCGCAGATCACGTACTCCGCCGAAGGCGCGGAGGGGGCGAAGTTCGAAGTCCTGTCCGGGCTCAAGGACTTGACCGTGATGAACACCACGAACTCCGAGTTCTGGGGCTTCATCAAGGACAAGTACACGACGCTCCAGGAGGACTACGACCGCATCCTCGCCACGTCGCTCTCCACGTGGTGGCGGCACAGCTGGACCGGCGAGACCGAAGAGGGCGGCGCGCGCCCGCCGCAGTGGAACAAGTCGTACGAGCAGGCCAAGAAGCACATCCTCCAGGCCTTCGTGGAGACGTACTCGCTGTCGCTCCAGCAGACCCTGTTCCAGATGGGCTCGCGCGTCATCAACAACCGCAGCGAGATCGACGAGATCCGCTTCTCCGCGCCGAACAAGCACCACTTCCGCCAGGACCTGTCGGCGTTCGGCCTGGAGAACGAGGCCAAGGACGGTGCCGTGTACTGGGCCGCCGACCGCCCCTACGGCCTGATCGAGGCCACCATCCTGCGGGACGGCGCCGAGCAGCGCATCCCGGTCGACATGACCAACCTCTGACGCCTCGGGCGTAGTTGACGCGGTAGCGCACCCCCGTCCACCCGCAGTCGGCGGGGGTGCGCCGCACCGGAGGGAACATCGCAATGGCAGTGCCAGCAAAGGGGCCGGCTGAAGCCGAGGGCCCGTGTTCTGACTCTTCTGACCCGGCGGGGAGCACCTCGCGACAGGTGCACCCGGTGGACGAAAAGCTCCACGCATCGCGGCTCGTCCCCGCCGCACTCCAGCACATCGCCGCCATGTACGCCGGCGTCGTCACCCCTCCGCTCATCATCGGCCAGGCCGTCCGCCTCGACACCGCGGGCCAGACCCGGCTGATCGCCGCCTCGCTGCTCATCGCGGGCGTGGCCACCCTGCTCCAGACGCTCGGCGTGAAGGGCTTCGTCGGCAACCGGCTGCCCTTCGTGAACGCCGCGTCCTCGGCGGGCATCGCGCCGATGCTCGCCATCGCCGAGACGAACGCGCGCGGCGACCAACTCCCCGCCATCTACGGGGCGGTGATGGTCGCGGGCGTCTTCTGCCTCGCCATCGGCCCCTTCTTCGGACGGCTGCTGAGGTTCTTCCCGCCGCTCGTCACCGGTGTCGTCATCACCCTCATCGGAGTGACGCTGATGCCCGTGCCGGTCGGCTGGGCGCAGGGCGGTGACAAGACGTCCACCGACTACGGCGACATGCGCTTCCTCGCGCTCGCCGGGTTCACCCTCGTCGTCATCCTCCTGATGCAGCGCTTCGGGCGCGGCTTCGTCAAGCAAGTCGCCCTGCTCTTCGGCCTGTTGATCGGCACGCTGGCCGCGATCCCGTTCGGCATGGCCGACTTCTCGTCGCTGAGGTCCGCGCCGGTGGCCGCGCTCCCGACGCCGTTCGCCTTCGGCGCACCGGAGTTCCAGCCCGCCGCGATCATCTCGCTCTGCCTCGTCATGCTCGTCCTGATGACCGAGTCGAGCGCCGGCATGCTGGCCATCGGGGAGATCTGCGAGCGCGACTGCGACGGCCGGACCATCACCCGCGGCCTGCGCACCGACGGCATCGCCACCTTCCTCGGCCCGGTCTTCGGCGGCTTCCCGACCTCCGCCTTCGCGCAGAACGTCGGCGTCGTCTCGCTCACCAAGGTACGCAGCCGGTACGTCGTCGCCGTCGCGGGCGCCACCCTGATCGTCCTCGGCGCGTTCCCGGTGCTCGGCGCGGTCGTCTCCATGGTGCCGATGCCGGTCCTGGGCGGCGCGGGCATCGTCCTGTTCGGCTCGATCGCGGTGAGCGGTATCCGTACGCTCTCCGAGGCCGGCCTCGACGACAGCTCCAACATCATCCTGGTGGCCGTGTCGCTCGGCGCGGGGATCATCCCGCTCGCCGCGCCCACCTTCTACGCCGACTTCCCCGCCTGGGCGCAGACCGTGCTCGGCTCCGGCATCAGCGCCGGCGCGCTCGTCGCCGTATCGCTGAACCTGTTCTTCCACCATCTCGGCACCCGTGGCAGCGCCGGCGCCGCCGCGGCACTCAAATCCTCCTAGGGTCCTGCCGTGCCCAATCGCCACTCACGCAATGAAGGAAGCACCATGGCACCTTCTACGGCTAGTTCCACGGCTTCTCCGGCAGCCCGCATCGTCATCGAGAACGTCGCCATCGCGACCGTCGACACGCACGACACCGAGTACGCCTCGGGACACATCGTCGTCGCCGACAACACCATCGAGTCCATCGGGGCGGGCAAGGCCCCCGAAGGACTCGAGAACGTCGTACGCCGTATCGACGGCACCGGACACCTCGCCACACCCGGCCTGGTCAACACGCACCACCACTTCTACCAGTGGATCACCCGCGGCCTCGCCACGGACCACAACCTGTTCAACTGGCTGGTGGCGCTGTACCCGACCTGGGCGCGCATCGACGAGCGGATGACGTACGCGGCGGCGCAGGGCTCGCTCGCGATGATGGTCCGCGGCGGCGTCACCACCGCCATGGACCACCACTACGTGTTCCCGCAGGGGTCGGGCGACCTGTCCGGGTCGATCATCCGCGCCGCCTCCGAGATGGGCGTGCGCTTCACCCTGGCCCGCGGCTCCATGGACCGCAGCGAGAAGGACGGCGGACTGCCCCCGGACTTCGCCGTCGAGACCCTCGAAGGCGCCCTCGCCGCGACCGAGGAGACCGTCAAGAAGCACCACGACGCCTCCTTCGGCGCGATGACGCAGATCGCCGTCGCGCCGTGCTCCCCCTTCTCCGTCTCCACCGAACTCCTCAAGCAGGGGGCCGAGTTGGCCCGCCGCCTCGGTGTGCGCCTGCACACCCACGGCAGCGAGACGGTCGAGGAGGAGAAGTTCTGCCACGAACTGTTCGGCATGGGCCCGACCGACTACTTCGAGTCGACGGGCTGGCTCGGCGAGGACGTGTGGATGGCGCACAGCGTCCACATGAACGACTCCGACATCGCCGCGTTCGGCCGGACGAAGACGGGTGTGGCCCACTGCCCGTCCTCCAACGCCCGTCTCGCGGCGGGCATCGCCCGCGTCCCCGACATGCTCGCCGCCGGTGTCCCGGTCGGCCTCGGCGTCGACGGCACCGCCTCCAACGAGTCGGGCGAACTCCACACCGAGCTGCGCAACGCGCTCCTCATCAACCGCCTCGGCGCCCACCGCGAAGCCGCCCTGAACGCCCGTCAGGCGCTGCGCCTCGGGACGTACGGCGGCGCCCAGGTCCTGGGCCGCGCGGGCGAGATCGGTTCCCTGGAGGCCGGCAAGCTCGCCGACCTCGTCCTGTGGAAGCTGGACACGCTGGCCCACTCGTCCATCGCCGACCCGGTGACCGCGCTCGTCTTCGGCGCGGCCGCACCGGTCACCCTCTCCCTCGTCAACGGCAAGCCGGTGGTGGAGAACAGCCGCCTCCTGCACGTCGACGAGGACGCCATCGCCCGCTCCACGCGGGACGAGGCGCAGCGCCTCGCGCGGATCGCCGCGCAGGACTGATTCCCGAAATCTCCGGTCAGGGGGGACGGCCCCTGACCGGGGACTCGAGCTGCCGAGCGGGCAGTTCGAGTGCCGCCCCGGAACGTGGCCCAAAGCCTCACGTTCCCGGGGCGGTGCGTACTACCTGAAGCACGACCTGGGCGCACAACAACTGAACACCGAGCACCACAGCACCTTGCACCACCTCCCAGAAGCGAAAAGCGCCGGCGACCGCCCGGGGCTGGAAAACAACCGGAGGAGCCGCCGTGGCGACGACGCCCAGGTTCACCAAGCAAGGCACCACCCCCGCCGAGGCCGCAGAGGCCACGACGGGACATACCAAACATCCGGTCGACGAGACCCTGCCGCCGCTGAAGATGGCGACGACGGGCCTCCAGCACGTCGCGGCGATGTACGCGGGTGTGGTCGCGCCCCCGCTCATCGTCGGCGCCGCGATCGGTCTGAGCGCCAAGGAACTGACGTTCCTCACCGGCGCCTGCCTGTTCACGGCCGGCCTCGCGACCTTCCTCCAGACTCTCGGCGTCTGGAAGATCGGCGCCCGGCTGCCCTTCGTGAACGGCGTGACGTTCGCGGGCGTCGCCCCGATGCTCGCCGTCGTCGGCTCGACGAAGGACAAGGACGACGCGCTGCCGATCATCTTCGGCGCCGTGATCGTCGCGGGTGTGCTCGGCTTCATCGCCGCACCCTTCTTCTCGAAACTGGTCCGCTTCTTCCCGCCGGTGGTCACCGGCACGGTCATCACCCTGATCGGTGTCTCGCTGCTGCCGGTGGCGTTCGGCTGGGCGCAGGGCCCCAACACCCAGGCGCCGGACTACGGTTCGATGAAGAACCTCGCGCTCGCCGGCCTCACCCTCGTCATCGTGCTGCTGATACGCCGCTTCACCTCGGGCTTCGTCAAGCAGATCGCCGTCCTGCTCGGCCTGGTCGTCGGTACGGTCGTCGCGATCCCGTTCGGTGTCACGGACTTCTCGCCGATCGGTGAGGCGGACATCGTCGGCTTCCCGACGCCGTTCCACTTCGGCGCCCCGCAGTTCGCGGGCGCGGCCATCGTCTCGATGATCGTCGTCATGGTCGTCTCGATGACCGAGTCGACGGCCGACATGCTCGCGCTCGGCGAGATCGTCGACCGCCCCGCCGACGAGAAGACCATCGCGGCCGGACTGCGCGCCGACACCCTCGGCTCGGCGATCAGCCCGCTGTTCAACGGCTTCATGTGCAGCGCGTTCGCCCAGAACATCGGGCTCGTCGCGATGACGAAGATCCGCAGCCGCTTCGTCGTGGCGGCCGGCGGCGGGTTCCTCGTCCTGATGGGCCTGTGCCCGATGGCGGCCTCGCTGATCGCGGTCGTGCCGCGCCCGGTGCTCGGCGGCGCGGGCGTGGTGCTCTTCGGCTCGGTCGCTGCCAGCGGCATCCAGACCCTGGTCAAGGCGAACCTGGAGAAGGACAACAACGTCCTGATCGTGGCCGTGTCGCTCGCCGTCGGCCTGATCCCGATCGCGGCGCCGGAGTTCTACCACGCGTTCCCGGAGCGCGCGAAGATCATCCTCGACTCGGGCATCTCCACCGGTTGTGTGGCGGCGGTCGTCCTGAACCTGCTGTTCAACCACATCGGCCGCACGAAGGAAGCCGACGACGTCACCTCTCCCATGGAGTCGGGCGACGCCATCGCGGAACAGCGGGTGGGATCGACCGCCGCCGGCGTGCACTGAGGTCTCGTGACGGCGCTGCCGTCATCCCGCAAGTCCTCGACCGATCAACCGAGTTGTCGCCCTCCGTCGAGCCCTGTCCCGGGCGGCGGAGGGCGATGCCGCGCGGTCAGGGGCGCCTCCGGACCGCCTGTGTCGATGTGGTCCGGGGGAATCGGAGTGCGGCGGGCGGCGTGCCGAGGCAAGATCGACCACATGTCTGCCACCCCCGCCACCCTGCCCGACCCGACCGTGCTGCACCCCATGCCCGGCCAGGAGCGGGTCGTGCTCCTCAAGCCGCTGATCACCTCGGAGCTCATCGAGGTGGGCGAGTTCTCGTACTACGACGATCCGGACGCGGCCACCGAGTTCGAGACCCGCAACGTCCTGTACCACTACGGCCCCGAGAAGCTCCGCATCGGCCGCTTCTGCGCGTTCGGCACCGGCGTCCGCTTCCTCATGAACGGCGCCAACCACCGGATGGACGGCGCGTCCACGTTCCCGTTCCCCATCATGGGCGGCTCCTGGGCGGAGCACTTCGACCTGATCACGGGGCTGCCGTCGCGGGGCGACACGGTCGTCGGCCACGACGTCTGGTTCGGCAACGGGGTCACGGTCATGCCGGGCGTCACCGTCGGCCACGGCGCGGTGGTGGCCACCGGCACCGTCCTCACCGAGGACGTCCCGCCCTACGCGATCGTGGGCGGCAACCCGTCCCGCGTGATCCGCCACCGCTTCGACCCGCCCGTCGTCGACCGCCTCGTCGAACTGGCCTGGTGGGACTGGCCGTTGGAGACCATCACCGAGCACCTGCGGTCGATCATGGCGGGGTCGGTGGAGGAGCTGGAGCGCGTACGGCCCGCGGGGGCCTGAACCGGTTCCACCGCGTCAGCGCCATCGGCGGGATCAACCGGCGCCCGGCCCCCGGTGCAGCCGGTCGCGCACCTCGGCGGCCACGGTGTACGTGTCGCCGCTCGCGCGGACCGGCAGCGTCCCTGGGTGGCGGATCCACGCCTCCTCCAGCGCGAACCAGTCCGGGACATGCGGGGCGCGCCCCGCGTCGAGCGCGGCACGCAACTCCCTGAAGTACGTCTCCCAACGCCTGCGGTACAGCCCGCCGACGAGCCCCGCCCACTCCCGGTTCGCGTAGTCGTGCAACCCGGCCTCGGCGCCCGCCCGCGTCCCCCACACCGTCACCAGGGACAACTGGTCGTACGCGAGCCGCTCTCGCTCCGCGTCACCGGCACCCCAGGCCCGCGCCTGCGCGACCCAACTCCCCAGCAGATGACGGGGATCGGTGCGCAGCAGCCGGTCGAGGAGGTCCATCAGGGCGAGCCAGTCGCGGGTCAGCCGGTCGAGACCGGCTGCGTCCCCGGCGTCGTACGCCCCCTTGATCCGGGGGAGGAGCGCCCGGCTGCGGTTCGAGAGGCACTGGCGGGCCACGTCGAGCAGGTCCGTGCGGTACGCGGAGGAGTTCCGCAGCTCCCCGCGCACCGAAAGGAGATGGCCGAGCGCCTTCTCGAACTCGCTCCCGTCGTACCGCAGTCGCTTCGGTGACCAGGTCGCGGCCGAGCGGGCGGTCAGCGAAGGGCGGGCGCCGAACAGGCCGTCCGCGCCCTCCGCCCAGGAGTCCGCCCGCGTCGTGCCGTACGCGGTGCGCCGCAGTACGTCCCACGCGGCCACGGCGTGCCGGTCGTGGGCCCCGTACCGTGCGACGGACCAGTCCGTGAACCAGCTCGTCAGATCCAACGCGCCCTCCTGCCAAGCGAGTTCGGAGAACAGCTCGAACGCGGCCGGGTTGTTGTCGGCCGCCTCGGGGAGCAGCGCTGTACCGCGCAGGGCGCTGCCCGGCTTCGTACGCCACCGGGGGTAGAGCCCGGCCCAGTCGGGGGTGTTCGCGCCGAGCGCCGTGTGGCCGCCGAAGTTCCCGATGGAGCCGAACGCGTACGGGGTGCCGTCCCAGTCCGCCTCCCGGTCCGTCACCGTGGGGAAGCGGTCCGAGAGGCCGTCGACGACGAGCATCCGGCTCCGGTCGACGGCGTCCACGAGCGCCTTCGGCGGGTTGCGGCGCCAGCCGAGGATCACCCAGAGCGCGTCCGGATGCGCGGTGCGCAGCGCCTTCTCCACACCGCGCGCCGCGTCGCCGACCGGTACGTCACCCGGGTCGCCGCCCTCGTGCAGCAGGTCCATCCGGAACATCCGGGCCGGGCCGAACATCTCCTCCTGCGCGCGGTAGAACACCGCCGCGACCTCCGCGAAGTGCGAGCCACGAGGGTCGAGCCAGTCCGGTCGCCGGTACCCGTACCAGTCGCCCTGCTTCACCACGTGGGCGCCGGAGTTGCGCGCGGCGAAGCCCGGCGGCACCGTCCCGTGGTAGCCGGGCAGCACCGGCTCCATCCCCAACTCTCGTACGCGGTCCGCGATCCGACGCCCCAGGCGGGCCCGCGCCGCGAGCAGGCCGGACGGCACCGGGCCGCCCGCCGGGCCCGCCATGTTCTGGAGCAGCCACCACGGCTGATGCGCGGGAAGCGGGATCCACGACCGCAACTCCTCGTCCCCGTAACCGAATCGGCTCAGGACCCGGTGGTACAGCGCGTCGGCGCCGACGTGCACGAGCACCTCGTTGAAGCCGTGCAGCGCGAGCACGTCCAGCTCGCGCTCCCAGTACGCCCAGTCGTGGTACGCGCCGGTGTAGCCGTCGTTGGTGTCGTTCAGGACGAAGCGGTGCGGGACGTTCGCCCGGCCGATGAGCGGGTGCGGCGGTGCGGGCAGGGTGGCCGGGAGGTTCAGCTGCTCACCGGCCCAGGAGATGTTCGCGTGCGTGACCCGCATCAAGTACTGGCGGAGTCCGGCGAGTTGGACCGCCGGAGACGTCCCCGCGATACGGATCGCGCCGGGCCGCCCGTCGACGCGGAAGCTGTCGCGCGGACCGGACAGCGTACGGAAGCGCAGCTGGTCGGCCCGGTCGCCCAGCAGGCGGCGCGCCGCGTCGGCCGAGGCGACGGAGGTGCCTGCAGGGTCCGGCACGGCGTCGTCCCTCCGGCCGGGGGCGCCACCGGCGCCGCAGGACACCACGGCCGACCCGGCGACCGCGGTCAGGAATGTGCGACGAGCCAGGGGCATGGTCCGTGCATACCCGGCGCGGCGGCCGGCGGAGCCGTGCCGCACCGAGCGTTCAGGAACCGTTCACCGCTCGGGACGTCGCGTCGAGTGCGGATCCCGCCGTGCACGGGGTGGCCGCGGGCAGACGGCCGCTGACGAACGCCGTCGGGGCCACGCCGAACAGGGCGCGGAACTCGGCCGCCATGTGCGACTGGTCGTAGTACCCGGTGGCCTGGGCCAGGCCCGCCCACGGCACCTGCGCCGGCTCCCGCTCGACGGCCCCCGCGAGCAGCTGCCTGGCCCGCTCGATCCGGGCGAAATGCTTGGGGGAGACGCCGATGCCGTCCGTGAACAGGTTCCGCAACTGACGCTCGCTGACCGCCAGTTCACGCGCCACCTCGGTGACCGTCGCCCGGCGCGGACGGTCCGGGTGCGCCGACAGGGCGTCCACCGCCGCACGCAGCAGTGCCCCGCGCGAGCGGTCCACCGGGGCGGGCGACGCGAACGCGCCGGGCAGCAGCCGCGCCAGCGCCGCGAGCACCTCGTCCTCCGTCGCGTCGCCTCCCAGGTCACCCAGCGCGCGGGACATCCCGCCCGTCAGCGGGCCCGGCAGCTCGGCGAGCGGCACGGTCCGGCCGACGACCTCACGGGCCGGCACCCCGAGCAGCGGCCGCGCGGCGCCGGGCCTGATCCGCAGGTCCAGACAGAGCGGCAGCCGCTTGCCGGTGCTGTACACGGCCCGGGTCCGCGGCCCGACCACCATCACGTCGCTCCCGCCGCCCGGCCGCGTGCGCAGCACAAGCCGCACCGCCGCGTCCGGCATGTGCGCCGCGGAACGCGGCCCCTCCGCGGTGGGCACCGTGACCCCGACGTCACTGATCCACGGGCGCAGCGCGGCGGGCGGCTCGACCAGACGCGTCGGCACCTGGGAGGCCCCGGCCGCTGTCCTGATCGCCAACTGCCGTGCGAGATCGGTACGGGAAGGCTCGGTCACCGTGGTCACCGCCCCACGGTAACCAGCCCGCCGGGCGTTCGGGGCGGCGAAAGCGTGCCGGAATTTCCTATCCGCCGCCCGGGGCGCGGCGGCACCGTGGCACGCATGATCCTCATCACCGGTGCCACGGGCACCATCGGCAGTGAAGTCGTCCGCCTCCTCGCCGCGCGCGGCGTCCCGCACCGGGCCATGACCCGCGATCCGGCACGCGCCACGTTCGGACCCGGCACGGAGGTGGTGCGCGGCGACTACGACGACCCCGGCTCGCTCACGGCGGCTGTCACCGGCGTCGACGCCGTCTTCCTGGTCAACGCGCCGGGCACCGCCGCGCCCGGCGTCCACGACAAGGCGCTCCTCGCGGCCGCCGAAGCGGCGGGTGTGCGCCGCGCGGTGAAGCTCTCGGCCATCGGCACCGGTGACCCGCGCTCCGGCAGCTTCAGCGGCTGGCACGCCCCCGGCGAGCAGGCCCTGCGCGACGGTCCGCCGGAGTGGACGGTGCTCCGCCCGACCATGTTCGCGTCGAACTTCCTGTGGTGGGCGTCGTACATCAAGGAGTCCCGCCCGGTGCCCGACCAGTACGGCGGCGGGCGGCAGAGCGTGATCGACCCCGTGGACATCGCCGCCGTCGCCGTCGAGGCGCTCCTCGGGGACGGCCACCACGGCCGCACGTACACGCTGACCGGGCCGGAACCGCTGTCTGTGGCGGAGATGACGGCGATCGTCGGGAAGGTGATCGGCCGCGACCTCACGGTGCGCGACCTGACCCGCGCGGAGTCACGGGAGTTCCTCGTCGCGAGCGGCATCCCGGAGGAGTTCGCGGACGGTGTCCTGGAGGGTCTCGACTTCGTACGGACGGGCGGGAACACGACCGCCACGGACGACGTCGAACAGATCCTCGGCCGCGCGCCGCGCGCCTTCGAGGACTGGGCCCGCGACCACCGCGACGCGTTCGCCTGACCGACCAGCCGGTTCCGGGGGCCGAGCTCGCCCTAGAGGCCGAAGACGGACGGGTCCGACGCCAGCTCCTCGAAGACCTCCCTGGGGTCCTTGAGGAGCTTGCGCTCGCTCAGGTCCAACAGGCCGCCCACGGCGGTCACTTCGGCCGACACCGTGCCGTCGGTCTTGCGGATCGTCTGCCGGATGCGGAACACCTTCCCCTCGCTCCACTCGAAGACGCACTCCACGTCCATCTCGTCACCGGCGCGCAGCTCCCGCAGGTAGCGGATGTTCGTCTCCAGGGCGACCGGCCCCACGCCTCGGGCGAGGAGGTCCTGCTGCTCGATGCCGCCGCGCCGCAGGATCGACCAGCGGGCGTGCTCGGCGTACTGGAGATACACCGCCTGGTTGAGGTGCCCCTGCGTGTCGGTCTCGTATCCGCGGACCTCTATCCGCACGGAGAACGGCTCTTCCACGACATTCCCTTCGACAGTCACGGATGGTCGACGTGTGCTGCTGCGTGTACTGCGTGTGCTGCGTGCTCTGGTGCCGCGTACGGTGTGCTGCTCGTGCGGACCGGGTGCCGCGCCGGCCGGTGGTTCACGTCCGGCGGGGGGACGCCAGCAGGTACCGGCCGCCGCCCCGCGTCTCCTTGTGCTCGCCGTGCTCGCTCACCTGCCACCCCGCCGCCCGCAGCGCCTCGGCGCAGGCCGCCAGCTCGCCGGGGTCCGGGTGCCGGACGGCGACCGCCTCGGGCTGCGGGGTCTCGCCCACCCGGTAACCGGGGGCGTCGCCGCTCGCCGGGGTGCGGCCCGCCGCCTCCAGGGCGAGCGCCGCCGCGTGCGCGAGACGGCCCCGCTCCCAGGCGCACGGCCGGTCCGTCGCGCCGTCCGGATTCGTCATCCGGCGTATCTCGAGCAGCCCCTGCCAGGCGGTCCGCACCTCGCGGGTCCGCGCGGGCGAGGCGACGGCACCCGGTTCACCGCCGAGCCGTGCCGTGAACACCCCGCCGGGCGCGGCCGGGGCGGGCTGCTCGGGCGGCGCCTGCTCCGGCTCCGCCTCGCGGATCCGGTGCCCCTCGGGTGTCAGGAAGTGGTCGTGCGGCGGCCGGGGATGGCGGAAGGCCAGCTTCAGGGTCACGAGCCGCGCGAGCTGGGTCTCGCTGCCGCGGATCCGGCCCGTCTCCGGATCCGCGGCCTCGATGATGCGCCGCTGCACGGCGGTCGGTGGTCTGGTCATCGGACACCCCCGTCTCGTGGGACCAGTGGAAACCCCTGCCGACGATGGTGCACGACGGCACTGACAACGCGGCCGCGGCCGGAGCCCGGTGACCGGCTCCTACGGCCGCAGGTTCCAGCCCGAGATCACCGGACGGCCGTGCTCCGTGCTCAGCCGGCTCACCGTGCCGGTCGCCAGCAGGAAGTGGGCGCCGCCCGACGGCGGCAGCCCGAGCCGCCGCGCGGTGAGCACCCGCAGGAAGTGACCGTGCGAGACGAGGACGACGCTGCCCTCGTTGTTCGAGAGCGCCGCGTCGACCTTGGACAGCATCCGGTCGGCCCGCGCGCCCACCTCCTCCGGCGACTCGCCGGGGTGCTCGGGCGGCCCCGGCGGCACCCCGTCGTCGAACAGGTACCAGTCGGGGCGCGTGCGCTGGATCTCCCGCGTGGTCACGCCCTCGTAGGCGCCGTAGTCCCACTCGCGCAGGTCCGGATCCTCCGTGTACCGCTCCAGCCCGGCCAGCTCGGCGGTCTCACGGGTGCGCTGGAGCGGGCTCACGAACACCGCTCCGATGTGATAGCTGCCGACGAGCGGCGCGACCCGGCGCGCCTCCTCCTTCCCGTTCTCGGTGAGCGGGATGTCGGTCAGGCCGGTGTGCTGACCGGTCAGTGCCCATGCGGTCTCGCCGTGCCGGACGAGAAGGAGATCTCCCAAGGTTCACGCCAATTCATGAGGATGCGGTCAGGGCCGTGATCATTGTCCCCCGAGCCGCGGATCAGGGATTGTCAGACCTGCCCCGTAAGGTCGTGGACGTCCCGCGAGTGCGGGGCCACCGAGTTCACCGGGTCGGAGGGGAGGTGCCGTGGCCGAGCTGCCGGGCGTCGCGCCGAGCGCCGCCGCCGTGTTCCTGCCCGCCGCGCTGCCGCGCGAGGGCCGCGTCGCGTTCTGGTCGCCCGAGGGCGGCGCGTTCCCCGGCGCCGACCAGGAGATCACCGTCGTTCGGCCGCACGGCACCGGCGTGCGCAGCCGCACCGTGCCCGCGCTCGTGCTGCCCGTCGTGGACGCGCTGCCGCTGCTCGTACGGGCCCGCCGCACCCGGGGCGCCCACCCCGCCACGGCCGCCTGGGGCGCCGCCGCCGCGCACGCCCTGCTGCTCGTCGCTCGCGGCCGGCTGCTGCCCGGCCTCACCGCCACCGACCACGACGCCTGGCGCGCGGGCCCGCTCGACGAGGACGACATCGCGCAGATCCGCGGTATCACCGCGGCCCTGCCGCCCGAGGGTACGCGACGCCGGTGCCGGGCCGCAGACCGCTGTGTCTGCCGCAGCCCGAGGCGCTGGTCCGCGCGTTCCTGGACGCGGTCGCCGACGCGCTGCCGCGCACCCCGGCCGCCGCCCACGCCGCGGGCGCCCCGTTCGCCGCCGCCGCGGCCCAGCACATCCCGCACGCCCGCCCGTGGGCCGTCGAGGCGGCGGCCGGTCTGGACGCGGGCGTGCGGATCTCGCTCCGGCTCGACCTGGCCCAGCACCAGCTGTTCGACGGCGGCGAGGAGAGCGGGTCCGCGGACGACCCGGGGCCCGGCGCGCCGGGGCCGCGGTCGTCCAGGTGCACAGCCTCGCCGACCCCACGCGCGTGGTCGACGCCGGCCGGCTGTGGGCGGGGAGGCCGACGACCACTTCGGGCCGCGCGCCCGGATCGACGCGGTGCTCGCGGTGCGCCGCGCCGTCGCCGCCTGGCCCCCGCTCGGCCGCCTCCTGGAGCAGGACGTGCCGGACGTCCTGGCGCTCGCCGAGAGCGAGCTGATCGACCTGCTCGGCCCCGGCGCGGCCCGGCTCGCCAAGGCCGGCGTCACCGTGCACTGGCCGCGCGAGCTGGCCCGCTCGCTCACCGCGACCGCCGTCGTACGGGCACAGGCCGCGCCCGGCTCGGCCACCGACGGCACGACGTTCTTCGACAGCGAGGAGCTGCTGAAGTTCAACTGGCAGCTGGCACTCGACGGCGACCCGCTGACCGAGCGCGAGATGGACGTCCTCGCCGAGTCGCACCGCGCGGTGGTCCGGCTGCGCGACCAGTGGGTCGTCGTCGACCCCGACCTCGTGCGCAAGGCCCGCAAGCGGGAGCTGGGGCTGCTGGAGCCCGTCGACGCGCTGGCCGTCGCCCTCACCGGGGAGGCCGAGGTGGACGGCGAGCGGGTCGCCGCCGTGCCCACCGGACGCCTCGCCGAGCTGCGCGACCGCCTCACCCGCGGCATCGACACCGTCGAGCAGCCCGCGGGCCTGCGCGCGACGCTGCGCGACTACCAACTGCGCGGCCTGGCCTGGCTGGACCTCATGACCTCCCTCGGCCTCGGCGGCTGCCTCGCCGACGACATGGGCCTCGGCAAGACCGTCACCCTCATCGCCCTGCACCTGCGCCGCGACCGGCCCGCCCCCACCCTCGTCGTCTGCCCGGCCTCGCTGCTCGGCAACTGGCAGCGGGAGATCGAGCGGTTCGCGCCCGGTGTCCCGGTGCGCCGCTTCCACGGCGCCGACCGCACCCTGGAGGACGCGGGCGCCGGTTTCGTCCTGACCACGTACGGCACGCTGCGCACCCGCGCCGCCGAGCTCGCGGGGCACACCTGGGGCATGGTCGTCGCCGACGAGGCGCAGCACGTGAAGAACCCCAACTCCGCGACGGCGAAGGCCCTGCGCACGATCGACGCCCCCGCGCGCGTGGCGCTCACCGGCACACCCGTGGAGAACAACCTGTCCGAGCTGTGGGCCCTGCTCGACTGGACGACCCCCGGACTCCTCGGCCCCCTCAAGGCGTTCCGCGCCCGGTACGCGCGCGCGGTCGAGGGCGAGGTCCCCCTCCAGGGACAGGGCGGGGTCAACCCGGAGGCGATCGAGCGGCTCTCCCGGCTCGTGCGGCCCTTCATCCTGCGCCGCAAGAAGTCCGACCCCGGCATCGTGCCCGAGCTGCCGCCCAAGACCGAGTCCGACCACCCCGTGCCCCTCACCCGCGAACAGGCGTCGCTGTACGAGGCCGTGGTGCGCGAGTCGATGGCGCAGATCGAGGCGGCGGAGGGCATCGGGCGGCGCGGCCTCATCATGAAGCTGCTCACCTCCCTCAAGCAGATCTGCAACCACCCGGCGCAGTACCTGAAGGAGGGCGAGCAGACCCGCCCCCGGCTGCTCGGCCGCTCCGGCAAGCTCGCCCTCCTGGACGAGCTCCTCGACACCATCGTCGCCGAGTTCTACGAGGGAGCGGAACCGCCCTCGACGGACGGCGGCGCGCGACGGGCGGGCGGATCGGCGGGTTCGGTCCTCGTCTTCACCCAGTACGTGTCCATGGCCAAGCTCCTCTCCACCCACCTGGACACCCGCTCCGTCCCGCACCTCCTGCTGCACGGCGGCACCCCGGTCGCCGAGCGCGAGCGCATGGTCGACCGCTTCCAGTCCGGTGAGGTCCCCGTGTTCCTGCTGTCCCTGAAGGCGGCCGGCACCGGTCTCAACCTCACGCGAGCGGGCCACGTCGTGCACTTCGACCGCTGGTGGAACCCGGCGGTCGAGGAGCAGGCCACCGACCGCGCGTACCGCATCGGCCAGACCCAGCCCGTCCAGGTGCACCGGCTCATCACCGAGGGCACCGTCGAGGACCGCATCGCCGAACTGCTCGCCACCAAGCGGGCGTTGGCCGACGCGGTGCTCGGCTCCGGTGAGGCCGCGCTCACCGAGCTCTCCGACCGCGACCTGTCCGACCTGGTGGCGCTGCGCAGGGAGGCGACCCGATGAGCGGCTCTCAGCGAAGGCCCCACATCCCCGGCCGCGCCGGGTCGGGGGAGCAGGCGCGGGCCCGGCACCTCGACACCCGCCGCACGTTTCCGCCGCTGCCGCCGCGCGCCGAGCCGGGCGGCACCTTCGCCCTGACCTGGTGGGGGAACGCGTGGGTGGACGCCCTGGAGGACACCGCCCTCGACCCGGCCCGCCTCGCGCGCGGCCGGGCCTACGCGGACCGCGGCCATGTCGACGCGATCACCGTCACCCCGGGCCGTGCCGTCGCCTACGTCCACGGCTCCCGGCCCCGCCCCTACCGGGCCGAACTGCGGCTGCGCCCCCTGTCGGACGGCGACTGGGACCGCTTCCTGGAGCTGGCGGCGGCCCGCCCCGAGCACATGGCGGCGCTGCTCGACAAGGATGTGCCGCACGCGCTCGCCGCCGCCGTCGACCTGCTGCCCGTGGTCGACGACCTCGTCCCCGAGTGCAGCTGCCCGGACCGCGCCGAGCCCTGCAAGCACGCGGCGGCGCTCTGCTACCAGACGGCGCGGCTCATCGACGAGGACCCGTTCCTCCTGTTCCTGCTGCGCGGCCGCGGCGAGCAGGAGCTGCTCGCGGACCTGACCCGGCGCAACGCGACGCACGCGGCGGCCGAGCGGACCGAGGCGGCGGGCCCCGCCCTGGACACGGTGCCCGCGCGCGAGGCCTTCGCGTCGACGAACCGACTGCCGTATCCGCCGCCGGAGTTCCCGGCCCCCGAGCACCCCGAGCGCCCGCCGTCGTACCCGCAGGCACCCGGCGCCCCCGATCCGCTCGCCCTCGACCTCCTGGCGACGGAGGCGGCGGCCCGCGCCCATACCCTGCTGACCACGGGGGCCGACCCGATCGCGGGCCTCACCCCTGGCAGGACGCGGTCCGCCTCGCCGCGGCGCACCCCGGCTCCGGGCTCACCGCGGCGACCCGCGCCCTGTACGCCTCGCTGTCCCGCGGGACCGGGCGCACCCCCGGCGACCTCGCCCGCGCGGTCGCGGCCTGGAGACAAGGCAGCGGAGCGACGTCCCCGGAAGGGCGCTGGGAGGCGAGAGGCGGGTGCCAGGGCGGACTCGACGGCCTCTCGGTCCTGGAGGAGGAGTGGGACCCGCCGGCCGGACCCTTCGACCGCGCCCGCCCGTCCCTGATCGCCGCGGGCTTTCCCGAGTTCCGCCCCCGTCGCAACCACCTGTCCACCGCGGCGTTCCAACTCCGTCTTGGCCGCGACGGGTTGTGGTACGGCTACGAGTCGGACCCGGGCCGCGACGACTGGTGGCCGCGTGGCGACCCGAGCCCCGACCCGGTGGCGGCCCTCGACTCGCTCCTGGACAGCCCCGAGTTCGGCTAGGGCCCGTCAGGGGGTCTTCCGGCCTCCGGTCGGGGCCCTGCCAGGGGGCCTAGCGCACGGTCGGTGCGACCGCCGCCACGAAGGCGTTCAGGGCGTCCTTCGCGCGCCGGGACCGCTCGTCGCGGTCGGTCTCGTCGGTGGCCTCGTGCAGGCAGTGCGTCAACTCGAAGGCATGGTCGGCGAGGTGGCGCAGCCGCGGGTCGTCGCAGACCAGCTGGACCCGGACCAGCGCGGCACGGGCCGTGATGCGTGCCTCGTACGAGGCGAAGCGGGATGCCTCGGCCACGGCGTCCGGGGCGTTCTCGTGGGCCCGGAACCACCGGTCGTTCTGCCCGCGCCGGTAGTCGTGCACGGCACCGGCGAACGCGCTGTAGCTGGAGATCCGCTCCTGGCGCAGCTGTTCGGCGCGGGCCAGTTCCGCGCCGCGCACCGTCGCACGGCCCTGGAAGTAGTGCGTGACGACCGAGCCGAGGAGCGTGCCGAGTACGGCTATGAGGGCGGCGTCCACCGGTCAGCCCTTCGGCGTGAGCGACATGCCACGCCCGGCGAAGTAGTCCGCGAACCGGGTCACCGGCAGATCCGCCGTGCGGGTCGCCGCGTCCGTGCCCGACGGGTTGTGGAAGTGGAACCCCGCGCCGTCCGGCGTGCGGGCCGTGACGAGCACCAGGTGCCCGCCCTTCCGCTCGGGCGCCGGATCGTGCGGGCGGCGGATCGCGTAGTGGACGGAGGCGATGACGACCCGGCCCGCGTCGAGCAGCGCGCCGGTCTCCTCGACCGTGAGCTCACGGTGCACCTGGGCGTCGACGCCGTGCGCCTCCCGCACGTACTCGACCGCGGGGGCGTAGATCATGCCGTGGATCTCGCCCTCGGCGTCCACCGTGTACGCGCCGAACTTCAGCGCGCCGTCGCGGAGTTCGAACAGCGAGGGCGCCTCGGCCCCGGATCCGCCGAGGGCCATCCGCAGACAGGTCGCGCCGCACAGGTGCCCGCACCAGCGGGCGTAGTCCTCGACCGTCGCCGCGCCGGACTCCTGCCACGCCGGGTCCTGCGCCCGGTCGAACTCGCCCGCCACGATCGCCCCGACCAGCTCGGCCGAGGCGAACTGCGTATGACTGGGAAAGGTGCAGCTGGTGCAGGCGGTGCGGGTCGAGCTGGACGTCACGGATGCTCCCGGTGCGGCGCCGACGGTCGGTCGGTCACTGACGATAGCCGCTCAGGAAGCGGCCGATCCGGCTGATCGCGGCGTCCAGGTCGTCGGCGTGCGGG
This sequence comes from Streptomyces sp. Q6, assembly GCF_036967205.1. NCBI lineage: Bacteria > Bacillati > Actinomycetota > Actinomycetes > Kitasatosporales > Streptomycetaceae > Streptomyces > Streptomyces citrinus. The sequence goes on from NZ_CP146022.1 coordinate 6,883,757, forward strand.
AGTGTGAGGATGCGGAAGTGGTCGGGGCGCGGCCAGTTGAAGCCGGTGCCCTGCACGACCTGGATCTTCTCGCGCAGCAGCAGGTCGAGGACGAACTTCTCGTCGTCGACGATCTTGTGCACGGCCGGGTCGATGCGCGGGAAGGCGTACAGCGCGCCCTTCGGTTTCACACAGCTGACGCCCGGGATCTCGTTCAGCTTCTCCCACGCCTTGTCGCGCTGCTCGTGCAACCGCCCGCCGGGCGCGGTGAGTTCATGGATGGACTGGCGGCCGCCGAGCGCGGCCTGGATGGCGTACTGGGCGGGGGCGTTGGCGCACAGCCGCATGGAGGCCAGCATCGTGAGCCCCTCCAGGTAGTTCCTGGCGTGCTGTCGCGGGCCCGTGACCACCAGCCAGCCGGAGCGGAACCCGGCGACCCGGTACGTCTTCGACAGGCCGCAGAACGTGAGGACGACCAGGTCGGGAGCGAGGGCGGCGGCGCTGTGGTGGACGGCGTCGTCGTACAGGATCTGGTCGTAGATCTCGTCGGCGAGCACCATCAGGCCGTGCCGTCGGGCGAGGTCGAGGATGCCCTCGACGATCTCCTTCGGGTAGACGGCGCCTGTCGGGTTGTTCGGGTTGATGATGACGACGGCCTTCGTCCGGTCCGTGATCTTGGCCTCCATGTCGGCCAGATCCGGGTTCCAGTCGGCCTGTTCGTCGCACATGTAGTGGACGGCCCGGCCGCCGGCGAGCGTGGTGACGGCCGTCCACAGCGGGAAGTCCGGTGCGGGGATGAGGACTTCGTCCCCGTCCTCCAGGAGCGCCTGGACGGCCATGGTGATCAGCTCGGAGACGCCGTTGCCGAGGAACACGTCGTCGACGCCCACCTCCAGGCCGAGGCTCTGGTAGCGCTGGGCGACGGCGCGGCGGGCGGAGAGGACGCCGCGCGAGTCCGTGTAGCCGTGCGCCTGGGGAAGCATCCGGATCATGTCCTGGACGATCTCCTCCGGCGCCTCGAAGCCGAACAGGGCCGGGTTGCCGGTGTTCAGGCGCAGCACACTGTGGCCGGCCTCCTCGAGCGCGTTCGCATGCTCGATCACCGGGCCGCGGATCTCGTAGCAGACCTCGCTCAGCTTGCTCGACTGCCGGAACTCCATGTGCGTTCCTCCTTGCTGGGGTACTTGGTTTTACCAAGCGGGAGCTTGGAAAGTCCAACAAGTTGCATAGACTGCGAGCCATGCCACGCCGAAGCTACGACCAGTACTGCGCCGCCGCCCGCGCCCTCGACCTCGTCGGGGACCGCTGGACGCTCCTGATCGTGCGCGAACTCCTCGCCGGTCCGCGCCGCTACACCGACCTGCACGCCGATCTGCCCGGCGTCAGCACGGACATGCTGGCCACGCGCCTGAAGGACATGGAACGCGACGGGCTCGCCGTGCGGCGGCGGCTGCCCGCGCCCGCTTCGGCGTACGTGTATGAACTCACCCCGCGCGGACGCGCGTTGCTGCCCGTCTTGCAGGCGCTGGGGGAGTGGGGCGCGCCCGAGCTGGCCGAGCGGCGGCCGACGGACGCGGTCCGGGCGCACTGGATGGCGTTGCCGGTGCTCCGCGAGCTGGAGCGCGGTGGCGTGACCGGCGTCGTCGAGGTGCGGGTCGACGAAGGGGTGTTCCACGTCCGAGTGGGCGGCGGCGAACCGGTCTACGGGGACGGGGAGTTCGCGGGGGAGCCGGACGCGCGGCTCGACCTCCGCGAAGGCGCGGACACCGCGAACCTCTCCGGTGTCGCGAATCCCGCCGGTGCCGTGAACCTCTCCGGTATCGCGAACTTCTCCGGTGTCGCGAACCTCGCCGGCATCTCGAATCCCTCCGGCGCTTCCAGCCCCTCCGGCGATTGAGGAGCGGGGCCGGGGCGGAGCCCCGAGGCTTCATGCCGGAAGGGCCGAGGGACGAGACGCGGGTGCGCCGTCGCCGTGGTCGCTCGCGCGGTTCCCCGCGCGCCCGACGGGGCGCACCCGCGGCCCTGTCAGACCCGCGCGGGCCTGCCCGCGCCGCGCGTCAGGGCGTAACCGCCGATCCCCGCCAGCGCCGCCAGCACGGCACCCGCCCCGGTCCACAGCCAGCGGCTCGTCCACCAGCCCGACGACCAGTCGTGGTCATCGGACGCCGTGGTGGCGGTCAGCGGCGTCGACAGCGAACCGTCGACCGCCGCCGCGCCGCCGATCTCCTTCGAGGTCGCCTCCGCGGACGCGGACACCGGCAGCCCCAGGTCCGCGTCGTCCAGCGAGGTCACCGTCAGCCGGACGTAGTACGTGCCGGGCAGCGGATCGTCGGCCCACGGCTCCGACCAGGCCCGCACCGTACGCAGCGTGCACGCCAGGTCGACCCGGGCCGCGTCCGCCGCCACCGTGCGCGCCTGCGTCCCGTACTGGCACGACTGGCGGCGCCGCAGGCCGTCGTACACGTCGATTCGCCAGGTCTGCGCGCCGTGCCGGGCCTGCGCCTCGGGCAGGTCGACGCTCGCCCGCACGGTCGGCCGCTGCCCGGAGTCGGCCGGGAACGACCAGTACAGGTAGTCGCCGGTCGAGGCGCTCGCCGTCGCCTTCTGCCCCTGCTCGAACGCCGCCGCCGTACGGAACGACGTCCCTGCCTCGGTCGGCGCCTTCGGCTCGTCGTCACCGGCGGCGGCCGCGACCGGCCCCGCGGCCGAGAGCAGCACGCCGAGACCCAGCAGAGCACCCGTCAGAAATCTTGTACGTCGCATCAGTTGGTCCTCCATACGGCGATGCGCCAGCGCGAGATCCAGCCCCACAGGACACCCGCGAGGAAGCCGACCACGACCAGCGCGGCCAGCAGCCACCAGCCGTGCCCGAGCCCGAAGGACGCCACGTCGGACGCGCTGTCGGGACCGTCGACGACGTCGACCGTCAGCTCGACCGGCAGGCCGGGCGTCGTCTTCACGGACGCGGCGGCGGAGTAGGAGTTCGAGACCTGGAGACACACGGACTCCGCCTGCGACGCACCCGAGTCGGAGTCGTCGTCGAGCTCGGGCTTCGGATAGCGCAGGCCCGTCGAGATCACGTCCGTGCGCCCGTCGCCGGATTCCTGACCGCGCACGATCTCCCGGCCGTGCGTGGTGACCGCGCGCAGCAGCACGCCGTAGTCCCGGTTCACGGCGCGGTCGGCCGCGACGCTCACCGAGGCGCGCAGCTCCTTGCCGGGCTCGACGTCCACCCGGTAGAAGCGGTGCTCGCCGAACTTCTCGCGGTCCGTGAACAGGCCGGGCTTGAGCTGCGGCGCGTCGGCGCACTGCGCGGCGCCGTCCACCGCGACCGGCGTGACCACCGGATCGGCCGCGCGGTCCACCAACTGGCCGACACGGTCGGTCAGTTCGTCCTTGTGACGCACCGAGGTGTACGTGCCGCCGGTGGCGTCGGCGATGCAGGAGAGCTGTTCGCGGGTCTTGGCGTCGGCGACCAGGCCCAGCGTGTCGATGGTGAGGCCGATGCCCTTCGCGGAGATCTCGCGGGCCACCTCGCACGGGTCGAGCGGCTGACAGGTGTCCTCGCCGTCGCTGATGAGGACCATGCGCTTGGTGCCGTCGCCGGAGCCCAGGTCGTCGGCCGCCTTCAGCAGCGCGGGACCGATGGGCGTCCAGCCGGTGGGCTGAAGCGTGGCCACGGCCGTCTTCGCCTCGGTGCGGTCCAGCGGGCCCACGGGGTAGAGCTGCGCGGTGTCCTTGCAGCCCGTCTTGCGGTCGTCGCCGTGGTAGTTGGCGCCGAGGGTCCTGATGCCGAGCTCGACGTCCTCGGGCGTCGCGTCGAGGACCTCGTTGAACGCCTGCTTCGCGGCGGCCATCCGGGAGCCGCCGTCGATGTCGCGGGCGCGCATGGAACCGCTGACGTCCAGGACGAGCTCCACCTTGGGGGCGGGTCCGTCCGTCTCGTCCGCGTACGCCTGGGCGGGGGACAGTCCGCCCAGGGCCAGGGTGGCCAGCAGGGCGCAGGTGCCCGCCGCCAGCCGTTGTCTTGTGATCATCGGCGGATCCTATGGATCAAGGCGCGGCTGTGCCAAAACGGCGGCCGGCACCGAAGGGCCGTCAGTCGCCCGGACGGGCAAGGGACTTGGGCGCCCGGGGCGCGCACCGCGAGGCGGGAGCGGACCGGCCGGGCGCTCGGCCTGCCGCCGCGCGGCACCCGCTGATCTACAGTGGCGGAGTGCTGCGCGAAGTGACTGCTGTCCGTTATGTGAACCCGCTGCGCACCGGAGGCTCGGTCCCCGGTGTGGTGGAGGCGGACGACCTGGGCACGTACGTGCTGAAGTTCACCGGCTCCGCGCAGGGTGTGAAGGCGCTGGTCGCGGAGATCGTCGTCGGGGAGCTCGCCCGCCGCCTCGGCCTGCGCTTCCCGGAACTGGTGCTCGCCCACTTCGACCCGGCTGTCGCCGTCGACGAACCGCACCAGGAGGTCCAGGACCTGCTGCACGCCAGCGCCGGGCTCAACCTAGGGATGGACTTCCTGCCGGGCGCGGTCGACTTCACGCCGGACATCGCCGAGTCGTTCCCTCTCGACCCGCTCGAAGCGGGCCGGATCGTCTGGCTCGACGCGCTCACCGTCAACGTCGACCGCACGGTGCACAGCTCGAACCTGATGGTCTGGCCGACCTTCGGCACCGCGCCGCCCCGGCTCTGGCTCATCGACCACGGCGCGGCCCTCGTCTTCCACCACCGGTGGGAGGGGGCCGAGCCCGCCAAGGCGTACGACTTCAAGCACCACGCGCTGGGCGGCTACGGCCCCGACACGCGCGCGGCCGACGCCGAGCTCGCGCCGAAGGTCACCGAGGAACTCCTGCGCGAGGTCGTCGCGCTCGTCCCGGACGCCTGGCTCACCGACTTCGCGACGCCGGACGAGGCGCGGGACGCGTACGTGGCGTATCTCCTGGCCCGCGCCCGTGCGTCGGCCGCCTGGCTCCCGACGGACTTCCCGTCCCGGGACGAGCTGGCGGCGGCGGACGCCCGGCGCGCGGCCGCCATGGAGAAGGGTCGCCCCGCATGGCTGAAGCGGGTGCCCGATCTCCACGGCAAGCCGGGCGCCGAACAGGACTGGTCCGTCCACCTGGGGTGAGCTGAGCGCGCCTGCCGAGCGAGTACGACGAGGTCCGCGCTCGCACGAGAAGGTCCCCCGGCGCTGTGCGATGCCGGGGGACCTTGGTGGGCGTCGGTCAGCCGAGCTGCTCGTACGCCGGCAGCGTCAGGAAGTCCGCGTAGTCCGCGTCCAGGGAGACCTGGAGCAGCAGGTCGTGGGCCTGCTGCCACGTGCCCGCCGCGAAGGCGTCCTCGCCGATCTCGGCCTTGATGTTCGCCAGCTCCTCCGCCGCGACCTTGCGCGCCAGCTCGGCCGTCGCGGTCTCGCCGTTCTCGAAGACGACACCGGCGTTGATCCACTGCCAGATCTGCGAGCGCGAGATCTCGGCCGTGGCCGCGTCCTCCATGAGGTTGAAGATGGCGACGGCGCCCAGGCCGCGCAGCCAGGCCTCGATGTAGCGGATGCCGACCTGGACGGCGTTGACCAGACCGTCGTACGTGGGCTTGGCGTCGAGGGAGTCGATGGCGATGAGGTCACCGGCGGCCACCGAGACGTCCTCGCGCAGGCGGTCCTTCTGGTTCGGCTTCGCGCCGAGGACCTTGTCGAAGGACTCCATGGCGATCGGCACCAGGTCCGGGTGCGCGACCCAGGAACCGTCGAAGCCGTCGCCCGCCTCGCGGTCCTTGTCGGCGCGGACCTTCTCGAAGGCGACCTTGTTGACCTCGGCGTCCTTGCGGGACGGGATGAAGGCCGCCATGCCGCCGATCGCGTGCGCGCCGCGCTTGTGGCAGGTGCGGACGAGCAGCTCGGTGTACGCCCGCATGAACGGGGCCGTCATCGTGACCAGGTTGCGGTCCGGCAGGACGAACTTCTGGCCGCCGTCACGGAAGTTCTTGACGATGGAGAAGAGGTAGTCCCAGCGCCCGGCGTTCAGGCCGCTGGCGTGGTCGCGCAGTTCGTAGAGGATCTCCTCCATCTCGTACGCGGCCGTGATCGTCTCGATCAGGACGGTGGCGCGGACGGTGCCCTGCGGGATGCCCACGTAGTCCTGCGCGAACACGAAGATGTCGTTCCAGAGGCGGGCCTCCAGGTACGACTCCGTCTTCGGGAGGTAGAAGTACGGGCCCTTGCCGAGCTCGATGAGGCGCTGGGCGTTGTGGAAGAAGTAGAGGCCGAAGTCGACCAGCGCGCCGGGGACGGCCTTGCCGTCGGCGTCCACGAGGTGGCGCTCGTTCAGGTGCCAGCCGCGCGGGCGCATCACGACGGTGGCGAGCTCGCTCGCGTCCTTGAGCGCGTACGACTTGCCGGTGCGCTCGTCGGTGAAGTCGATCGAGCGGTGGTAGGCGGCGGTCAGGTTCAGCTGACCGCCGATCACGTTCTCCCAGGTCGGGGCCGAGGCGTCCTCGAAGTCGGCGAGCCAGACCTTGGCGCCCGAGTTCAGGGCGTTGATGGTCATCTTGCGGTCGGTGGGGCCGGTGATCTCGACCCGGCGGTCGTTCAGAGCGGCCGGGGCCTCGGCGACCTTCCACGAGTCGTCGGCGCGGATCGCGGCGGTCTCGGGGCGGAAGTCGAGCGTGGAGGTGCGGGCGATCTCGGCGCGGCGCTCGGCGCGGCGGGCGAGCAGCTCGTCACGCCGGGGCGTGAACAGCCGGTGCAGCTCGGCCACGAAGGCGAGGGCCGCATCGGTGAGCACCTCGTCCTGGCGGGGCAGGGGCGCGGCGTCGACGATGGCCAGCGGGGACGGCGCTGGTGCGGACATGAGGCTGTCACTTCCTTCAGCGAACGGGTGGCGGCCGCGGCACGGGGTGCCGGGGCGTCCGGGTACGGCTGCTGGCCCCGCCAACGGGGACCGGCCCTTCTGATCAGTGGATACTAGTTTCCTCATTGTGGAAGTTCAATGGTTTGTTGATGTCGAGATTCTCCGGTTCGACAGAACGTGGCGCTGGGTGCCACGCCCTTCACCGAAGGTGTCCGAGGTCCGCTTCGGTGTCGATGTCGTACGCCTCGGCGACATCCCCGCACTCCACGAGCTCGACCGCGTCCGTGTGCTCCTTGAGATAGGCGCGCGCCCCCCGGTCCCCGGCCGCGCTCGCCGCGATCCCCGCCCAGTGGTCGCGCCCGAACAGCACCGGATGCCCGCGCTCCCCGTCGTACGCGGCCGCCACCAGGGACGCGGGCGAGCGGTACGCCTCCCGTACGCGGACGATCGCCTCGGCGCCGATGCCCGGCTGGTCGACGAGGAGCACCAGGGCGGCCCGCGCGTCGGTCCGCGCGAGCGAGTCGAGCCCCGCCCGCAGCGACGACCCCATGCCGTGTGCCCAGTCCGTGTTCTCCACCACGGCGCATCCCTCCAGAGAGGCCCGCTCCCGTACGTCGCCTGCCGCCGCTCCGAGTACCACGTGCACCGGACCGCATCCCCCCGCGCGCAGCATCCGTACCGCGTGCTCCACGAGGAGGCCGCCCCGATGGGGCAGCAGCGCCTTCGGCCGGCCTCCCAGGCGGCGTCCGCCACCGGCGGCGAGCAGCAGGCCCGCGACCCCGTTCGTCCCTGTCGTCGTCATGACCCCTGCATACCGCACCGGGGGGCACCCGGGATTTAAGTTGCCCTACGCAACGGACTGGCGCCGAACGGTGGTCGTGGCGTTAACTGGGCGCCCACAAACCCCGGTTGGGCGATTGACCACCGCCCGGCACGGGGTCGTACGGCAGACGCACAACGACGTGCGAGGGGGAGAGCTGTGTTGCGGAGCGTGGAGCAGAGGCTTGTGACGGGCAGCGACGAGGATCCACGGGTGACGGAGTTGCGCACCGCTGTGTCCCGGCTGCGCCGCGAACTCGCCGCCCACCCGGCCGAGTTCCCGGACCGGGGCATCGCCGAGGACGAACTCGCGGCGCTCGACGCCATGGCGAGCGGCGGCGTGCCCGAGGTGCCGAGGCTGCGGCGCTCGCTGCTGCTGGTCGCGGGGGCGATCGGCTCGGTGAGCGCGCTGGCTACGGGACTGGCGCAGGTGCGGGGCGCCGTCGAACTGTTCGGAGGGCCGCAGCCCGGACGGGAGTGAGACGACCGGGCGCGGCCGCCGGTCAGGGGCAGGGCGGGCTCCGCGCCACCCGGTCGCGAGGCGGGCTCCGCGCCACCCGGCTGAGCAGCGGGGCCCGAGGCGCCCCGCCGAAGAGGCGCTACGCCACCCAGTGCGGCCGCCCCGGCGCGTCGCCCGTCGCGCCCAGCCCGGCGTCGAGGGCCGCCGCGACCCGGCGCACCGCCTCCTCGGCGACATCCGTCGACTGGGTGTACGGCCAGCGCAGCCGGTGCTCGAACGTCCCCGGGTCCGCGCCGAACCGTGACCCGCCCTCGATCCGCACCCCGTGCCGCAGCGCGGCGGCGGCCAGCGCCGAGGCGAGCGGGCGGCCCAGGTCGATCCAGAGGGACAGGCCGCCGGGCGGCAACGCCCAGCGCCAGTCGGGGAATTCACGCCCGAGCGTGTCCGCCAGATGATCGCGCTGCTCGCGCAGGAGCGGGAGCCTGCGGCGCAGGATGTCCTCCTCGCGCGCCACGAGCCGCCCCGCCACCAGCTGGTCGAGGACCGAGCCCGACATGTCCGCCATGACCCGCAGCGTCGTCAGCTCGGTGATCAGCCGGGTGCCCGCCCGCACCCAGCCGACCCGCAGCCCGCTCCAGTGCCCCTTGCTCAACGAGCCGACGGTGACGATCTGTTCACCTCCGCCGTGCGGGGCGAGCGAGGCGAACGGCGGCGGCGTCGGCGTGTCGAGGGCGATGTCGGAGACCGTCTCGTCGACGACGAGCCAGGTGCCGGTGGCGCGCGCCTCGGCGATGAGCCGGCGCCGCTGCTCCTGCGGCATCAGCCGGCCCGTCGGATTCTGGAAGTCCGGGATGAGATAGGCGAGCCGGGGCGCCGACTGCCGCAGCGTGGCACAGAACAGATCCATGTCCCAGCCGTCCTCGGTCACCGGCACGGGCGCGGTGCGCAGCCCCAACTGCCGTATGACGGAAAGGGCGTTGGCGTACGACGGGTTCTCCACGACGATCCGGTCGCCGGGGCGGCCCAGCAGGGTGAGCGTCAGCGACACGGCCTGCTGCGCACCGGTCGTGATGAGGATCTGCTCGGGCAGCGTCGGCAGTCCGCGCCGCGTGTACCGCTCGGCGATCGCCGCGCGCAGCTCCTCCAGGCCGAACGGGTGATAGCCGGGCGTCGCCGCGTGCCGTGCCACGTCCGGGGCCGCGTCGGCGTACGCGGCCGACAGCTCCTCCCGCAGCGCGCCCGGCGCCGCGATCGCCAGGTCGATCACGCCGTCACCGGCGGCGGGCGTCGCCACGACGGTGGGCCGCACGCCCTCCGGCAGCTCGGTCCACGTGCCCGCGCCCCGGCGGCTGTGCGCGTACCCGCTCTCCCGCAGCAGGTCGTACGCCGAGGTGACGGTGGCCCGGCTCACCCCGAGCGCCGCCGCGAACTCGCGCTCGGCGGGCAGCCGCACACGCAGCGCGATCCGCCCGTCGAGCAGCAGCGTCCGCACGCCCTGCGCCAGGGCGCGATAGCCGGGCCGCGCCCCGGCGACCCCGGTCACGAGGTCGGCGAGCCGCCGGCTGCCGAGCCCCTGGCCCATGCCGCTCCTGCCGTCCATGCTGCGGACCACTGCGTCTGACGCCATGCCACATCTCCGATATTGGCCCTGCTGTCCAGGCCAATCAGCGCACAGACTCGGACACGGCCGACGAGAAAGTGGCCTGGGTGGGTACGAGGAGGCACGGCATGTACGCCGACAGGAGTGGGTTCAGCGACCGGGACGAGCGCACGCTGCAACGCCGCGCGGAGAGCGGGGACGGGGCGCGGCCGTGGGGTGCGCGCCGCCGCCGGACCCCGGGCCGACGGCCGTGCCGGACCGTGGCGGCCGGGTCGTGGTCGGCGTCAGCGGTTCCCCGGCGAGCACCGCCGCGCTGCGCGTCGCGGTGGCCGAGGCCCGGCACCGCGGACTGCCGCTCGTCGCGGTGGCGGCCTGGGAGCCGCCCGAGGGCGAGAGCCTCTACGCGCGCTCGCCCGACCGGGCGTGGGCCCGGCAGTGGTTCGAGGCGGCCCGCGACCTGCTGACGGGAACGTTCGAGGAGACGCTCGGCGGGGTGCCCGCCGACCTCGACGTGATCCTCCGGGTGGTCCGGGCACGCCCCGGTCCCGCGCTCCTGTCCTTCGCCGGGCGCCCGGACGACCTGCTGGTCATCGGCGTACGCCCCGGGCCCGCCGCGGCGCGGTCCAGCGCTTCGTGCGACGGCACGCGGTGTGCCCGGTGCTGACCGTGCCGGTGCGCGGGGTGGCCCGCTCGGAGCTGCGCGCCCTGCGCCGCGTCCGGGCGGCGGACTTCGTCGCGTAGAACCTGACGAGGAGATTACGGACGCATCAGGCCGCGGGAGGTGGCCGCGGCCACCGCCGACGTGCGCGAGTCGACGCCCAGCTTGGCGTAGACGTGCACCAGATGGGACTTCACCGTGGCCTGGCTCAGGAACAGCTCACGGGCGATGTCCGCGTTCGACAGGCCGTCCCGGACGAGCTGGAGGACCTCAAGCTCGCGGCGGCTGAGCGCCTCCGCGGGCGCCCGCATCCGGTCCATCAGGCGCAGCGCGACCGCGGGGGCGAGCGCGGACCGGCCGGAGGCGGCCGTGCGGACGGCCGCCGCCAGCTCCTCCGGCGGCGCGTCCTTGAGGAGATAGCCCGCGGCGCCCGCCTCCACCGCGGCGAGGATGTCCGCGTCGGTGTCGTACGTGGTCAGGACGAGGACGCGCGGCCCCTCGGGCAGCGCGGCGATGAGCGCCGTGGCCTGCGACCCGTGCATGCCCGCGCCGAACTGAAGGTCCATGAGGACGACGTCGACCCCTCCGGCACCGGCGAGTTCGACCGCCCGCTCCGCCGACGGCGCCTCCGCGACGATCTCGAAGTCCGGTTCGGCGGCGAGGACGGCGCGCAGACCGGCCCGTACGACGGGATGGTCGTCGGCGAGCAGCAGCCGGATCACGCGGCACCCCCGGCGGGCAGCGGCAGCGTGACCGCCACCGCCGTGCCGCGGCCCGGCGCCGACTCGACGGCGAACGTGCCGCCGAGCTCCCGTACCCGCGAGCGCATCGCGGGCAGTCCGAAGCCGCCGTCGCCGGACACCGCGCGGGCGGGGTCGAAGCCGCGGCCGTCGTCCACCACGTCCAGGGTCACCGAGGTCTCCATGAAGCTGAGAGTGATCTCCACGCGGCCCGCGTCCGCGTGCCGCAGCGTGTTGCCGAGCGCCGACTGGGCGATCCGCAGCAGCGCCACCTCGTACGGGGTGGGCAGCGGGAGCGGGGTGCCGCTCGACGAGAAACGGGCGGTCGGGCCGGGCGCCGTGGCGCACAGCCGCTCCAGCGCCGCCGCCAGCGAGCCCTGCGCCAGGTCCGGCGGGGTGAGGGCGCGCACGAAGCGGCGGGCCTCGGCGAGGTTGTCCTGCGCGGTGGCCCTGGCCTGCTCGATGTGCGCGGCGGCCGGTGAGCCCGCGGGCAGCTCCCGCTGGACCGCGCGGAGCAGCAACTGGATCGAGGACAGGCCCTGCGCGAGGGTGTCGTGGATCTCGCGGGCGAGCCGCTCCCGCTCGGCGAGCGTGCCGGCGGCGCGCTCGGCGTCCGCGAGTTCGGCCCGGGTGGCGATCAGCTCGTCGATGAGCTGCCGCCGCCGCTCGCTCTCCCGGTACAGCGCCTGATAGCCGAGCACGGTCGCCACGGCGACGGCCGCGCCGAGCAGCGGCCCTATGAACGCGCCCGGATTGACCGCGCCGTCATGGCCGACGTACGAGGCGATGGCCGCGCCCGCGGCGACCGCCACGGCGGGGACGCCCCAGCGCGCGGGCAGCAGGTGCAGCAGCAGGAAGTACAGCGGGAACGCCAGCCACAGACCGTCCGGCGACAGCACGAGCAGCACCGCCCACACCGCGCCCAGCGCGGCCAGCCAGCAGGCGGCGCCGGCCCGCGAGACGCGGACGGCGGGCAGCAGCGGCCCCACCGCGTAGACGACGCCGAGCAGGACGGCCACGCCCACCACCGCGCCCGCCGGTTCCGCCGACCGCCCGGATGCGGCACGGGCGACGACCAGCGCGAGCAGTCCCGCCATCAGCAGATGCAGGCACAGGCGCAGGACGCGCAGGACGGGGGTGAGTGAACGTGGATCCATACCGTTCACCAGCGTACGGACCGGACCGCCGGGGCCGGTCAACCGAAAGGTTGAAAGGGACGTCCACCCTTCGATTCGGGTGAAGCGTGCTGTGGCGCGATGCCCCGGCGGGCCCCCGGGCAGCAGGGTGGGGGCCATGTTCGTCGCATGGAGAGATCTACGGTTCGCCAGGGGCAGGTTCGCCCTGATGGGGACGGTGATCGTACTGATCACGCTGCTGGTGGGGCTGCTGTCGGGGCTGACCGCCGGGCTGGCGCGGGACAACACGTCCGCGCTGACCGGGCTGCCCGCCGACCACCTCGCCTTCGCCCGTCCCGCCGACGGCCAGTCGGTGTCCTTCACCGGCTCGGCCGTCACGCCGGAGCAGTGGCGGGAGCTGGCCGGGCGACCGGGCGTCGACAGCGCCGAGCCGCTCGGCATCGGCACCGTCAACGCCGTGGCCGGTGACCAGACCGCCGCGGTCTCCGCGTTCGGGGTGCGGCCCGGCTCCGGGATCGCGCCGGACGCGACGCGGCCCGGCACCGTCGTGCTGTCGCAGAAGGCGGCGGACGAACTGGGCGCCTCGCCCGGGGACGAGGTCGACCTCGGCGGCGGTGATCCGCTCACCGTCTCCGCCGTCTCGGGCGACGCCTCCTACAGCCACACCCCCGTCGTCTGGACCGACCTCGGCGACTGGCAGTCCGTGACCGGCTCGGACGGCGCCACGGTCGTCGCTCTGCGGACCGGCTCCGGCGCCGATCTGTCCGCCGCCGACCGGGCCGCGGGCACGGACACCACGACGATCGACGGCGCCCTGTCCGCCATAGGGTCCTACCAGGCGGAGAACGGCTCGCTCCAGCTGATGCGCGGCTTCCTGTTCGTCATCTCGGCGATGGTCATAGGAGCCTTCTTCACCGTCTGGACGATCCAGCGCAGCGGCGACATCGCCGTCCTCAAGGCGCTCGGATCGTCCACCGGACATCTGCTCAGGGACGCGCTCGGCCAGGCCGCCGCGATGCTCGTCGGCGGAACGGTCCTCGGGACCGGCCTCGCCGCGCTCGTCGGTGCGTTCGTGCCGGACAGCGTGCCCTTCGTGATGGAGCCGCTGACCACGATCGGCCCGGCCGTCGTGATGACCGCCCTCGGCCTGCTCGGCGCCGCCCTGTCCATCCGGCGGATCACCGCCGTCGACCCCCTGATCGCGCTCGGGAGCGCCCGATGACCCTGCTGCTCGACGACATCACCCTGACCTACCCCGACGGCGACGGGCGGCTCACCGCCCTCGACCGGGTGAGTCTCGACGTCTCCGCCGGGAGCCTGACGGCCGTCGTCGGGCCGTCCGGATCGGGCAAGTCGAGCCTGCTCGCGGTCGCGGCGACGCTCGTGACGCCGGACAGCGGGCGGGTGGTCGTCGACGGGGCCGAGGCCAGGACGCTGAGCCGGTCCGACGCGGCCCGGCTGCGCCGCCGCGCCATCGGCATCGTCTTCCAGCAGCCGAATCTGCTGCCGTCGCTCACCGCCCTGGAGCAACTCCAGGTGATGGCGCACCTGGACGGCCGCCGCCCGCGCGAAGTCCTTTCGGCGGCCGAGGAGTTGCTGGACGCGGTGGGTCTGGCCGCCCAGGCGCACCGGCGGCCGCACCAGCTCTCCGGCGGTCAGCGCCAGCGCGTCAACATCGCGCGGGCCCTGATGAACGCTCCACGGGTGCTCCTCGTCGACGAGCCGACCAGCGCGCTCGATCACGAACGGGGCGCCGCCGTCCTGGAACTGCTGGGCGCACTGACGCGGGAGCGCGGGACGGCGACGGTGCTCGTGACGCACGACCGGGGGGCCCTGGGGGTCGCCGACCGGGTCGTGGAGATGGTGGACGGCCGTCTGACGGAGGCCGGAGTGCCGACCGGGCCGTGACGGGGGTGCGGGTCCGGGGTGCGGGCCCGCACCGGACCGGCGGTTACGCCCCCGCGCCGGAGCTGGCCAGTGCCTCGGAGAGTTCGGCGGCCACCTGCTGGAGCACCGGCACGATCTTCTCGGTGGCGGCCTCCGTCACGCGGCCCGCGGGCCCGGAGATGGAGATGGCGGCCGCCGTCGGCGAGTTCGGGACCGGCACCGCCAGGCAGCGCACCCCGATCTCCTGCTCGTTGTCGTCGACCGCGTACCCGAGGCGGCGCACCTCCTCCAGCGCGTCGAGGAAACCGTCCGGCGTCGTGATCGTCTTCTCGGTCGCGGCCGGCATTCCGGTCCGCCCGAGCAGCGCCCGCACCTCGTCCGCGGGGGTGTGCGCGAGCAGCGCCTTGCCGACGCCCGTCGAGTGCGGCAGCACCCGCCGGCCGACCTCGGTGAACATCCGCATCGAGTGCTTGGACGGCACCTGGGCGACGTACACGATCTCGTCCCCGTCGAGCAGCGCCATGTTCGCCGTCTCGCCGGTCTCCTCGACGAGCCGCGCCAGATACGGGCGGGCCCACGTGCCGAGCAGCCGGGCGGACGATTCGCCGAGCCGGATCAGGCGCGGGCCGAGCGCGTAGCGGCGGTTGGGCTGCTGACGTACGTAACCGCAGGCGACCAGCGTGCGCATCAGACGGTGGATCGTGGGGAGCGGCAGGCCGCTGCTCGCGGAGAGCTCGCTCAGGCCGACCTCGCCGCCCGCGTCGGCCATCCGCTCCAGCAGGTCGAAGGCGCGCTCGAGAGACTGGACACCGCCGCTGGGCGCTGACTTGGCGGTGTCGGTGGTGCTGGCGCTGGACGTCGGCACGGCGCGATCCTCTCGAGGTGGGTGACGGGCGGGCAGAGATGCAGCGTACCCGCCGGGTTCCGGCCCGGTGATCCCTTGACCTCTAAGTTCGTCGATAGCTACGTTCTGCGTACCGGAATAATAATTTCACTTTGTGGAAACGTCCAGACCCTTGACGGTTCGCGAAGTCGGAGTGAAAACTCCTTCAACAGAACGTTGAAACTCGGTACGGGAGGTCCAGGGTGTCGGACGGCGAAGTCGAACTGGTGCTGCGCTCGACCCGCGTCATCACCCCCGACGGTACGCGGCCCGCCTCGGTCGCCGTCGCCGCGGGGAAGATCGCCGCGGTGCTGGCGCACGACGCGGAGGTGCCGGAGGGCGCGCGCCTGGAGGACTTCGGCGACGACGTGCTGCTGCCGGGCATCGTCGACACCCACGTCCATGTGAACGACCCGGGGCGCACCGAGTGGGAGGGCTTCTGGACCGCCACCCGCGCCGCCGCGGCCGGTGGCATCACGACCCTCGTCGACATGCCGCTCAACTCCCTGCCGCCGACCACCACGGTCGACAACCTCCGGACCAAGCAGGAGGTGGCCGCCGCCAAGGCGCACATCGACGTCGGCTTCTGGGGCGGTGCCCTGCCCGACAACGTCAAGGACCTGCGCCCGCTGCACGACGCCGGCGTCTTCGGCTTCAAGTGCTTCCTCTCGCCGTCCGGCGTCGACGAGTTCCCGCACCTGAACGGCGACCGGCTCACCGCGTCCATGGCCGAGATCGCCGGATTCGGCGGCCTGCTCATCGTGCACGCCGAGGACCCGCACGAGCTCGACGTCGCCCCGCACACCAGCGGCCCGAAGTACGACGACTACCTCGCCACCCGGCCCCGGGTCTCCGAGGACGTGGCCATCAAGGGCCTCATCGACACGGCCAGGCGGATCGGCGCCCGCGTCCACATCCTGCACCTGTCGTCGTCCGACGCGCTGCCGCTGATCGCCGCCGCCAAGGCCGAGGGCGTCAAGCTCACCGTCGAGACGTGTCCGCACTACCTCACGCTCACCGCGGAGGAGGTCCCGGACGGCGCCAGCGAGTTCAAGTGCTGCCCGCCCATCCGCGAGGCCGCCAACCAGGACCTGCTGTGGCAGGCCCTCGCCGACGGCACCATCGACTGCGTCGTCACCGACCACTCGCCGTCCACCGCCGACCTGAAGACCGACGACTTCGCCACCGCCTGGGGCGGCATCTCCGGCCTCCAGCTCAGCCTCTCCGCCGTCTGGACGGCCGCCCGTACGCGCGGCCACTCCCTGGAGGACGTGGTGCGCTGGATGTCGACGCGCACGTCGGAGCTGGTCGGCCTCGACGACCGCAAGGGCGCCATCGCCGTCGGCCGCGACGCCGACTTCGCCGTCCTCGCCCCCGAAGAGACCTTCACCGTCGACCCGGCCGCGCTCCAGCACCGCAACCGCGTCACCGCGTACGCGGGCAAGACGCTGCACGGCGTCGTGAAGTCGACCTGGCTGCGCGGCGAACGCATCGTCGCCGACGGCGAGTTCACCGCCCCGCGGGGCACGCTGCTCGAAAGGAACCACTGACCTCATGTCCGCGCATTCCGGGATACCCAGCTTCACCGGCGACGCCAGCCCCTACGGCGGCGGCGACCCGTACGCCGACTACCGCACCGCGGACTTCCCGTTCACGCGGTACACCGACCTCGCCGCGCGCTCGCTCGGCGCCGGTGTGATCGCCGCGAACGACGAGTTCTTCGCGCAGCGCGAGAACCTGCTCGTCCCCGGACGCGCCGAGTTCGACCCGGAGCACTTCGGCCACAAAGGCAAGATCATGGACGGCTGGGAGACCCGCCGTCGCCGCGGCGCGGGCGCCGACCACCCGTGGCCCACCGCCGAGGACCACGACTGGGCGCTCGTCCGCCTCGGCGCGCCGGGCGTCGTCCGCGGCATCGTCGTCGACACCGCGCACTTCCGCGGCAACTACCCGCAGGCCGTCTCGGTGGAGGCCACGTCCGTCGCGGGCGCGCCCACCCCCGAGGAGCTCCTCTCCGACGACGTGAAGTGGACAACCCTCGTCCCTCGTACGGCGGTTGGCGGGCACGCGGCGAACGGGTTCGCGGTCGACGTCGAGCAGCGCTTCACGCACCTGCGCGTCAACCAGCACCCCGACGGCGGCATCGCCCGCCTCCGCGTGCACGGCGAGGTCGTCCCCGACCCGAAGTGGCTCGCCACGCTCGGCACCTTCGACGTCGTCGCCCTGGCCAACGGCGGCCGGGCCGAGGACGCCTCGAACCTCTTCTACTCGCCCGCCTCGAACACCATCCAGCCGGGCTACTCCCGCAAGATGGACGACGGCTGGGAGACCCGGCGCCGCCGCGACGACGGCAACGACTGGATCCGCTACCAGCTCGTCGCCCAGTCGCAGATCCGCGCCCTGGAGATCGACACGGCGTACCTGAAGGGCAACAGCGCCGGCTGGGCGTCCGTCTCCGTGAAGGACGGCGCCGACGGCGCATGGGTCGAGGTGCTGCCCCGCACCCGCCTCCAGCCCGACACGAACCACCGCTTCGTCCTCGACACCCCGGCGGTCGGCACGCACGCCCGGATCGACATCTACCCCGACGGCGGCATCTCGCGCCTGCGCCTGTTCGGCTCGCTGACCGAGCAGGGCGCCGCCCAACTGGCGGCGCGCAGCGCCGAGTTGGGCGCGTAGCGCAGAAAGGCCCGCGGGGTGCCCGGCCGACAAGGCCGGGCACCCCGCGCACGCATGCCGTCACGCCCTCACGCGGCGAACCCGCCGTCGACGGCCAGCTCGGTGCCGGTGACGTACGCGGCGTCGGGACCGGCGAGATACGCGACCGTCCCGGCGACCTCCTCGGCGCTGCCGTACCGGCCGAGCGTCGTCAGCGACGCCTGCCAGTCCGCGGTCGGCCCGTCCGCCGGGTTCATGTCGGTGTCGATCGGCCCCGGGTGCACGATGTTCGCCGTGATCCCGCGCCCGCCCAGCTCCCGCGCGAGCGCCTTGGTCAGGCCGATCAGCGCCGCCTTGCTCATCGCGTACAGCGTGCCGCCCGGTCCGGGGACGCGCTGCGCCATGCACGAGCCGATGGTGATGACCCGGCCGCCGTCGGGCAGCACGGGGGCCGCGGCCTGCGTGGTGAGGTAGACCCCGCGCACGTTCGCCCCCAGCGCCCGGTCGACGTCGGCGGGGGAGTGGGTCTCCAGGGGGCCGAGCGCGCCGACCCCCGCGTTGTTGACGAGGACGTCGAGTCGGCCCAGCCGCTCGACCGCGGCGCTCACCACCCCGGCCGCCTCCGCCGCGTCGCACGCGTCCGCGCGCAGCGCAGCGCCACGCCGCCCCAGGGCCTCGATCCGGCGCACCACGTCCTCGGCGCCCTCCTTGCCCCGGACATAGCTGACCGCGACGTCGAACCCGTCCTCGGCCAGTCGCAGCGCCGTCGCCGCACCGATCCCGCGCGAGCCGCCGGTCACCAGGGCCACCTTGCCGTTCATGATTTCTCCTGAGGTCGTCGGTCGTTGTGGGTTCAAGTACAGCGACGTACGACCCGGAAAGCTGGCGGCAAACGGACACTCAGCCCGGGACGCGCGTCCCGTACGGCAGTCGGTGCCGACGCGACCATGGCCTTCGTGGCAGCGGCGCGGGTACGGTGATCGCTCCCGTGCGAGCCGCCGACGTCTCCACAGCCGTCAGAAGTCCGACGTAGCCGGAGACCCGCCCGTGAGCACGCTCGCCCTGCCCGCACCCCGCCCCCGCGCCTGGCTCACCGACGCTCCGCTGCTCGCGGTCGCCGTCGTGTGGGGCGCCAGCTATCTCGCGGCGAAGGGCGTCACCACGCAGTCCACCGTGCTCGCGGTGCTCGTCCTGCGCTTCGGGATCGTGCTGCCCGTGCTCGCCGCCGTCGGGTGGCGGGCGCTGCGCGCGCTGACCGCCGCCCAGTGGCGCGGCGCCTGCGCGCTCGGCCTGATCCTCAGCGGGATCTTCCTCCTGGAGACGTACGGCGTCGTGCACACCTCGGCGACCAACGCGGGTCTCATCATCAGCCTCACCATGATCTTCACGCCGCTCGCCGAGGCGGCCGTCACCCGGGTCAGGCCCTCCCGCGCGTTCCTCGCGGCGGCCGGGACGTCCGTGCTCGGCGTCGTCCTGCTCACCCAGGGCGGTGGTTTCACGGCACCGTCGACGGGCGATCTGCTGATGCTGCTCGCCGCCCTCGCCCGTACGGTCCACGTCCTGACGATGGCCCGCCTGAAGTCCGTCCAGGGGGCGGAGGCGCTGCCCCTGACGAGCGTCCAACTCGGCTCGGCCGTCGTGGTGTTCGCGCTGCTCTGCGCGGCACCCGGCACCGGCTCCACCCCGTGGGACGCGGCGGCGGCCTTCGAACCCGCCGACTGGGCGGGCCTGTTGTTCCTGTCCGTCTTCTGCACGCTCTTCGCGTTCTTCGTGCAGATGTGGGCCGTACGCCGCTCGTCCCCTTCCCGCGTGAGCCTGCTGCTCGGCACCGAACCGCTCTGGGCCGCGGCGACCGGCATCGCCCTCGGCGGCGAACACCTGGGAGCCGTGGGCCTGTTGGGCGCCGCCTTGGTGCTGGCCGGAACCGGGTGGGGCCGCCGGGCCACGAGTTAACTCCTGGAAAACAAGCGGTAGTTGTCGTTGACATGCCCCCGTCTACGCGCGTCACACTAGGGGCATGAAGACACCCCCACGCTTCTTCAGTGCCGTAGCCCTCGCCGCCGCCCTCCTCGTCGGCGGCTCCGCCGGCGCCACGGCCCACGCGGCCCCCGCCCCCACCACCCCGTCCGTCACCGTCTCCGCCGCCGCGGTCGGCGACATCTGCTACTCCGCCCTGCCCTCCCAGGCGTACGACACCCTCGAACTCATCGCGGCCGGCGGCCCGTTCCCGTACAGCCAGGACGGCACCGTCTTCCAGAACCGCGAAGGCGTCCTGCCGAGCCGGTCGACCGGCTACTACCACGAGTACACGGTCATCACGCCGGGCTCCTCCGACCGGGGCGCCCGCCGCATCGTCACGGGCGAGGCGAGCCAGGAGGACTACTACACGGCGGACCACTACGCCACGTTCGACCTGATCGACCACTCCTGCTGACCGCTCCAAGCCCTAGCGGCTCCTGCGGCCCTCGGCGGCCGCGAACAGGGCGATCGCGAGCACCACCAGCGCGATGCTCCCGTACACCTCGCGGCCGTCGAGCAGCCCGACGAACCCGACCGGACCCCAGCCGGACCAGCCCGTGCACGCGCGGACGATGCCGAGCACGCCCTGGAACAGCGCGAGCCCGCCGACGACCTCCAGCAGTCGCTGGGGCCGCCGGCCCCGCCTGTCGTCCGGGTTCCCGTCTCGGTCCATGCACGAACCCTCGCCCCGCGGACCCCCCACGCACATCAGCCGCGGGGCGAGCCCGTGTCCGCCCGAGGTCGCCGCCCACGCCGTCCGCCCGCTACCGAAGTCGACGGGTGGGCGACTTTGGTCGCGAGAAGGCCGCGCGAGGCGGCCCACGGCGCCTGACGTGCGTAGATTTGTCGACCATGGAGGCATCGCGGCGGACCACGGGGGACACGGAGCGGGGCGACGGGACACCGCTGCCGTGGCGGCGCCGTCTGCTGACCTCCGCCGACGCCGACGAACTGGACCTGGACTCCGAGGGGCGGCCGGGACGCGGGCGGCGCACCGTCCGCGACTGGCTCGTCGACTTCGGCTGCTTCCTCGTCGCCGTCTTCCTCGGCCTGATCCTCGCCGAACAGGTCTGGGACGACCCGAACACCTCCGACACGCTGGCCCTCGTCGACCAGGTGATCGGGGCGCTGGCCTGCGCGGGCGTCTGGGTGCGCCGGCGGTGGCCGCTCGGATTCGCGGTGGCGATGGTGCCGGTCGGCTTCGTGTCCAACACCGCGAGCGGCGCGGTCATGATCGCGATCTTCACGCTCGCCGTGCACCGCCCCTTCCGCTACGTGGCCTGGGTCGGCGGCGCGTCGATCGCTCTGGTCCCGATCTTCTTCTGGCTGCGGCCCGACCCCGAGTCGACCTACGCCCTGTCGGTGGCGTTCACCGTGATCCTCACCGTCACCGTCGTCGGCTGGGGCATGTTCGTGCGCTCCCGGCGCCAGCTCCTGATGTCGCTGCGGGACCGTGCCCTGCGCGCCGAGACCGAGGCCGGGCTCCGCGCCGAGCAGGCGCAGCGGCTGGCCCGTGAGGCCATCGCCCGCGAGATGCACGACGTCCTCGCGCACCGGCTGACGCTGCTGAGCGTGCACGCGGGCGCCCTGGAGTTCCGCCCCGACGCGCCCCGCGAGGAGATCGCGCGGGCCGCCGGCGTCATTCGGGAGAGCGCGCACGAGGCGCTCCAGGACCTGCGCGAGATCATCGGCGTGCTGCGCGCCGCCGACCACGGCGAGGAGTCGGGGCGCCCGCAGCCCACGCTCGCCGCCCTCGACACCCTCGTCGCCGAGTCCCGCGAGGCCGGCATGAAGGTCGTCCTCGACAACCGCGTCGGCGACCCCGACTCCGTACCCGCCTCCACCGGCCGCACCGCGTACCGCATCGCCCAGGAGGGCCTGACCAACGCCCGCAAGCACGCCCCCGGCGCCGAGGTCGCCGTCACCGTCACCGGCGCCCCCGGGGACGGCCTCGCCATCACGGTCACCAACCCGCCGCCGCCCGGCGACGTCCCGCACGTGCCCGGCTCGGGCCAAGGCCTGATCGGGCTCACGGAACGCGCCACGCTCGCGGGCGGCACGCTCGACCACGGGCAGCGCCCCGAGGGCGGCTTCGCGGTACGGGCCTGGCTGCCGTGGAGCGGGTGACGGGGCCTGTCGTCCCGTGACGGCGTGACTACGGTGGGGCCCATGAACGCGATCCGCTTGCTCCTCGTCGACGACGACGCCCTCGTCCGCTCGGGCCTGACCTTCATGCTCGGCGGGGCGCACGACGTCGAGATCGTCGGAGAGGCGGCCGACGGCGCGCAGGCGCTCGACGTGGCCGCGGCCGTCCGGCCCGACGTCGTCCTCATGGACATCCGCATGCCGGTCATGGACGGCCTCGACGCCACCGAGCGGCTGCGCGCCCGCCCGGACGCGCCCGAGGTCGTCGTCCTGACCACGTTCCACGCGGACGAGCAGGTGCTGCGGGCGCTGCGCGCGGGCGCGGCCGGATTCGTGCTCAAGGACGCGACGCCCGCCGAGATCCTCGGCGCGGTCCGCAGCGTCGCGGCCGGCGATCCGGTCCTGTCGCCCGCCGTCACCCGCCAGCTGATCTCCCACGCGGCGGCCGCCGACCGCGAGACGCGCACGGCCGGCGCCCGCCACCGCCTCGCCGAACTCGCCGACCGGGAACGGGAGGTGGCCGTCGAGGTCGGTCGCGGCAAGTCCAACGCGGAGATCGCGGCGACCCTCTACCTCAGCGTCGCCACGGTCAAGGCCCACGTCTCCCGCGTCATGACGAAACTCGGCCTCAACAACCGCGTGCAGATCGCGCTGCTGGTCCACGACGCGGGGTTCCTGGAGGAGCGCTGAGTGCCGACGGCGGCGTCGGGTAAATTCACACCGTGATCTAAGTGCGGTCGATGTGCTCGGCCGATCTTGATCCCTCTTGATCGATGCGGTGCACAGGGGCGGGAGTACGGGATGCCAGGACCACGTCGGCGAACGGTGCGCGATCTGCGCCGGGGCAACCGGGCCGTCGTGCTGCGCAAGCTGTACTTCGACGGACCGCTCAGCAGACAGGAGTTGGGGCCGCTGACGGCGCTCAGCTCGGGCTCCATCAGCAACGTCGTCGCGGAGCTCGTCGCCGACGGCCTCCTGGAGGAGGCGGGTTCCGTCGACTCCGACGGCGGCCGGCCCCGCACCCTGCTGCGCGTCGCGCCCGGCAGCGGCCACGTCGTCGGCGTGGACGTGGGCGAGACCCGCGTCCGGGTGGAACTGTTCGACCTCGCGCTGAACGAACTGGCGCGCGCCGACGCCCCGTTGCCCGACGGGCGGCGCGACGGCAAGTACGACGCGCACGACGTCGTACGGCTCATCGCTCGCGGTCTGACGCAGGTCATCGCCGGAGCGGGCGTGGCGCCGGAGACGCTGATCGGCGTCGGCATCGGCGTACCCGGCATCGTCGACGCCTCGGGCCCCGCCGGCGCCGTCGTGCACGGTCAGACCATCGGCTGGGACGCCGTCCCGCTGGAGGAGATGCTCCGCGCCCCCGGCGAACTCCCGCCCGAACTGCCCCTGTTCATCGACAACGGGGCCAAGACGCTCGGCCGCGCCGAGATGTGGTTCGGCGCGGGCCGCGGCGCCCGCAACGCCGTGATCGCCCTCATCGGTTCCGGCGTCGGCGCCTGCGTCATCGCCGACGGCGTCCCGTACCAGGGCTCGTCCAGCAGCGCGGGGGAGTGGGGCCACACCGTCCTCCAGGTCGGCGGCCGGGAGTGCCGGTGCGGCGCGCGCGGCTGCCTGGAGGCGTACGTCAGCGCCGAATCGCTTCTCGAACGGTGGCGGGAGGCGGGCGGCACCTGGACATCACCGGACGAGGAGGGCGCCCTCGCCGAACTCCTCGAAGACCCCGCCACCGAGGGCCTGTTGGACGAGACCGCCGAGTACCTCGGCGCGGGCATCGCCGATCTCGTCAACCTCTTCAACCCCGAGCGGATCGTCGTCGGCGGCTGGGCCGGACTGCTGCTCGGACCGCGCCTGATCGAACCGGTGCGGCGCGCGGCCGCCGCGTACGCGCTGCGCCACCCCTTCGCGCAGACCACCGTCGAACTCGGCCGCCTGGGCACGGACGCGGTCACCGTCGGCGCGGCCACCCTGCCGCTCGAACGGTTCCTGGAGACGGGCGGGGCGCGCAGGGAACGGATCGTGAGCGGGGCGAGTTAGGCAGGGCAGGGGGACGCGGAGACCACACACGCGGGAGGCGCACGGCATGGGCGAGATCGTCGACCTGGGGGAGTACGCGGGCGGATCGGCCGAGTTCTTCGCCGACCCCTATCCGGTGTACGAGCGGCTGCGCCGCCTGGGCCCCGTCCACCACGTGCGCACCCCGGGCCCCGGACCGACCGAGGAGCTGTGGCTGATCGTCGGGCACGAGGCGGCGCGCGCCGCGTTCACCGACCCCCGGCTGGTCAAGACCCCGCCGTGGGGCCTCGACGGCAGCGACGTGGGGCGGCACCTGCTCTTCACGGACCCGCCGGAGCACGGCCGGCTGCGCTCCCTGGTCACCCGGGAGTTCACCCCGCGCAGGGTCGCGGCGCTCGCCCCGCGCATCCAGAAGATCACCGACGAGCTGCTCGACGACATGGTGCCGCGCGGCAGCGCCGACCTCGTCGCGGCGCTCGCCTTCCCGCTCCCGTTCGTCGTCATCTGCGAACTGCTCGGCGTCCCGGACATCGACCGCGGCCGGTTCCGCCGCATGTCGATCCAGATCGTGGCGCCGACCAGCGGTGAGGAGGAGGCCGCGGCGTTCTTCGAGATCACCGCGTTCCTCGACGAGCTGATCGAGGACAAGCGCTGCACGGCCCCCGCCGACGACCTGCTGAGCGCGCTGATCCGGACCACTGCGGAGGACGGCGACCGACTCTCCTCGCACGAACTGCGCGGCATGGCCTTCCTCCTGCTGGTCGCCGGCCACGAGACCTCCGTCAACCTGATCGGCAACGGCGTGCGCGCGCTCCTCGACCACCCCGGCCAACTGGCCGACCTGCGCGCCGACATGAGCCTCCTCGACGGGGCCGTGGAGGAGATGCTGCGCTACGACGGCCCGGTCGAGACGGCCACGCACCGCTTCGCCGCCGAGCCCGTCGACATCGACGGCACGGTGATCCCGGCGGGCGCCCCCGTCCTCGTCGGGATCGGCACGGCGGGCCGCGATCCGGAGCGGTTCGAGGTGCCCGACCGCTTCGACATCCGCCGCGACGCCCGCGGTCACCTGGCGTTCGGCCACGGCATCCACTACTGCCTGGGCGCCCCGCTCGCCCGCATGGAAGGCCGGATCGCGATCCGCTCCCTCCTGGAGCGGTGCCCCGACCTCGCCCTGGACGGGGAGCCGGACAGCTGGCTGCCCGGAATGCTGATGCGTGGGGTTCGTACACTGCCGGTGCGCTGGTAGCCGCCGACCCCGCCGAGGAGCCCCGATGTCCACCGAACCCGCCGTCCTCGACCTCGAACTCGCCCGCAAGGCCCTGGAGTCGCAGCCGTTCAGCCAACTGCTCCAGGCCCGCCTCACCGAGTTCGGCGACGGCGCGGCCACGCTCGAACTGGACATCAGGCCCGAACTCCACCAGCAGAACGGCTTCGTGCACGGCGGCGTCCTCGCCTACGCCGCGGACAACGCCCTGACGTTCGCCGCGGGCGCCGCCCTCGGCCCGTCCGTGCTGACCTCCGGTTTCTCCATCCAGTACGTCCGCCCCGCGCAGGGCGTGACCCTGGTGGCCCGCGCCGAGGTGGTCACCGCGGGCCGCCGCCAGGCCGTGATCAGGGCCGACCTGGTGGTGGTGGACGAGGAGGGCGCGGAGAAGCTGTGCGCGGTCGCGCAGGGCACGGTCCTCACCGTGTAGCGGGCCCGCCGCGCGGCGGGTCAGCCCCCGTCGACCTCCTCCATCCGCACCACGCGCCGCCCGGCCCGCGACATCTCGCACGCCTCCGCGACCCGCAGCGCCCGCAGCGCCTCCCACCCGTCGCACGGGTTCTCCCTGGCCCCGCGGACCACGTCCACGAACGCCTTCAGCTCGGCCTCGTAGGCCGGCGCGAAGCGCTCCAGGAAGCCCGGCCACGGCTTGTCCGCGGCGGGCGGGCCCTGCGGTTCCGTCGACGCGACCGGCGTACGGTCGTCGAGGCCCACGACCACCGTGTCGCGCTCGCCGGAGAGTTCCATGCGCACGTCGTACCCCGCGCCGTTGCACCGCGTCGCCGTGGCCGTGGCCAGCGTCCCGTCGTCGAGGGTCAGCACGACCGCCGCCGTGTCCACGTCCCCGGCCTCCCGGAACATCGCGGGCCCCGCGTCGGACCCGGTCGCGTACACCTCGACGACCTCGCGCCCGGTCACCCACCGCAGGATGTCGAAATCGTGCACCAGGCAGTCCCGGTAGAGGCCGCCGGACAGCGGCAGATACGCGGCCGGCGGCGGTGCCGGGTCGGACGTCATCGCCCGCACGGTGTGCAGGCGCCCGAGCCTGCCCTCCCGTACGGCCTCGCGCGCGGCCGTGTACCCGGCGTCGAAGCGCCGCTGGAACCCGAGCTGGAGGATCGTGCCCGCCGACTCGACCTCCCGGAGCGCGGCCAGGGTCCCCGGCAGATCGAGCGCGATCGGTTTCTCGCAGAACACGGGCAGCCCGGCCCGCGCCGCCCGCCCGATCAGCTCGGCGTGCGCGGCGGTGGCGGCCGTGATCACCAGCGCGTCCACGCCCCAGGTGAAGATCTCGTCGACGCTGGGCGCCGCCGTCGCCCCGATCCGGTCGGCGAGGGCGACGGCCCGCGCGGGCTCGGCGTCGGTGACGACGAGCGAGCCCACCTCCCGGTACCGCTCCAGGACGCCCGCGTGAAAGGTGCCGATGCGGCCCGTTCCGATGAGTCCGATGCGCATGGTCCCAACGTGCCGTCCCGTACAGATACTGTCAATCCTTTGTCCTGACAAATACGCGAGTGCGTGGTGCCGAGCTCACGCCCTGTCGAGCCGCGGTACCTCCACCCCGTACGGGTCCCACGTCACCGCCTCCACCGCCGTGCCGTCGCGCGCTCGGCCGCCGGCCCTCGGCGACGAGCGGCTCGACCGGCAGCTCGCGGGCGCACCGGCTGACCAGTCACACCCACCGGTGCCCGGCCGGATGCGCCACGAGGTCCACCGCGACCCGCGGGTCCGCCACGGTCACCCCGGCCGGGTTCACCAGCCCGTTCCGGCGCACCGGTCGTCCTCCATCCGGTACGTGCGGGCCGAGACCGTCGCACGGCCGGGCCGTGTCCGCATCCAGGAGCGATTGATGTGTCCGGACAATGGAACGTCAGGACTATCCGTCAACCACGCCTGCCGATACCCTCGCCCCCGTGGCCAAACCCGTAGCCGACCCGACCGTCCGGCTGGAACTCGGAGTCGACCGCAGCAGCCCCGTCCCGCTCTACTTCCAGCTCGCGCGGCAGCTGGAGGCGGCGATCGAGCGCGGCGCCCTGACGCCCGGCAGCCTGCTCGGCAACGAGATCGAGCTGGCGGCCCGCCTCGGTCTGTCCCGGCCCACCGTCCGCCAGGCCATCCAATCCCTCGTCGACAAGGGCCTGCTCGTCCGGCGCCGGGGCGTCGGCACCCAGGTCGTGCGCAGCCAGGTCAGGCGCCCGCTCGAACTGAGCAGTCTCTACGACGACCTGGAAGCGGCGGGTCAGCGCCCTGCGACCCGCGTCCTCGCCAACACCCTGGTGCCCGCCTCGGCGGAGGCCGCCGCCGCGCTCGGTATCGCCGAGGGGCAGGAGGTGCACCGTGTCGAGCGGCTGCGCCTGGCCCACGGCGAACCGGTCGCGTACCTGTGCAACCACCTGCCGGTCGGCCTGATCGCCCTGGAGGACGAGCGCCTGGAGGCCACCGGCCTGTACCGCCTGATGCGCTCCGCCGGCATCACCCTGCACAGCGCCCACCAGTCCATCGACGCTCGTGCCGCCACCGCCGCGGAGGCCGAGCGGCTCGGCGAACCCGGGGCGACGGCGCTGTTGACCATGCGGCGCACGACGTTCGACGACAGGGGCCGCGCGGTCGAGTTCGGCTCCCACGCCTACCGCGCGTCCCGCTACTCCT
Source organism: Streptomyces sp. Q6 (assembly GCF_036967205.1). Lineage (NCBI taxonomy): Bacteria > Bacillati > Actinomycetota > Actinomycetes > Kitasatosporales > Streptomycetaceae > Streptomyces > Streptomyces citrinus. Next base: position 6,911,521 of record NZ_CP146022.1, read on the forward strand.
TCGAGTTCCACCTTCTCGTACGGTCCTAGCCGCCCGTCACGGTCCTAGCCGCCCGTCACGGTCCTGGCCGCCCGTGCTCGTCGTGCTCGTCGTGTTCATTGTGTTCGTCGTCCGAATGTTCTGACAAAGTCATTGACGTTGCCGTGGGACCCCCGCTACAAACACCTCCAGCCGCACCGGGCGGCCGGAGGAGAGGTGGCTCGACCATGCTCACGACGCGAACAGCCCGTACGGCCGCGGCCCTCGTCGCGGTGATCGCCCTCGCCGCCGGATGCAGCGGATCGGGCGGCAAGGATTCCGAGGACAAGCCGGACGGGAGCGCCACCGGCGGCAAGGCCGTCGGCACGCCGCGTATGAAGATCGCGATGGTCACGCACTCCGGCGAGGGCGACACCTTCTGGGACATCGTGCAGAACGGCGCCGAACAGGCGGCCGCCAAGGACAACGTGCAGTTCCTCTACTCCAACGACAAGGAGGCGAAGGGGCAGGCCGAGCTCGTCCAGGCCGCGATCGACAAGAAGGTCGACGGGATCATCGTCACGCTCGCGAAGCCGCAGGCCATGGAGGCGGTCCTCGCGAAGGCGACGGCCGCGGGCATTCCGGTCGTGTCGATCAACTCGGGCTCCGAGTTCTCGGCGAAGTTCGGCGCCCTCAGCCACATAGGCCAGGAGGAGTCGGTGGCCGGCGAGGCGGTCGGCACCGAGCTGGCGAAGCAGGGCAGGAAGAAGGTCCTCTGCGTCATCCACGAGCAGGGCAACGTCTCGCTGGAGCAGCGCTGTGCCGGTGTGAAGAAGACCTTCAAGGGCTCCGTCGAGAACCTCAACGTGGACGGCACCAACGCCCCGAGCTCCCAGTCCTCCATCGAGGCCAAGCTCCAGGCCGACAAGTCCATCGACGCGATCGTCGCGCTCGGCGCCCCCATCGCGGCGCTCGCCGTCAAGGCGAAGGACGACGCGGGCAGCAAGGCGGACATCGCCACGTTCGACCTGAACGCCGAGGTCGTACGCCGCCTCAAGGCCAAGGAGGTCTCGTTCGCCGTGGACCAGCAGCCCTATCTCCAGGGCTATCTGGCCGTCGACGAACTCTGGCTCTACAAGACGAACGCCAACGTCCTCGGCGGCGGAAAGCCCGTCTTCACCGGCCCCGCGCTCGTCACAGAGAAGGACGTGCCGAAGCTGGAGAAGTACACCGCGCGCGGCACCCGGTGAATGGATGCATGATCCCCGTGACCCATACTTGTGCGTTTGGGACCGCAAACTGGTCCCCAAGGACCAGTAAATGGTCCACCGGGTCCGGCCCACCGCCGGCCCCGGTGTACGACGCAGCAGACCAAGAAGGGCACGGCCTCGTGGCACGGTTTCGGACCTGGGTGAGCATCGCCGTAGCGGGGGCCCTCGGCCTCACGCTCGCCGGGTGCAGCAGCACCGGCGGCAAGCGGGCGGAGGATGCCAGGAAGGCCCAGCAGGCCCAGGGCAAGGCGGCAGTGGACACACCCCGCTGGACCATCGCGATGATCACCCACTCGGGTGATGGCGACACCTTCTGGGACATCGTCCAGAGCGGCGCCGAGCAGGCGGCGGTCAAGGACAACATCAACTTCCTGTACTCGCACAACGACGAGGCCCAGCAGCAGGCCCAGCTGGTCGACGCGGCCGTCGACAAGAAGGTCGACGGCATCATCGTCACGCTGGCCAAGCCCGACGCGATGAAGGCGGCCGTGGCCCGCGCCGAGAAGGCGGGCATCCCCGTCATCACCGTGAACTCGGGCTCCGCGGAGTCCAAGCGGTTCGGCGCGCTCACCCACATCGGCCAGGACGAGACCATCGCCGGTGAAGCCGTCGGCGAGGAGCTCGACAAGCGCGGCAAGAAGAAGGCCCTGTGCGTCCTGCACGAGCAGGGCAACGTCGGCCACGAGCAGCGCTGCGCCGGAGCGAAGTCGAAGTTCGACGGCCGGATGACGAACCTCTACGTCGAGGGCACCAACATGCCCGACGTGCAGTCCGCGATCGAGGCCAAGCTCCAGTCCGACCCGTCCATCGACTCGGTCGTCACGCTCGGCGCGCCGTTCGCCGCCACCGCCGTGAAGGCCAAGGAGGACGCGGGCAGCAAGGCCGAGATCGAGACCTTCGACCTGAACGAGAAGGTCGCCCAGGGCCTCCAGGACGGCAGCCTCGGCTTCGCCGTCGACCAGCAGCCGTACCTCCAGGGCTACGAGGCCGTGGACCTGCTGTGGCTGTACAAGTACAACGCCAATGTGCTCGGCGGCGGCAAGCCGGTCCTCACCGGACCGCAGATCGTCACCAAGGATCAGGCCGCCGAGCTGGAGGAATACGCGAAGCGGGGGACACGATGACCACGACCGTTCCCGAGAAGCAGCCCGAGCCGCAGCTCGACGAACGGCTCCTGAGAACCTCGCCCTGGAAGAAGCTGATGGGCCGCCCCGAGCTCGGCTCGGTGGTCGGCGCGATCGCCGTCTTCATCTTCTTCTCGGTCGTCGCGGACAGCTTCCTGCGGCCCGCGAGCCTGGCCACCGTCCTGTACGCGGCCTCGACCCTCGGCATCATGGCCGTCCCGGTCGCGATGCTGATGATCGGCGGCGAGTTCGACCTGTCGGCGGGCGTCCTCGTCACGTCGTCGGCGCTGATCTCGTCGATGTTCAGCTACCAGATGACGGCGAACACCTGGGTCGGAGTGGGCGTCTCGCTCCTGGTCACCCTGGCCATCGGCGCCTTCAACGGCGTGATGCTGACCCGCACCAAACTTCCCAGCTTCATCATCACGCTCGGCACCTTCCTGATGCTGACCGGCATGAACCTGGGCTTCACCAAGCTCATCAGCGGCACGGTGTCGACGAAGTCGATCGCCGACATGGAGGGCTTCTCCTCCGCCAAGGACGTCTTCGCCTCGACGATCACCATCGGCGGCGTCGACTTCAAGATCACCATCCTGTGGTGGCTCGCCCTGATCCTGGTCGCGACATGGATCCTGCTGCGCACCCGCGCCGGAAACTGGATCTTCGCCGTCGGCGGCGACGTGGACGCGGCCCGCGCGGTCGGCGTCCCGGTCAACAAGACCAAGATCGGCCTCTACATGGGCGTCGCGTTCGGCGCCTGGATCTCCGGCCAGCACCTGCTCTTCAGCTACGACGTCGTGCAGTCCGGCGAGGGCGTCGGCAACGAGCTGATCTACATCGTCGCGGCGGTCATCGGCGGCTGCCTGATCACCGGCGGCTACGGCTCCGCGGTCGGCGCGGCCATCGGTGCCCTGATCTTCGGCATGACGAGCAAGGGCATCGTGTTCGCCGAGTGGAACTCGGACTGGTTCAAGTTCTTCCTCGGAGCGATGCTGCTCCTCGCGACCCTGCTCAACGCGTGGGTCCGCAAGCGCGCGGAGGCGATCAAGTGACGACCCCCTTGGTGGAGCTGGCCTCGGTCAGCAAGTACTACGGCAACATCCGCGCTCTCGAGGACGTCTCGATCGAGGTCCACGCGGGCGAGATCACCTGCGTCCTCGGCGACAACGGCGCCGGCAAGTCGACCCTCATCAAGATCATCGCGGGTCTGCACCAGCACGACGCGGGCACCTTCTCGATCGAGGGCGAGGAGATGCGCCTCTCCAACCCCCGCGACGCCCTCAACCGCGGCATCGCCACGGTCTACCAGGACCTCGCCGTCGTCCCGCTGATGCCGGTCTGGCGCAACTTCTTCCTCGGCTCCGAGCCGACGAAGGGCACCGGCCCCTTCAAGCGCATGGACGTCGAGCTCATGCGCCGCACGACGCACGAGGAACTGGCCCGCATGGGCATCGACCTGCGCGACGTCGACCAGCCCATCGGCACGCTCTCCGGCGGCGAGCGCCAGTGCGTGGCCATCGCCCGCGCCGTCTACTTCGGCGCGAAGGTCCTCGTCCTCGACGAGCCGACGGCGGCACTCGGCGTCAAGCAGTCCGGCGTCGTCCTCAAGTACGTCGCGGCGGCGCGGGACGCGGGCCTCGGCGTGGTCCTCATCACTCACAACCCGCACCACGCGTACCTGGTGGGCGACCGTTTCGTCCTCCTCAAGCGCGGCGCGATGTTCGGCAGCCACACGCGGGACGGGATCTCGCTGGACGAGCTGACCCGGCAGATGGCCGGTGGCAGCGAGCTCGACGACCTCCGCCACGAACTGGAGCGCGCCCCGGTCCCCACGCACCTTGGGGGCCACCCGACGGACGCCCCCAAGTAGGCGGATGCGGCCGTTCCCGCGGCTGCGGTGCCGTCGTGGCCGCTCGCGCGGTTCCCCGCGCCCCTGAAGGCTGAGCGGCTTCGCCGCTCAGCCTTCATCGACGAGATGCCGCACCACAGGTGCGCATCTCAGGGGCGCGGGGAACCGCGCGATCAGCCCCCACTCACCCGCACCCGCACACCGGACCCCGCTCCCCGGGAGCCCCGCCGCACAGGAAACCCGGCATGCGGCGGAGCCGCCGCGTGAGGCAGAATCGCCGCAATGAGCACCTACCGCGACCTAGCCCACCGTGGCAGCGCCCGAGCCACGGTCCTGCGGACCGTCGGCACCCGGGAGCGCCGCTCGCACCTGACGGCCCCCCGCGTCCCCACCGTCGGGATCGACATCGGCGGCACCAAGGTGATGGCGGGTGTCGTCGACGCGGACGGCGTCATCCTGGAGACCCTGCGCACGGAGACGCCGGACAAGTCCAAGAGTCCGAAGGTCGTCGAGGACACCATCACGGAACTGGTGCTCGACCTCTCCGACCGCCACGACGTGCACGCCGTCGGCATCGGCGCGGCCGGCTGGGTCGACGCGGACCGCAACCGCGTCCTGTTCGCCCCGCACCTCTCCTGGCGCAACGAGCCGCTGCGCGACCGCCTCGCGGGCCGGCTCTCCGTCCCCGTCCTCGTCGACAACGACGCGAACACCGCCGCCTGGGCGGAGTGGCGCTTCGGCGCGGGCCGCGGCGAGGACCACCTGGTCATGATCACGCTCGGCACCGGCATCGGCGGCGCGATCCTGGAGGACGGCCAGGTCAAGCGCGGGAAGTTCGGCGTCGCGGGCGAGTTCGGCCACATGCAGGTCGTGCCCGGCGGACACCGCTGCCCGTGCGGCAACCGCGGCTGCTGGGAGCAGTACAGCTCCGGCAACGCCCTGGTCCGCGAGGCCCGCGAACTCGCCGCCGCCGACTCCCCGGTCGCGTACAACATCATCGAGCGGGTCAAGGGCAACATCCCCGACATCACCGGGCCCCTCATCACCGAGCTGGCCCGCGAGGGCGACGCCATGTGCGTCGAACTGCTCCAGGACATCGGCCAGTGGCTCGGTGTCGGCATCGCGAACCTCGCCGCCGCCCTCGACCCGTCCTGCTTCGTCATCGGCGGGGGCGTGAGCGCCGCCGACGACCTGCTCATCGGCCCCGCCCGTGACGCCTTCAAGCGCCACCTCACCGGCCGCGGCTACCGCCCCGAGGCCCGGATCGCCCGCGCCCAGCTCGGCCCCGAGGCCGGCATGGTCGGCGCGGCGGACCTGGCCCGGCTGGTCGCCCGCCGCTTCCGTCGTGCCAAGCGCCGCCGGGTGGAGCGCTACGAGCGGTACGAGCGCTACGCGCGCACCCTCGGCGGCGCCGACAGCGGCCGCGAGCAGTGACAGGAAGACCCGCCATGATGCTGCCCCGCCAGCCCTCGTCCCCGGACGCCTCCGAGGCCCCGGGCCGCGGCGCGCGACCGGCCGAGGACCGCGGCCGCATGATCCGCCGCCGCGCCCTCACGCTCCTGACCATCGTGCTGCTCATCGGTATCCCCGCCGGCTACCTGGTGATCTCCGCGAACCAGAGCCGCGACAGCGGCAAGGACAAGGAAGCCAAGTACTCGGCGACCGGCCTCACCATCGGCTGGCCGTCCAAGGTGCAGCGCCGCCTCTACCAGATCCCGATCCCGGCGGGTTCGCGCAGCGTCGCGTACTACGAGACGAACAACTACAAGGTCAGCCGCCTGTACGCGCAGTTCGTCACCAGCAACAAGGGCCTGGGCACGTTCCTGAAGAACATCGACCGCACCGCGTCCGACCTCAAGAAGAACGACCTCGCGATCAGCGACCGCGACCAGCAGGTCGCGGGCTGGAACTTCACCGGCCCCGGCCCCTGGTACGGCCTCACCCACGGCCAGCAGGACCCGTCCCCCACCCAGACGGTCGTGGTGAACCGCTCGAACCCCGACCACCCCATGGTCTACGTGGTCTCCACGACCCACCCCTGACCGCCGACCGGGCCCTATCATCCGGTCATGCAATCGGACAGACGGCCGAGCGTGAGTGTCGTGACGGCGGTCCACGCGCCGTACGTACGCTTCCTGCCGGACGTCTGGGACTCCCTGCGGGCCCAGGACCTCACGTCGTGGGAGTGGCTGGTCCAACTCGACGGGCCGGGTGGGGGAGCGGTAGCCGAGGCACTGGCCTCCTGCGGCGCGGACCGCGACCCCCGGGTCCGCGCCGAGGCGCACGGCACCGCGGTCGGGCCCGGACCCACCCGCAACATCGCCCTCGCCCGCGCCGCCGCCCCGCTCGTCCAGAACGTCGACGCCGACGACCTCCTCGAACCCGGCGCCCTCACCACCCTCACCCGCGCCCTGGCCGCGCGACCGCACGCCGGTTACGCGGTGGGCCGCGCCCGCGACCTCCTGCCCGACGGCCGGCTCCGGGACCACCCGCTGCCCCTGAAGCCCGGCCCCGTGCCCCGTGGCACCCTCCCCGCCCACTGGCTGACGGCACCGCACGGCTACAGCCTCCCCGTCCACCCGGCGGGCATCCTGTGGCGGCGCGCCCTGCTCGTCGAACTCGGGGCGTGGACCGCTCTGCACGGCATGGAGGACACCGGTCTGCTGATGGCGGCGGGCGCCCGCGCCACCGGCGTACTCGTCGACGCGAACACCCTCCGCTACCGCAAGCACGCCGCCCAGGGCTCGGCGCAGCCCACGAATTTCATCGGGGCGGGGTCCCAGATTTCGTTGATACGGCAGCGGGTGGCGGTGCTCTCGGGGTTGCCCGAGTGGCGTGATCCGGAAATATCTGTGCCCGTGAAGTGAGAATTTGGCGGACCGCCCTGACAGGGATTCTGCCGCATTAGGTGAGAGCGAATTTTTCGGCGCCCGAGTGCCGCGGTGACGTGCTACTGTCGATCTCAGTTGCTGTTGTGGTTCCCAAAACTTCAAGCGTGCAAGCGCTTATGTATTTCCGGTCATTTCCGGGCGGGGTCATCACGACGACCCGGCCCCGCGCAGTGCGGGTGCCGAATGACTCCCAAAGGAGAAATGACATGGCTAACGGCACCGTCAAGTGGTTCAACGCGGAAAAGGGCTTCGGCTTCATCGAGCAGGATGGTGGCGGTCCTGACGTGTTCGCCCACTACTCGAACATCGCCGCTTCGGGCTTCCGCGAGCTCCAGGAGGGCCAGAAGGTCACCTTCGACATCGCGCAGGGCCAGAAGGGCCCGACGGCCGAGAACATCGTTCCGGCCTGACGCTGACACGCGCTGAGTAGCTGGGGCCCGCATCCTTCGGGGTGCGGGCCCCAGCTGCACGCATTTTCAGCGAAAACATCGGTCGGCCCCGAATTCGTTCCCACCGGTTCATACTCGTAATTGCCTGCGGCGTTCATGGCCGCCGCAATTCCTTGATATGTGCCACGTCAAGGAAGGCACCGTATGAACCGTATGAACCGCACGCGCCCGAATGCCCGCCGGTCCACCGCGCCGCGAGGTGAGTTCGCACTCCCCGTGACGACCACCCCCGCGCTGCCCGCCGTGACCGCGTTCGCCGATCTCGACATGCCCGAGCAGCTCCTCGCCGAGCTCGCCCGGCAGGGTGTGACGGCACCGTTCCCGATCCAGGGCGCGACGCTGCCGAACTCCCTCGCGGGCCGCGACGTCCTGGGCCGCGGCCGCACCGGATCCGGCAAGACCCTCGCCTTCGGCCTCGCCCTGCTCGCCCGCACTCGCGGCCGGCGCGCCGAGCCGCGCAGGCCGCTCGGGCTGATCCTCGTACCGACGCGTGAACTGGCCCAGCAGGTGACCGACGCGCTCACGCCGTACGCCCGCTCCGTCCAGGTGCGCCTGGCCACCGTCGTGGGCGGGATGTCCATCGGCCGGCAGGCCGGCGCGCTGCGGCGCGGAGCCGAGGTCGTCGTCGCGACCCCCGGCCGCCTCAAGGACCTCATCGACCGGGGCGAGTGCCGGCTGAGCGACGTGGCCGTCACGGTCCTCGACGAGGCCGACCAGATGGCCGACATGGGCTTCATGCCCCAGGTCACCGCGCTGCTCGACCAGGTCCGTCCGGAGGGCCAGCGGATGCTGTTCTCCGCCACGCTCGACCGCAACGTCGACCTGCTGGTGCGTCGCTACCTCAACGACCCCGTCGTGCACTCGGTCGACCCGTCGGCCGCCGCGGTCACGCGCATGGAACACCATGTCCTGCACGTCCACGGAGCCGACAAGCACGCCGCCACGACTCACATCGCGGCCCGTGAAGGCCGCGTGATCATGTTCCTGGACACCAAGCACGCGGTGGACCGGCTGACCCAGGACCTGCTCGGCAGCGGCGTCCGGGCGGCCGCGCTGCACGGCGGCAAGTCGCAGCCGCAGCGCACCCGCACGCTGGCGCAGTTCAAGTCCGGGCACGTCAGTGTCCTGGTGGCCACCAACGTCGCGGCGCGCGGCATCCACGTCGACAACCTCGACCTGGTTGTCAACGTCGACCCGCCGACCGACCACAAGGACTACCTCCACCGCGGTGGCCGTACCGCCCGCGCCGGAGAGGCCGGCAGCGTCGTCACCCTGGTCACGCCGAACCAGCGCCGCAGCATCGCGCGCCTGATGTCGGACGCCGGTATCAGGCCGCAGACCACCCAGGTCCGCTCCGGTGACGAGGCGCTGAGCCGGATCACCGGCGCGCAGGCCCCGTCCGGCATCCCCGTCGTCATCACCGCGCCGGTCGAGGAGCGCCCCGGCAGCGTTCCGCGGGCCGGGGCCGCCGCCGCCCGTCGGGCGCCGCCCGGCACGCGTCCGCGCGCGTGAACGCGGCCGCCTAGAGCGTGACCCGGATCCCTTTCCACTCCGTAGGAGGCACCTTTTGACGCTGGTTCAGGCGCAGTACCGACCGTCGAGCGCCGGTCCCCGACACAGGACACGGGTCGAGCCTCCGGAAGCCGTCGGACCGCAGGTCTGCGACGACATGAGCGTCGAGGTGGCGCTGGCCGTCATGCGCGCCGCCCGCACCGGCCGGCTGGTCGTCTGCGACCAGGACGACCAGCGCACCGGATTCGTCACCCGCAGCGGCCTCGTGGCCGTCCGTGACAGCTCCGCCTACACGGACCACGTGCGCCTGCGCGACGTCCTCGCCCTCTCCCGCCGAACCCGCTGAACTTCTCCCTGTGAGGTCCCATGCGCTGCGTCATCGCCCGCTTTCCCTTCGAGCTCACCAAGAACGGCGTGATGGAGTCGATGAAGGGCATCAAGCCCGAACCGGTCACCGGTGAGTCGGTGATCATCGGCCGCCGCCACTACCCGGTCAAGCAGGTCGGCCAGGTCATCACCCGCCAGGACCGCCGCGACTTCACCGCCGCCGAAGTCCTGCGGGCCATGGAACGGCTCGGCTTCACCTGCCGTGCCAGGGCCGGGGCCGAACCCGTCGCCGCCGTCGACCCGTTCCAGCGGGCGTCCGAACTGCTCGGAGCCCCCGCGGCCGCCTGAACCCGAGGAAACCAGTGTGGCCCCGCCCGGCGAACGCCGGGCGGGGCCACACTGCTGTGTTCAGCGGCTGCGGCGGTCAGCGGTCCGAATAGCTGAAGTCGCCCACGGTCCAGGCGCTGACGTCCTCGATCGCGACGCGGTACATCCCACCCGTCTCCGGGATGCCCACGGTGCCCTGAAGGATCCGGGCCACGTGGAAGTGGAGATGGGTCGGAGGTCCGTCCCGCTTGTCCAGCGCTTCGAACACGCCGGAGAACTCGCCCAGGTGGTCCGAGTCCGTCAGGACCTCGGAGACCCTTCGCCTCCACACTGCTTCGGGCGCCAGCCGGCCGGTGATGACGGCACCACAAGTGACCACGGTCAGGGACATCTGGTTGCTCTCCTCGGACTCCACCAGGGCGGCGACGTCAACGAGCAACTCGTCAGGCTTCGACATGGCCCCACTATATTTCGCCGCCGCCGGGCGGTCCGGCCCGTACCGATGCTCGGGGGTCGTACTCAAGATGGACTTCCTCTTCTTCGAACACGCGAAAATCTATGTCGGCCGGAGTAGACATTGGGTCGTGGGCTGGCTATGGTTTCTCTCGTAGCCGAGATCGACAAGATCGAGATGCGAGACGGTGCGGCGGTGGAGTTCTGAAGCCAGAGAAGGTGCAGGTCGGCGACGGGACTGACGGCCGGACCGGGTGGCCCGAGGTGAGAAGGGGCCGCCGGCAGCAAGTTGGTACGACAGAGGGAAAGAACGGAGGGATCGAACGCCATCAGGATCGCCCGGACGGAAGCAGTGAGTCCGGGTACCGCAGGACATCGATAGGCAGGTGGTCTCCGGTCACGCATCCGCGATCCCCGCACCCCCGGCAGAAACCGGGTCAGGTGTGCGGCAAGAATAGGTCGGCGCAGTACAAGAGCCGGCAGATGGTGTAGTAGTTCCTTCGGGGCCCTGGTGCCGGTACGGCGCCAGGGCCCCTCGACGCGTTTCACAGAGAAGGTGCAAATGACAGCAGAGGATTCGTTCGGCCGTCTCGACGACGACGACTACCCCGCCTACACCATGGGCAGGGCCGCCGAGATGCTCGGTACCACCCAGGGCTTCCTCCGGGCCATCGGCGAAGCCCGCCTCATCACCCCGCTGCGCTCGACCGGCGGACACCGGCGCTACTCCCGCTACCAGCTGCGCATCGCCGCGCGTGCCCGCGAGCTCGTCGACCAGGGCACCCCCATCGAGGCCGCCTGCCGCATCGTCATCCTCGAGGACCAGCTCGAAGAGGCTCAGCGGCTGAACGCCGAGTACCGCCGCGCCGGTGAAGCGGCCCGGCAGTCGGACGCGCCGTCCTAGAACGGCGCCACGGCGCACGGGCGCAGGACCATGATCGCGCCTTCCGGGGCCGCCACCATGGCGAAGGGGAATCGGTCGAGCTCCAGGCAGAGCGCGACGTCATCAGGGTGAACTCCTTGGCGTATTCCCTGCGCCAGCTCGGCGGCGGCGCGCGAGCGCGCGGCGCGAGCGAGGAACGCGGCCGCATCCGTCCCGGACCCTGCGGCCCTTCCCGCGATGTACTGGGCGCACGCCAGATCCTCGTCGGCGTGACCGTCCTCGCCGGTCACCACGTACGTGACGTCGTCGGCCGCGCGTTCCCGCAGGAGCCGGGCCGTCGCCTCCGCGACCACGAATCCGGCGCACAGCACGAGCGACGCGTCCTTGACCGCGAGTGCGCCGACCGTCCCGGCCGTGGTCTTCTGCACCACGGTCCGTCCCTTGAGGTCGGTGGAGCGCAGCAGACCCGGTGAGTTAACGGCGTCGAACCCGGGCGCGGGCGGACCGTCCTTGAGCGCCACCCACCGCGGATGCCGCGCCTTGAGCGCCAGCGCCTCGTCCAGCGACCCGGCGAGAACGATCTTCTCCGCGCCCTGCGCGAAGGCCCATGCCGCGACCGTGAAGGCCCGCATGACGTCGACGACGACCGCGACGGAAGGGGCTTCGGTCAGCTCGGCTGTCCCGAGGAAACGTGCGTCCATCGGGTGATGATCGCCTATGCCCCCGCGTGTCGCGGCTTCTTTTTCCGCCGTGCCCCGTGAGCCGCGACGCGCCGCCCGTCATGAGCCCTTCCCGGCGGGTCTCCCCGCGGCCGGTTCAGCGGGTGTGCTTGTGCGTGGTGCGATCGCGGCGGCGGCGCGCCGGGAACCGGCCACGGCCCCCGTCGCGATGATCGTGCCGGGGGCCGGCGGCGCCGACCGCGGGAGTGTCCCCCGCCGGTCGGGTCGGCGGGGGCCCGGCCGTCGGGCAGAGCGCGGGTGGAGGGGTGCAAGGCGTTCCTCTCGGCGTTCCGGACGGTGAGGCGGTGGATCACGTACGCGGCCACGGTGAGCAGGAGCAGGAAGGCGGCCGCGGTGAGTGCGGCGTCCATCCCGGTCACCACCCGGCGGCCGTGCGGACGGAGTGGGTGGAGGTGGCGCCGCCCTCGTACTCCCACGACTCCTGCGGGCTCTGCGGGCGGTCGCCCACGGTGGCGTCGCGCGCGGTCTCGGCGGCGATGAGATCGGTGGCGGTCAGCGGCGGCCCGTCCGGGTCGCAGGCCGCGCTCATGAGCCGGCGGGCGCTCGCCTCGTCCGTCTCGGGCGGGATCACCAGGAGGTCCCAGCGGCCGCTGCCGTAGGACAGCAACAGCAGCTTGTGCGGGTCGAGTTCAGGGGTGAACCAGCCGATCTTGAGCACATGGCCGTGGACCGCCACGCTGCGCGGGACGACCGGCCAGAGCATCGGGTTGACGGCGACGCGGGTGATGCGTCCCCACAGCGGATCGAGTTCGGCCGACAGGGCGGGGAGTTCGGCGGCGAGGTCGCGCGAGCGGGGCCACCAGGCGCCGTCGAGCAGGCCGCGGCCGGTCGGGGACTTCAGCGCCACACGGGCGGACGGTGGCGGCAGGGTGGTGAGGGTCGTGAGGGTGGGGGAGGGCGTGATGGTCGCGGTCATGATGCGAACCCGTCTTCGGCGCGGCGCGGTGGCCGCTTCCGATGCCAGCTGGTCACCGAGGACGAGACCCGCGTGGATGCCGGAGTACGAAATGCCCTTGGTAGCTCCAGCGTACTCCTGCGGGCCGGACCCCCGGCCTCCTCGGCCGGTTCTCTCGCGCGAACCCACGACCGCGGGTCATGGGTTCGCGCGAGACATTGAACACGCCCGTGCGAGAAGCCGGTTCGCGTGCCTGGTCAGCGGCGTGGGGCCGTCCGCTGTCCGCCTCGTCCGGGCGGCGGGCGCGGAGGTCCAGCCCGTTTACGGTCCGGCCGGAGTACGGTGGAGAAGGCGAGGACGTGTGAATGCCGGTGCCCGTTCGTCTCCGAGCACCCACTTTTCCCTCGCCGTCCACTCAGGGGCAGCCCCCGACCCCGGCCGCGCCATCCGCAACCAGGCCGAGGAGCTCCGCTCATGTCCCTGCTCTCCACTCCGCGTACCGCCACACCCCGGCCCGACGGGGACTACGACGGCACATCGCCCTTCCCTGAAGGAAGTTCGCCACCGCGGGACGGCGGTGCGCGTCTCGACGTGACGGTGACAGCCATGATCGTCGCGCTGCCGTTCCTGGCGCTCGGCGTCCTCGGATGGCTGCTGTGGGGGCGGTTGATCCACCCCAGCGACATCGTGCTCGGAGTCGCCCTCTACGCGATCACGGGGTTCGGCGTCACGGTCGGCTTCCACCGCGGTCTCACCCACGGCAGTTACCAGGCCGTCCGCCCCGTGCGCGTCGCGCTCGCGGTGGCGGGATCGATGAGTTTCCAGGGCGATGTCGTCAGCTGGGTCGCCACGCACCGCCGCCACCACGCGTTCACCGACCGCCCCGGAGACCCGCACTCCCCGTACCGCTACGGCACCCATCTGCGCGGCCAGTTGCGCGGCCTGCTGGACGCTCACGTCGGCTGGCTGTTCCGCAACGACCCGACACCGCCCGAGCGTTACGCCCCCGACCTGCTCGCCGACCCCGACATCCGCGCGATCTCCCGCGCCTTCCCGCTGCTGTGCCTGGTCACCCTCGCCCTGCCGTTCGGCCTGGGCTGGGCGATCGGCGGCAGCTGGCTCTACGGAGTAACCGGCCTGCTGTGGGCCGGACTTGTCCGGATCGCTCTGCTGCACCACGTCACCTGGAGCGTGAACTCGCTGTGCCACATGATTGGTGACCGCCCGTTCCGCACCCGACGGCACGACCGCGCCACCAACCTGTGGCCGCTCGCCCTGCTCTCCTTCGGCGAGAGCTGGCACAACCTCCACCACGCGGAGCCGACCAGCGCCCGGCACGGCGTGGGCCGCGGCCAGATCGACCCTTCGGCCGCCCTCATCCGTCTCCTCGAACGCCTCGGACTCGTGCACGACGTGCGCTGGCCGACGCCGGAACGCGTCGCCGCCCGCCGCCTCTGAACCGCCTTCCTCGGTCCCCTACGTCGGCGAACGTCCGTCATCAGCACCCGCAACCACACGCCCACGCACGACAGCCGGCAGGAGCCGCACTCATGACACTCGCACCGCAACCCCCGCTTTCCTCCCAGCCCCTGCTCCGGCTGCGGCTGGCACCCCAGGCCGGTGGGCCCCGCGCTATCGACGGGGCATGGTGGCCGCGCTCGTACGACCTGATGGCCGAACTCCCGCCGCTGCTCGCCGGGTTGCCCCGCGCCTGGGGGACCATCGCGGGCGTCCTGCTCAACGGCGCGCTGTGGTCGCCGACGCCGGGCCGGATGTTCGTCGCCGGACAGGTCGTCAGCCTGCACCGGAGCCTGGCCGCCACCGCCGCGCACACCGTCGTCCTCACGGCGCCGGGCCACGGGCGGTGGGACCTGATCGTCGTACCCCCGGATACGGCGGAGGAGGCCGCGGAGCCGATCATGGCGCGGGCCGCGGGCACGAGGGCGACCGCCGCCACGCGTGACGGGCGGGTGGGTGCTCGTCGTGACTCCGGCCCTGGTGCCCGCCGTCGCTCACGCGGCACGCCGGCGGGCGACCGGACGCATGGTGGGCCCGAGGGTGGGTAGATAGGTGCCCTACGTGCCCCGCGACCCCGGGTGCGGTCCAGAAAACGGCCGGACCCGCGACGCCGACACGCGCGGTTCCGGTACCGCGTCCCTCCGGACAGTCATCACCGGGGCACTCCCGCCGTTTCAGGAGTCGCAGGGGGCGTGGTGGGCGAGAGGACACTGAAGGGGAGCATGTCGTCTCGCCGGAGCGGTCCCCGGCGATGTTCTTCGGATTTCCGCCGGGGGCTTTTCCGTGGCGTCTACCGTGGCCCGTCGGAGCGCCACGTCCACACGAGCCGGCTGTGTGTCTTGTCCAGCAGGTGCCCCGCGGGCAGCTCGGTGTCAGGCGTTCCGGCGGGGTGGACTTCCAACGCGGGGTATCCGCGGCCCCGTTCGTGAACGTCCCAACGTACGACGGCTGCGGCGAGCCGATCGGCCAGGGCGGGCCCGGTCGGACCGAAGCCGTGAACCACGAACTCCGACCGGCGCTGGTCGGGCGTGGGTCCGTCCTGCACGAGGGTGTGGGTGAGGTGGGCGAGAGAGCCGTCGGCTGTGATCGCGGCGGCGTCCGAGCGCCGGGGCAGCGTGGTGATCCCGCTGTCCTGATCACGGTTACGGGTGAGTCGGCAGAAGCCGGGCAGTGTCGTGGCGAGGAACAGTTGCAGGGTCTCGAACGACTCGTCGCCGGCCACGGTCACGCCGGTCGCCGCTTCGTGGCGCGGGCCCGCGAGGGCCTCGTCGAGCCCGGCGGTGTCGGCGTGCACGCCGTCGGGGAAGCGCAGACGCAGTTCGCCGTCGCCGAGATCGACGGCAGGCACCACGCGGGCAGTGGGCCCTCGGTCGCGGACGAACCCGCAGAACGTGAAGCCGGTCGCACGCAGCACCTGGCCGTGCTTCCGGAAGGCGATGGAACGGGTGTAGCCGTGGACCTCCAGGCGGGCGGGACCCGCGCGGCTAGGGCATCTCGATGGGGCACCGAACCGGACCAGAACGTCCCGCGGGGCGCCGAGCCTCATTCATCGATCGCCACGAAGCTCCTCGCCCCAGTCACCACCGCGGAGCATGCGATCAGCAGTACCGCCACGAAGGGGCGAGGCTCTCCGTGCCAGCACCGCGGATCGGCCAGCGTGGCCGGCCGGTCGGCCGGCGAACCGATCGCACGGTGCTGACGGGTGGGCGACTTAACCTTGCGAACGGTGGCAGTCTGACGACACATCGAAGCTCCGTTGGGTGCAGGCGACTTGAAAAGGTCACCTCCGCAACGGAGCTTCGATACGTGTGGTCGCGCGCCCATCGACCATCGTCACGCTGCTGTGACCTGCGCACTCACAAGATCCCCAGGACTTTGCAATCGCCCTGGCCTCCGGGATACGCCCCCTCCCTGGCCGGAGCACCCCAAAGCGAACAAAGAGGCCAGGGTGCAAAACATCATGACATCACGACTACCTGAAATCACTCGGGTCTCCGTGTACGGGTAGTTTCAAAGTGCACTCACCTACTGGCAATGAGGTATCAAAGGGCTCGCAAGAGTAAGCAAAGGGCCTTCCTGTGATCTGTGCACACGTGGCAAGCTCCCGTCATCAGCACAGCTCTCCAAAGAAACCCAACGGCGGGTTCGCGTCGTAGGTTTTCGCTGCGTGGTGAACGGGAGTCATTCATGCCGAGCCCTTGGCGCCGCCATAGCGACGCACCATTGTCTCATCCGCAGGCGGTTATCGAGACGGCACTCCCACTCAGGGGGTTGGGTCGGGTTCCGCAGGTCATCGAGGGTGACCTGTCACTCTTGACCTACGTGGATGCGACAAAGTCGTACGACTATCGACGTGTTCGCGCGGACGGGACGGTCCTATGGCATCAGGCCTACCCCTCTGGCGGGTACGCGTCTGCGGCCTACAATAGTGGCACTAATTCCCTCTGTGGACCGTCCGGTTACTTCGGTTACGTCGAAATTGATTGGGAAACCGGCGATCTCATCAGGCGCTATTACCTTGAGCGTCGAGTTCGCGCTACACCCGTACCCGTGGATTCCGGTTTCATGGCTACAGCAGGAAACCGGATCTACCGACTCTCTCAGGACAGCGGGGTCCGCCACGGCGAGCAGGAAAGGCACGTGTTCTTCGGTCACGCGGTGACCCACGACGGCCTGTTCATCACGGCCGGGGTCGAGCGTGACGGCACTGACACGTTCACGATCGTCGCGGCGTTCGATACGAACACCCTCGAGCAGGTATGGCACACGCGGCTTGCCGAGGCCGTCATGCCCAGCTGTGACACCAGCGGGCTGGTCCTTCATGGCGGGACCGTCTACATCAACTTGCCGGGCCCCATGTCCGCGGCAGTGGATGCGAGGACGGGATCGCTGGTGTGGCGGAGCGAGCTCCCGACGGACGCGAGCAGGCCGTCCATCGTGTGCCGAAGTCGCCCCACCATCGAAACCGTGACTGATAGCAGCCCGAACCTGCTGGTCACCAGCCTGCAGGGCGAAGTGTTCAGCCTCGACGCGCTGTCCGGGGCCCTCAACTGGACGTCAGTCCCGGATGTAAGCGCCGGTATCTGGTCCCCGGCCATCGCAATCGGCGACGACATCGTTGTCCACAGCGGTGTGTTCCTCTTTGGTCTCGCACCGCGGACCGGCGAGTCACGTTGGTGCACGCCGGTCGGCTTCGACGCGTACACGATGCCGGTCGAAGTGGACGGACGGATCGTCCTGTGTGGCGGCGACCCGCCGAACGACGGCTACCTGGCCGTCATCAACCCCAGCTGCAAGACGCCGCCGCCCCAGGTGACCACGGCCTATCAGCAGGGCGAATCGCGGGACGTGCTGTCCATCGTGTTCAGCCCCTCCGCTTCATCCCAGAAGATCGATGTCACCGTCGACCTGCGGATGTTCGGACGCTCCGCCCACGAGAAACTGCACCCCGACCTGACCGGACGCCTGGAATGGCGGGGAGACGTCCTGCCGACCAAGCGATTGGGCGAAAGCGTCGTCTACGCCACCGTCCACACGGCCGGGCAGGACACCATCCTGCCGATCTACATCGATGCTGGCGCTCGTACGCATCCGTCCGAACCCAGCGCCTTGGCGATGGACACGGACGAAATGCCCGGGACACAGGAACGGCGCACCGATTCCGGAGGCCTCGTCGTATCCGCGGTCGCCCGCCGCCACGGTCACGACCTCGATCCTGACGAGATCGAGAACGCGGCTGCGTGGATGAGGGACGAAGGCATCAGCCCGCACTTCATCTGGCGTTCGGGAGCCGAGCGCATTCTTATGGCCTCTCAGCTGCCCCTGCCCGAGTCGCAGGGGCGCTCCATAGACACCCAGGAGATAGAGCGCGTTCTGTCCGCCTGGGAAAAGGACCAGGTCAGCAACTGACTGCTGCTTGGTCACTCAACAAGAGAACGAGGTGTACATGCTCGTCACTGACGGCTACAACGAAACCTCGGGTGTGGCTGGTGCCGGTTTGCTGGCCGGCAACTACTACGACCCCTACCCGCCGCGCTACATCGCCAACGCCAAGGAACTTCTGGCTCAGGGCCTGCCGATGATCGTGCGTCAGCACCCTGGCGTGCGCTACCCGATGCCCGACCAGGAGCTCTTCGAGCGGGTCGACGCGGAAGGTCACATCGTCGCCCGTGTCGGCTACGACCACGCAGCAGGTATGAGCATCCTGGCCGATCCGTGGGCGAAGAAGGAGTGGGGCGGCGACTACGGCGCCCTGTGCCAGGACCGCGAGGAGGACGACTCCGGTCTGATCAACATGAACTCCTCCTGCGACTACTCGTGCTTCGGCGTGCCGCTGCCGACCAAGCTGACGGTCAGCCAGCAGTCGGAGAGCACTGCGACCGTCCGGCTCGACGTCACATTCAAGATGCCGCACACCATGACTTCCACGGTGTCCAGCATCGAGAACCTGACGGTGAGCATCGCCCTTCCCAACGGGATGGAACTCGTCGGGGAGCAGCGCCAGAGCCTTGGCGTCGTCACGCCGGGCGAGACGCGCACCGTCGAGTGGACCGTCCGTGAGACGGCCGATGTCGATGGAGAGATCCGCGTTGCTGCCGTGGGCTTGGCCAACGGTACGCAGCCGTATCACTTCACCGATGTCATTGGTGGCCAGGCGCGCCTGGCCGTCCGCTCGCACCAGCGCGAGCACAGTGCTGCCGCAGCCTAGGGCTTCGGCAAGTGCATCCGGACCGACCAGTTTGACGATGTCTTCTGATCGGAACGGCTGGTGAAGCGGCCGCAGCGGAGAACCCGTAACGTTCTCCGCTGCGGCCCAGCAAAGACAGGGATTCTCATGGGAAAACGCCGCAGTCTGTCGCTGTTCTGGGCAGGATACGCCGCCTCCCAGATAGGCACCGCGGCATGGCGGCTCGCACTGCCGTGGGTCGCTTTGGTGCAGACCAGCAGCGTGTGGTCTTTGGTGGCCGTATCACTGGCGACGATCGTTCCGGAGCTTGTATTTGGTCCCCTAGGCGGAACGCTGGCCGATCGGCTGCCGCGCCTGCCGACCTTGATGACCATGGACGCGGGCCGCATGGTTCTCTATGGGATCACTTGTCTCCTCGTTATCGGGTCGGGGGACCATTCCTCGGCGATCACCTACGGGCTCACTGCGGTCCAGGCCCTGGATGCCAGTGTCGGGATCCTGTACACCTCCACGCGTACGGCAGTGTTGCGCGAGCTCTCCACTCACGCTGATGTGCCGCTCAAGAGCCTTCTGGGCAAGGACCGTGCTGTCCGCAACACCGCCGACATCGTCGGAACCGGCGCGGGCGGTGCCATGGTGGCCGCTACCTCAATGTCGGTTGTGCTGGGAGTGAATGCCGCTTCCTTCCTGCTGGCCCTCATCGGACTCAGTTTGGTCTGGTCACTGTTCCCTCGCGAGGCCCGGTGGGTTCGGCCTGCCACAAAAGCGCGCGATGGGAAGTCCTTCACCTGGGAAGGAGCACGTATCGCCAAGCACCAGCCGCTTGTCCGTGACGCACTCAGCAGGCAATTGGTCCTCAACCTTCCCATGCCTGTCATCACCCTCGGCTTTCCGCTCATTCTCGAGGCCAGAGGCGCCTCAGCCACGATGCTCGGACTCACCTGGGCCGCCTTTTCCCTAGGGTCCCTGGGCATGTCGCTCTACACCGGGCGGCGAAAGGATGAGTCGATGGGAAATCGCCCCCGCCGGGGCTGGCTGATCACCGCCGGGGCCACCTTCCTCTTGGCCGCCGCCCTAACGCTTCCGACACCCTGCATGCCTGTCCTCCTTGTCGTCCTGGGTGTCCTGTTCACGCGCACGCTGCTGGATGCCAACCTTCAATGGCAGACCCGGCTCGATTCGCAAGTCACCGGACGAGTCGCCGCTTTGGCCTCCGTGCTCGCCAGAGTCGCGGCCGTCTTGTCAACGGTGGCCGTCGCAGCCGTCGCCTCCTGGGGGCACAAGAGCGCAGGACTTCCCTCAACAGCACTCGCCATAACGGTCATCGCGCTGGGCTTCCTCATGGCCGCGCCCTGCGGCGACACGGCATCGGCAGGGGCAGAACCCGCTCCGACACCACCGGCACGAACTGTCGGCACCCGCTGAATACCTTGCGAAAGGAGTGCCTGGATGCACCTCTACAGTCTCACGTCGTCCAAAGTGATCGACGAAAAGATCCACGTACTTCGAGAACTGGACCTCGCGCCCGCCGTCGTCTTCCACTCTGGCGACAGCGTCGACGACATCACAACAACTCTTAAATACGCGAAGGAGTTTGACCCACCTACGATCGCCCACCTCCCCTTCCGTGACATCCAACTCGACGAAGATGTCCCGGACCGGCGTGCAAGTGTGGACAAGCTCGTAGGGGCAGGACTGCAAGCAGCCCGAGCTGGCGCGTCCCGACTGCTGCTGCACTCCTTCCTCCCCTATCAGGCCACCCGGGCCCCGTCCCAGGTCCTCGATGCCATGGCAGAAGTGGCACATCGGCTCCACCCCCACGCTGAGATCATCGTCGAGAACACCTTCGAGACGCGTCCTGGCCCGTTCGCCGCGCTACTCGAACACATCGATGCTCAGGCAGCCCTGGACATCCCCAGACTCGTCTGGCGCGGTTCGACCCCCTCACAGTGGTGGGACGCGGTCGGCCACCGCGTCGTCGCCCTTCATGCGTACGGCAGCCAAGGAGAGGACCATCACGGTCCTCTCACAGCAGCGGACACGGCCTGGTTGCGCCAAGCCTCCGACTACACCAGCGGGGTAGACGTCCTCCTCGACGTACCGCGAGACGAGCTTGCGCCAAGCAAGTCGGCTGTCCTGGACGTTCTGAAGCAGTGACTACGGACAACGACCGGCGAGTCGAGTCCAACCGCACGCTGTGGAACGAGTGGGCTGCCCGCCACGGTGACAAAGCCATGGCCGCGACGGTGAAGCGGCTCCAGCCCGTCGGATCCACCACGCTCCGCGACTTCGAGGTCGAAGACATCGGAGACGTAGCCCAAGCCCGCTTGCTGCATCTGCAGTGCATGTTCGGTGCAGACACCATCAGTTGGAGCCGCCAAGGGGCACGCGCAACCGGTCTCGACTTCTCTGAGGAAGCCATCCACGTAGCCCGTCGCATAGCCGAGCGACTGGATGATCCCACGCAGTTTCACTGCGCAGAGATCGAGGAATTCGAAGCATCGCACGCAGGGAGCTTTGACGTCGTATATGCCTCGCGGGGTGTTGTGCGCTGGTTGCCCGACCTGAACCAATGGTTCAGCCACGTAGCTCGCTTGCTGAAACCCGGCGGCCTCTTCCATCTGAACGACACCCACCCAATCCTCAAGACGCTACGTGAAGACGCACTTGAGCCCACACCCACGTACGCCTACTTCTCGACAAGCAGCCCAAGTCGCATCCCGGTGCCGCGGGCCGGCTCGAACGGGCAGGCCGCGAAGTATCTTTGGACACATGATCTAGGTGCCATTGTCACTGCTGCGGCAGGTGCTGGGCTGACCGTATCCCGGCTATGCGAATACCCCTGGACCGAACGCGAACTTCCTTTCCTGCAAAGGGGTGTGCCAGCCTATCGCTGGAGACTAAAAAATGGCGAACTCCCTCTACATTTCTCCTTTAAGGCCGTGAGGCCGAGATATGAAACCGCTTCGGCTTAATGCGCTCCCGGAATTCTTCATTGCCGCTGGTCAACGGCTTGAGTGTGAGGAGTGACAGTGCGTGGCGGTGAAGAACATCTGGATGCGGGGGATCAGGCTGTCCGGGGCGAGGTGGTCCAGGGTGTGGACCAGTCGGAGGTCCGTGGGGGCTACGGTGAGGCCGGTCTCCTCGGCGTACTCGCGGACCAGGCACGCGAGCGTGGACTCGCCGGGCTCGCGGTGACCGGTCGGCAGATGCCCGTACGAGGACGAGGTGCGCGCCGACGATGCTGCGGTCCTGGTGCGCGGCCGGTGCCGGTTCGGTGATCTGGAGGACGGCGGGCAGACCGGTCGTGTCGAGGCGGGGGCGCGGATCACGGCGGTGCTCGTCGAGGATCGCCAGGGTGCTGGGGCACATCGTCATCTCGGCGGTCTCCTCGACGGACGTCCAGCGCAGTTGGACGCCTTCGCGGAGTGCGATCTCGTCGGCGCTCTCCCCGGGTTCGAGGCGGCCGCCGAGCAGGCACCAGTGGCCGGCCCGCCAGATCGGTCTGTTGGCCGCGCGCAGGTGCAGGAGGTACTCGCCGGCGCCGTTGACGAGGAGGGCGGCGGTGCCGTCCGTGGGGCGTACGGGCGCGGGGGCGGTGTCGGAAAGGGGCACGGTGCTCCTTCGTGGTCCGGTCAGGCGGATTCGGTGGCCGGGGGGCGGGTCGGGCGGGGCAGGGTCGTGCCGTACTGCGCGGCCTGGACGCGGAACATGGACGCGTACTGACGGTCGGCCGCGACGAGTTCGTCATGGGTGCCGTGCTCGACGACGCGGCCCTTGTTGAGGACGTAGATGTGATCCGCCCAGCGCACCCCGGACATGCGGTGGGTCACCAGCACCACGGCGCGGTGGGGAGAGGCCAGTTCGCGGATGCGGTCGAAGGCGCGGATCTCGGCCTCGGGGTCGAGGGCCGAGGTCGGCTCGTCGACGATCAGGACGCTGTCCGCGACGGAGGTCTCGGTGCGCCGGTGCGAGCGCGCCAGGCCCACCTTCTGCCACTCGCCGCCGGACAGTTCGGTCGCGCCCCGGAACATGCGGGCCAGCAGGGTGTTGAGCCCGTCGGGCAGTTTCGCGAGCACCGGGGCGACTCCGGCGAACCGAACCGACCGGTCCAACTCGCCCTCGGTGACTGGGTGTTCGGGGCGGCCGATGCGGATGTTCATCGCGGCCGTCATGGGCCATCGCTGGAAGTCCTGGGTCAGCTGTCCGACCCGTTCGAAGAGCTGGAAGCGGTCCAGCCCGGTGACGGGGCAGCCGCCCCAGGAGACCGATCCGGTGCTGGGGACGAGAAGGCCGCTGATGATCTTCACGAGGGTGGACTTGCCCGCGCCGTTGTCACCGACCACGGCTGTCACGCTGCCCATGGGCAGGGTCAACGACACCTCGTGCAGGGCGGGTTCGTCCCGGTCGGGGTAGCGGTAGCCGACCCGGTCCAGGGCGATCGCGTCGACGCGCTCCGGCGGTGCCGCGCCGCCCCGGGGGATGGCGCGCCGGGCCGCCTCGACCAGGAAACGCTCGTGGTCCTGGACGTACAGCGACTCCTCGTGGAGGTCGTTGACGGTCATCACCAGGGAGCCGAGGCTGGCCGAGCCCGAGCGGATGGCGAACACCGCGGTACCGGCGACGGCCAGGCTCATCCGCCCGCCCGTGATCAGCCAGAACATCACCGCGTAGGTCGCCGCCGTGGCGAGGCCGGACAGCGCGGTCGCCAGGAGTTCCGTCGCGGCCTTGCCGTTGGCCAGCCGCTGCTGCTCCTCCTCCGCGTTCTCGGCCATGTCCCGGTAGCGGGCGAGCAGATAGGGGCCCACGCCGTGCAGCCTCACCTCCTGGGCCGCGCTCCGCTCGGTCAGCAGATTGCCGATGAGGCGACTGGCCCGCAGGTGCTCGACCCAGTTCAGTACGGACACGTAGCGGCGCTGCGCGACCCGCATCGCGCCCCAGCCCCGGGGCGCCACGATCAGCAGCAGCATCGGGATGAGGGCCCAGTGGAGCACCAGCAGGATGCCCGCGGTCGAGACGAGCCCGATCGCGCTGTTCAGCCCCGCGACGCAGGTGGAGATCATGCGGCGGGCGTAGGTGGGGCCGTAGTAGGCGACGTCGAGCAGCCGCCGGAAGGCCGGGTCCTCGATCGCCTCCAGCTCGACCGCCTGCGCCGCGTCCAGGTACTCCGTCGTGGCGATCCGCTCGACGAGCGGCTCCAGACGGCCCGCGCGCGAGGTCGACCAGCTCGCCAGGGCCGAGTTGACCACGGCGGCGCCCGCGCCGACGGCCAGCGCCGGCAGGGCCGTGCGGACCCGGTCGGCCGGGGTCCCCGTGCCCAGCAGGGCGTGCATGACGGCGTTCAGGACGAGGAGGTTCACCGCGGTGACGATCCCCTGCCCGATCTCGCAGAAGCCGACGCTCACCAGGGCGCCCCGGTCGGCCCGCCAAGCGCGCCGCAGCGTGCCCCACACCTGGCGGGGCGTGGAGCGCAGGGCGGTCCACAGCGTCAACTCCAGCCGGGCGTGCTCGTGTTCGGTCCATCCCATGTCGTAGCGCAGCGGCCCTCCGAACAGCTCCTGCTCGGAGGCGGAGACCTTGGGCTCGGCCACTCGCGGACGGCGCAGGATCCTCATGCCGTGCCTCCCGCCCGGATCACGGCGTACAGGGTCCCTTCGACGAAGTGCCGGAGCACTCCGCGGGTGTACGGGTGGCAGTCGTCGGGCGGGTCGCCCGGCTCGGCCCACAGCAGTTCCGCGTGCTTCTCGGGCTCCATGTTGGCCGGGGTCCCCGCCCAGCGGCGGGTCACCCAGGCCGTCCCGAGGCGCCGGGTCCCGTCCGCGGCGACGAACTGGAACAGTCCGCAGAACTCCGCGTCCGCCGGATCGATCCTGATCCCCAGCTCCTCCTCGGCCTCCCGGATCGCCCCGTCCAGCGGGGACTCGCCCTCCTCCAGGTGCCCGCCCACGACGGTGAGCCGCCCCGCCGCGTACCGGCCCTCCGCCCGGCGCAGCAGCGGCATCCGTCCGTCCTCGCGGTACGGGAGCATGAGCACGTCGACGATGCTCGAGTAACGGTCGCTCACGCCGGCGCCCCCTCGGACGCCTCGCGGAGGTGTCGAGGAGCCCCGGTCCCGGGAGGTCCGAGGTGCACGGGCCCGGGATGTTCGAGCGTGGTGTGCGCGCCGACGGTCATGACGTGGCGGGGCATGGGGCCTCCTCGGTGTGCGTGCTGCTCGGACAGGTGCTCGGAACAACGGGCCGTCGGGCCATTCGTTCGGGGCACGGGAGGGGTATTTCTTGGAACGCATGTGCTGTTCTGGTGGTTTGCCCAGATACTCCCGCGTGCGCCGGGAAAGCGGGTCGCGCGCGCGTCACGCGTGTGGGGGGCGACGGCGCTGCCGGACCGTGTCGGAGGTTGCGGCCGCGCCGGATGATGGGCCGTCAGGCCGGGAGCAAAGGCCCTGAGGCCCACCCCGACGAGGTGACGGTCAGTGACGGATGAGAGGCTCGGGAGGGTGAGTGAGACACCGAAGAACACCCTCCAATACCGCTTTGACGGACCGGACGACGCTCCTGTCCTGATCCTGGGTCCCTCACTGGGCACCACCTGGCACATGTGGGACCGGCAGATACCCGAGCTGACCCAGCAGTGGCGGGTGTTCCGTTACGACCTTCCCGGGCACGGTGGCGCCCCCGCCCACCCGGCGGGTTCCGTCGCGGAGCTCGCGGACCGGCTGCTCGCCACGCTCGACGAGGTCGGCGTGCAGCGGTTCGGGTACGCGGGCTGCTCGCTGGCCGGCGCGATCGGTGCCGAGCTGGCGCTGCGCCACCCGCACCGCGTCGCCTCCCTGGCGCTCATCGCGGCCTCGCCCCGCTTCGGCACGGCCGACGAGTTCCGCCAGCGCGGCGTCATCGTGCGCAGCAACGGACTCGACCCCATCGCCCGTACGTCCCCGGAGCGCTGGTTCACCCAGGGCTTCGCGACGGCGCAGCCCGCCATCACCGACTGGGCCGTGCAGATGGTCCGTACGACGGACCCCGGCTGCTACATCGCCGCCTGCGAGGCGCTCGCCGCCTTCGACGTCCGTGCCGAGCTCGGCGCCATCGGCGTCCCCACGCTCGTGCTCGTCGGCTCCGAGGACCAGGTCACCGGACCGGCCGAGGCCCGCACCCTGGTCGCGGGCATCCCGGACGCGCGCCTCGCCGTCGTCCCCGGCGCCTCCCACCTGGCCCCGGTCGAGCAGCCCGCGGCCGTCACCGACCTCCTCGTACGCCACTTCTCCACGGCCTGGCTGCCCGGGTACGAGACCGGGCAGCACGCCATCCAGGCCGCCCCGGTCAAGCCGGTCCTCGCGCCGTCGCCGGTGCCGCTCGCGCCCCGCGCGGAGATCGCCGCGGCCGTCGTCCAGCCCGAGGCCGCCGGCCGCCCCGACCCGCACGACGTGGGTCTGAAGGTGCGTCGCGAGGTCCTCGGCGACGCGCACGTGGACCGGGCCCTGGCCACGGCCGACGACTTCTCCGGCGACTTCCAGCAGCTCATCACGCGCTACGCCTGGGGCGAGGTCTGGTCGCGTCCCGGCCTGGACCGCCGGATGCGCTCCTGCGTGACGCTGACCGCCCTGGTCGCGGGCGGCCACCTCGACGAGCTGGCCTTCCACACCCGGGCCGCCCTGCGCAACGGCCTCACGGCGGCCGAGATCAAGGAGATCCTGCTCCAGAGCGCCGTCTACTGCGGGGTCCCCGCCGCCAACTCGGCGTTCAAGGTCGCCCAGCAGGTGATCCGTGAGGAGACGACGCCGCAGGAGTAGGCGCAGGATGGGTCGTATGAAGTTCACGAAGAAGACCCATGCCTGTGTCCGCCTGGAGAAGGAAGGACAGACGCTCGTCATCGACCCGGGCGGGTTCTCGGAGGAGGACGCGGCGCTCGGCGCCGACGCCGTCCTCGTGACGCACGAGCACCCCGACCACTTCGACGAGGCACGACTGCGCGCCGGGATGGAAGCCCGTCCCGGCGCACAGATCTGGACGCTGAAAGCGGTGGCGGAGAAGATCTCGGCGGCGTTCCCCGGCCGTGTCCACACGGTCGGTCACGGTGACACGTTCACGGCCGCGGGCTTCGACGTGCAGGTCCACGGCGAGCTGCACGCCGTCATCCACCCGGACATCCCGCGCATCACGAACGTCGGCTATCTCATCGACGGCGGGGCCGTCTTCCACCCCGGCGACGCCCTGACCGTCCCCGACCACCCGGTCGAGACGCTGATGCTGCCGGTCATGGCGCCGTGGAACAAGATCTCCGAGGTCATCGAGTACGTACGCGAGGTGAAGCCGCGGCGCGCGTACGACATCCACGACGCGCTCCTGACCGACCTCGCGCGGCCGATCTACGACAACCAGATCGGCGCGCTCGGCGGCACCGAGCACCTGCGACTGACCCCGGGCGCCTCCGCGCGGTTGTGAACTACCGTCGCTGGGCGAGGAGTTCGAGGACGTCCTCGGTCGTGCCCTGTTCGGCGATGCGCGGGAAGATCTTGCCGAAGCTGTGCGCGTGCGACGCGGCGTCCGTGTCGGTCGTCGCGTCCTCGACCACCAGCAGGTGGTAGCTCAGCTCGAAGGCGGAGCGCGCGGTCGACTCGACCCCGATCGACGACGAGATGCCGCCGAGCACGATCTGGGTGACTCCGCGGCGGCGCAGTTGCAGATCCAGCTCGGTGCCGGTGAACGCGCCCCAGTGCCGCTTGGTGATCACGATGTCGTCGCCCAGCGGGCCCAGCTCGTCGGGGAACGCGGAGAACTCCGGCGGCGGTGCCTGCGTCAGGCCCGGCGCGGCGGACCGGCTGACCGGCAGGTCGCCGCCGTCGGGCGACCAGGCGACCTTCACGCGGACGACAGGCAGGTCCTGGGCGCGGAACGCGTCGGCGAGCCGCGCGGCGTTCTTCAGGACGTCCGCGGAGGGGTGCACGGTCGGCAGGCCGAGGATGCCGTTCTGGAGGTCGATGAGGACGAGGGCGGGGCGCTCGTCGAGGGCGCGGGGGGCGCTGGCGCTGGGGGTGCTCATATTCGGCAGGTTACCTGCCTAACAGGCAAACTTGCAAGGTTGCCTGTCTATATCCGATCCGGGTCCGGGCCGTTGTCGTACCCGGCCGGTAGGTTGTGGAGCATGCGCATTGCTACCTGGAACGTGAACTCGATCACCGCGCGCCTGCCGCGCCTCCTTGCCTGGCTGGAGAGCAGCGGCACGGACGTGCTGTGCGTGCAGGAGACCAAGTGCTCGGCCGAGCAGTTCCCCACGGACGCGCTGCGCGAGCTCGGCTACGAGTCGGCGGTGAACGCGAACGGCAGGTGGAACGGGGTGGCACTGCTCTCCCGCGTCGGCCTGGACGACATCGTCAAGGGCCTGCCCGGCGACCCCGGCTACGACGGCGCCGAGGAGCCCCGCGCGGTCTCCGCGACCTGCGGCCCGGTCCGCGTCTGGTCGGTCTACGTGCCGAACGGGCGGGAGGTGGACCACCCGCACTACGCGTACAAGCTCCAGTGGTTCGAGGCGCTGAAGGCGGCGGCCGCGGGCGACGCGGCGGGCGCGCGCCCGTTCGCGATCATGGGCGACTACAACGTGGCACCGACGGACGACGACGTCTGGGACATCGCCCAGTTCGACGGCGCCACGCACGTGACCCCCGCCGAGCGCGCCGCGCTGGCCTCGCTGCGCGAGACGGGCCTGAGCGATGTCGTGCCGCGGCCCTTGAAGTACGACCACCCCTTCACGTACTGGGACTACCGCGCCCTCGGCTTCCCGAAGAACAAGGGCATGCGGATCGACCTGGTCTACGGGAACCCGGCATTCGCGGGAGCGGTCAAGGACGCGTACGTCGACCGCGAGGAGCGCAAGGGCAAGGGGGCGTCGGATCACGCGCCCGTGGTGGTGGATCTGGACGTGTAGTCGCGGCTGCGGCGCCGTGGGGGGCTGGTCGCGCGGTTCCCCGCGCCCCTGAAAGCTTGCGGCTTCGCCGCTCAGCCTTCATCGGGGAAATGCGACGCGAAGCGTCTGCATTTCAGGGGCGCGGGGAACTGCGCGACCAGCCCCCACTCACCCGCAGACCAACTACGGCTCCAGAACGCGCAGGTCCACCGATTCCGCCAGCGCCCTCAGCCCCGCATCCCCAGGATGCAAGTGATCCCCGCTGTCGAACTCCGCGCGTATCCGCGAGGGGTG
Organism: Streptomyces sp. Q6; assembly: GCF_036967205.1. NCBI lineage: Bacteria > Bacillati > Actinomycetota > Actinomycetes > Kitasatosporales > Streptomycetaceae > Streptomyces > Streptomyces citrinus. The sequence continues at coordinate 6,940,599 of NZ_CP146022.1, forward strand.
CGCGGGGTCCCGCACCACCGCGTCGAAGTCCAGCACCCCGTCGAACCCCGAGTCCGGGCCGCGCACGAACGCGTTCACCGCGACCCGCTCCGCGTCGGCGGCAGCCGTGCACAGCGCCTCGCCCTCGCACGGGGTGATCGTCGTCCCGACGACCCGCAGCCCCCGCGCGTGCGCCCGCGCCACGATCTCCCGCAGCCCCGCCACGACCTGCTCGGCGCTCGCGCCCCATCGCACGTCGTTGACGCCCTGGAACACCACGACCGTACGGGCCGACGTCTGGGCCAGCACGTCCCGGTCCAGTCGGTGCAGTGCGCTCACGCCGCCCGTGTCCGTGGAGATCCCGTCGCCCACGTACCGGTCGGTGGCGACCTTGTTCGCCGAGATGCCCTGGTTCAGGACCCCGTAGCGCGGCACCCGGGACTGCGCGAGGAGCCGTGTCGCGAGCACGTTCGGCCAGCGGTGGTTGGCGTCCTGGGTCGACTTCACGCCGTCCGTGATGGAGTCGCCGAGCAGCACCACCGAACCGGGCCCGCCGCCGACGTCGACACCGGTCAGCAGCGGCCAGTACGAGATCGTCGACGTGTACGCCGTGCCCGCCGCCTCACCTGCGTGGTCCCCGGGCCCGCTCACGTACGAGCGCTGGATGGCCTGGCTGTGCACGGGCGCCGCGGCAACAGGGTCCGGCAGATGGAAGCTCACCAGGAGATCGGCGTCCGCGGGGACGTCGAAGTCCACCGGATCGCTGAACGCCTGCGTTCCCGCCGGGAGTTCGGTCCCCGTCGCGCCCCGGAACGTCAGCGGCACCGGCGTGCCGCGCGCCCCGGCCCCCGACTCCCGCACCGCGACCGACGCGCCGCCGATCCGCACGGGCGTCGAGGCGAAGGTGTTGTCGAGCCGGACGCGCACCCGGGGTCCGCCCGTGCTCGTGTGCACGACGAGCCGCACCGTGCGGTCCACCCATGGGCCCACCGTCGGGTATCCGGCCGTGGACGCCGACCACGTTCCCGTCCAGCCCGTGGTGCGCGCCCGCACCGACAGCGCGAACACGTGCAGCGCGGCGCCGCCCGCCGTCGCCTCCGGCAGTTCCACGGAGGTGATCTGACGGCCCGTCCGCACCGGCACCGTCACCACGTACAGCTTGGTCTTCTCCGTGAGTTGGCCGTCCGGGGTGTTCCGGTGGGGCAGCGCGACCGCCTTCGTCGCGAGCGGACCGGTCCGCCAGTCGGGCGCGGTCAGCGTGTACGCGGACCGGGAGCCGTCCGCGTACCGCACCGTGCCCGCCCCGCCGGCGTCGCCGCCCGTGCCCGCCACCAGGAAGGCGAGGGCGTCGCCGCGCCCGCTGACCCGGACCCGCTGCCCGTCCGCCGTCACGTTGTCGGCGCCGCCGCCGGCCGATCGCGGCCACGTCAGGCGCGCCCGCTCAACTCCCAGACCGCGACCGGGAGTCCACCCCGCGGCCGTCAGATCCTGCGCGGACAGCGAACCGCCCGTGCCGTCGAAGTCCGCTTCGCCCGGCGCTCGGTCGTCGCTGACCGCCCGGTTGTCGAAGAGCCGCTGCAGAGGGAGCGGCTCGGATCCGCCGGGGGCGGCCTGCGCCGTGCCCACCGGCGCGAGACCCGCGCAGACGGCCAGTAGGACGGCGGTTGTTCCCCAGGTACGTCGGCGCAAGACCGGCTCCCTCCATCGTGTGACCGGTGAGACAGGTGCGCCATGAACGTAGGGAGGGGGCGGGAACGCGTCAATGAGCCGCGTATGAAGCGGGCGCGAACTCGCCGCGAACCCGAGCCGCAACGTGGCCCGCGCGCCTGTGGTGCGCGACCCGGCACGGATGCCAGTCTGTGCGGTATGAAGATCCCTTTCGTGGCTAATTGGCGCAAGAAGCACAGCCCCGCCTTCGGTATCGGCGTGTTCGGCGCGGACGGCGACGCGGGCGACGGCAGCGACGGGGGCCTCGCCGAACTCCTCTCCGAATGCGAGCTGTTGCGCTCCCAGGCCGAGGCGGCCGGAGTCGAACTCGACGACTCCGTAGGGTCGTTGGAGGCGCTCGACCAACTCGTGCCGCGCTGGCGGGAGGACGAGGAGGTGCTGCACTGGCTCGGCAACGACGCGGGGCTGTACCTCGGCACCGTCCTGGTGCACCAGGTGCCGGGCGCGTCCTGGGTGATCTGGCCCAACGGGCAGCCGGTCGTACGGCTCGCCTCCGGCCGTGAGATCGACGTCGTGGAGACCGGCCACGCCTGGGCCGCGAGCGGCGCCCCCGAACTCTCCCAGTTCTACGCGGAGGCCGCGGAATCGTAGGCCCGTACCCCGTAACGCAGTTGAGCCGCAAATACGGTTAATGCCCATAAGTGCGTGTCGTCAGTTAAGTCCCATATCGGCGTGGATAGTTTGCGCGGACCGACACAGCTGAGAGTGGGCAGGGACTGCCATGGCCGTCGATCCGTTGATCGAGCTGCGTGACGTGAACAAGTACTACGGGGAGCTGCATGTCCTCCAGGACATCGACCTCACCGTCGGCAAGGGGGAGGTGGTGGTGGTCATCGGCCCTTCGGGGTCGGGCAAATCGACGCTCTGCCGGACGATCAACCGACTGGAGACGATCGAGTCCGGGTCCATCCGGCTCGACGGACAGCCGCTGCCCGAGGAGGGCAAGGCCCTCGCCCAGCTGAGGGCCGAAGTGGGCATGGTCTTCCAGTCCTTCAACCTCTTCGCGCACAAGACGGTCCTCCAGAACGTCTCGCTGGCCCAGGTGAAGGTCAGGAAGCGCAAGAAGGACGAGGCCGACAAGCGCTCCCGCGAACTCCTCGACCGGGTCGGACTCGCCGCCCACGCCGACAAGTTCCCCGCGCAGATGTCCGGCGGTCAGCAGCAGCGCGTGGCCATCGCCCGCGCCCTCGCCATGGACCCCAAGGCCCTGCTCTTCGACGAGCCGACCTCGGCGCTCGACCCCGAGATGATCAACGAGGTCCTCGAGGTCATGCAGCAACTCGCCCGGGACGGCATGACGATGGTGGTGGTCACCCACGAGATGGGGTTCGCCCGCACCGCCGCCGACCGCGTCGTCTTCATGGCGGACGGGAAGATCGTCGAGGACCGCGCCCCCGAGGAGTTCTTCACGCACCCCGAGAGCGAGCGCGCCCGGGACTTCCTCTCCAAGATCCTCAAGCACTGACGGGGGAGTGGAGCACCTGATGATCGCCAAGTCGCTGCGGCTGCTCGCCGCGCTCCTCGTGACGGCCGCCGCCGCCACCGCCTGCGGCAAGGAGGGCTCCCCTCCCGTCAAGGGACCGTCCGCCGCCGAACTGCCCAAGTACCCGATCGCGCAAGGGTTCTCGCTGCCCGACTCCGCGACGTGGAAGAAGGCGAAGAAGCGCGGCCACTTCGTCGTCGGCGCCAAGGAGGACCAGCCGTACCTCGGCGAGAAGAACCCCGCCAACGGCGTCTACTCGGGCTTCGACATCGAGATCGCCAAGATGGTCTCCGCCTCCCTCGGCCTCGACCCGAAGAAGATCGCCTTCAAGACGATCGCCTCCGCGAACCGCGAGACCGCCCTCCAGAACGGGCAGATCGACTACTACGTCGGCACGTACACCATCAACGACAACCGCAAGAAGCTCGTCGGCTTCGGCGGCCCCTACTACATGGCCGGCCAGTCGCTGCTCGTGCGCAGCGACGAGGAAGACATCCACGGCCCGGACGACCTCGCCGGCCGGCGCGTCTGCTCGGCGGCGGGTTCGACCCCGTACCAGCGCATCCAGGCCGACTACCCGAAGGCCGAACTCGTCGCGTACGACACGTACTCGATCTGTGTCGACAACCTGCTGACCTACCAGGTCGACGCGGTCACCACCGACGACGCGATCCTGCTCGGCTACGCGGCCAAGGTGCCCGACGAGCTGAAGCTGGTCGGCAAGCCGTTCTCGCAGGAGCCCTACGGCGTCGGCGTCCCCAGGAGCGACGACGCGCTGCGGTTCGCCGTCGACGACGCGCTCCGGCAGCGCGAGGACGACGGGGACTGGCACAAGGCCTACGACGCGACGCTCGGCCTGTCCGGCGTGCCCGCCCCGAAGCCGCCCGCCATCGACCGCTACCCGGCGAACTGAGGAGGCGTCACGTGAATGTCCTGACCGACAACTTCTCGACGTACTGGAAAGGCTTCCTCGGTACGGTCGAACTCACCGTCTACGCCTCGGTCCTTGCGCTGGTCCTCGGGTTCGTCATGGCCTCGTTCCGCGTCGCGCCCGTCGGCTCCTTCCGGGCCTTCGGGACGGCATGGGTCACCGTGCTGCGCAACACCCCGCTGACGCTGCTGTTCTTCGCCGTGCTGCTCGGTCTGCCGCGCTTCGGACTCGTGCTGCCCTTCACCGTGTTCGCGGTCCTGGCGCTCGGCTGCTACACCTCGGCGTTCATCTGCGAGGCGCTGCGCTCCGGCATCAACACCGTGCCCCGGGGGCAGGGCGAGGCGGCCCGCAGTCTCGGGATGACGTTCAGCCAGACCCTGGCTCACGTGATCCTGCCGCAGGCCTTCCGGTCCGTGATCCCGCCCGTCGGCTCCACGCTCATCGCGCTCGCCAAGAACTCGGCGATCGCGGGCGCCTTCAGCGTCACCGAGCTGCTCGGCACGTACAAGACGCTCAGTGAGCTCGGCTACAACATCATCTGGACGTTCGTCTGGATCGCGCTCGGCTACCTCGTCATCACGCTCGCCATCAGCGCGCTCTTCAACATCCTCGAGAAGCGCTGGGGAGTCGCCCGATGAAAGCCCTCGACCACAGCGCCACCGCCCTCTACGACATCCCGGGCCCGAAGACCGAACGCCGGCACAAGCTCTACGGCCTCCTCTCGACGCTCGCCGTGCTCGCCCTGGCCGGCTGGATCCTCTACCTCCTGTTCGACACCGACCAGTTCACGCACACGAAGTGGATGCCCTTCGAGTACAAGGGCATCCAGGAACTGCTGCTCCGCGGGCTGGGCAACACGCTGAAGGCCTTCGCCCTCGCGGCCGTGCTCTCCCTCGTCCTCGGCACCGTGCTCGCCGTCGGACGGCTCTCCGACCACCGGCCGGTGCGCTGGATCGCCACGCTGTTCGTCGAGTTCTTCCGCGCGATGCCGGTCCTCGTGATGATCTTCTTCATCTACGTGGCCCTCAAGGTCGAGCCGCTGCCCGCGCTCGTCACCGGACTGGCGCTCTACAACGGCTCCGTGCTCGCCGAGGTGTTCCGCTCCGGCATCAACTCGGTGGAGCGCGGGCAGCGCGAGGCGGCGTACGCGCTCGGCATGCGCAAGACGCAGGTCATGGCGCACGTGCTGGTGCCGCAGGCGGTACGGGCCATGCTGCCGGCCATCATCAGCCAGCTGGTGGTCGCCCTGAAGGACACCTCGCTCGGCTATCTGATCACCTATGAGGAGTTCCTCCACGCCGGGAAACTCATCGCGTCGAACCTCGACTACGATTTGCCCTTCATCCCCGTGGTGATGGTGATCTCGCCGATCTACATCGGGATGTGCATGTTGCTGTCGTGGTTCGCCCAGTGGGTGGCCAAGCGTCAGCGGCGCAATCCCAAGACAGAGGCGGCGGATGTCGCGCCTGCCGAACCCGGGACGCTGCTGCCAGGAGTGCAGTAGCCGGAAAGCATGGGCCGTCCCCGACCAGCAGCCGGAGATCACTGCTCACGTCCGTGAGCGGAAGGTCAGCTGTGCACGGGGCGGGACGTGCCTGCTTGCCGAGGCCGAGCGGGCCCTGGTCGCATTCGTACGCGACGGGGGCACCGCTCTCCTTGGTTTTCGGGGCCCGAGATTCCCGGGACCCTGTGGAACTACTTGGCCCGGTGCGAGGCGCGCGGCACGGCCGCAGCGGGGAGCGGGGTCTGGGCCGCCCTTGTGACGTCGTCGACGAGCTCGACGACGTCGGGGCCGTACGCCCCCGAGTTGACCACCTTCAGGAGCAGCACGAACGAGCTGTTGCCGTGCTTGCGCGCGAGGCGCTCGTGATGGCGGGCCAGATAGCGGGTGGCGGCCTGGTTCGTGATGGGCAGCTGACCGCAGAAGAGGAAGACCGGTCTGGCCTCCTTCGCGTCGCCCGCGGTGAGCCGGGCCAGGACGACGTACTCGGTCCTGCCGGGCTCCAGGCGGTAGCGCTCCGAGCCGATCTGGAAGGCGCCCCGGTCGGGACCCGGCTCCGGGTCGCTGTTCACGCGGATCCCGGGCAGCAGGCTCACCATGTGCGCCGCCATCCTGCGATTGGAGGCGGGCCCGCCGACGCAGAACTCCGTCCGCTCGCCGAAGCCCTGCTGCGCCGTGTCGTGCGCGACCACCTGCGCGTGGGCGCCGCAGTCCTTGATGAGCGCGGACAGTTCGAGGAGTGCGAAGACGTCGTGGCGCTTCACCGTCAGTTCGGGGCCGCCCGCGTCGCGGTTCACCACGAGCAGCGACTCCGAGTTGTCGGGCAGCCCGAAGAAGGCCTGCTTGCGGCGGAGTTTGCGCCGCCACAGGTAGGTACGGGCGAGCCAGCCCAGCGAGGCGCTGATGCCCGCTGCGATCAGGCCGAGGACGATGTTGCGCACGTCTTCAGTCATGGGGGCGCACTCTAGCCAACCAGCGCACCGGTGTTCGAGGGGGTCCTGACGGCCCGCGGAAGTCAAGTTACGCTGCGCGGACGGCTGTTGACTGGAGGTACTGATGAGACGTTCAGTTGGGCGGAATCTGTCGTTGTGCGCGGTCGCGGCGAGCATGGTGGCGGTCGGGGCCGCGGTACCCCCTTCCTCCGCATCCGCTCCTTCTTCCGCCCCTTCCGCTTCCTCCGGCGCTCCCGCGAAGGTTCCGGTCGCCGTCGGCTACGGCGGTGCCGTGGCGAGCGTCGACGCCGACGCATCGGCCGCCGGGATCGAGGTGCTGCGCGACGGCGGCAACGCGGTGGACGCCGCCGTCGCCACCGCGGCCGCCCTCGGCGTCACCGAGCCGTACTCGTCGGGCATCGGAGGCGGCGGCTACTTCGTCTACTACGACGCCAAGTCCCGCAAGGTCCACACGATCGACGGCCGAGAGACGGCGCCGCTGACCGCCGGGTCCGATCTGTTCCTGGAGAACGGCAAGCCGCTCGCCTTCAGCGACGCGGTGACCAGCGGCCTCGGCGTCGGCACGCCCGGCACCCCGGCCACCTGGCGGTCCGCGCTCGACGCCTGGGGCAGTAAGCGGCTCGGCTCCGTCCTGAAGCCCGCGGAGCGGCTCGCGCGGGACGGGTTCACCGTCGACGACACCTTCCGCTCGCAGACCGCCGCGAACGAGGCCCGCTTCCGGAAGTTCCCCGACACGGCGAAGCTGTTCCTGCCCGGCGGCGAGCTGCCGGTCGTCGGCTCGACGTTCAAGAACACCGACCTCGCCCGCACCTACGCGGAGCTGGGCAGCAAGGGCGTAGGAGCCCTGTACCGAGGGGACATCGGCGAGGACGTCGTCGCCACGGTCAACGCGCCCCCGGTGGACCCCGCCTCGGGTTATCGGGCACGCCCCGGAAAGCTGTCCGCGAAGGACCTGAAGGCGTACGCCGCGAAGTACCGGGCCCCGTCGAAGACGTCGTACCGCGGGCTCGGCGTCTACTCGATGGCCCCGTCCTCGTCCGGCGGCACGACCGTCGGCGAGGCCCTCAACATCCTGGAGAACACGGACCTCTCGAAGGCGTCCGACGTGCGGTACCTGCACCGGTTCATCGAAGCGAGCCGGATCGCGTTCGCCGACCGGGGGCGCTGGGTCGGCGACCCGGCCTTCGAGGACGTACCGACGAAGCAGCTCCTGTCGCAGCGGTTCGCCGACGCGCGGGAGTGCCTCATCAAGGACGACGCGGTGCTGACCAGCCCGGTGGCGCCCGGGGATCCGCGCCACCCGGGCAGGTGCGGAACGGCCGGCGACCAGGCGGCCCCGACGACGTACGAGGGCGAGAACACGACGCATCTCACGGCCGCCGACAAGTGGGGCAACGTCGTCGCCTACACCCTCACCATCGAGTCGACCGGCGGCAGCGGCATCACGGTGCCGGATCGCGGCTTCCTGCTCAACAACGAACTGACGGACTTCTCCTTCGCGCCGGCCAACCCGGCCGTGCACGACCCGAACCTGCCGGGTCCCGGCAAGCGGCCTCGGTCGTCCATCTCGCCGACCATCGTGCTCGACAAGGCCGGCAGGCCGGTGGTGGCGCTGGGCTCGCCCGGCGGGGCCACCATCATCACCACCGTGCTCCAGACCCTGACCGGGTTCCTGGACCGGGGGCTGCCGCTCGTCGACGCGATCGCGGCGCCCCGTGCCAGCCAGCGCAACGCCGCGCAGACCGAGCTCGAACCCGGGCTCTACGACAACAGCGCGCTGAGGACCGCACTCGAAGGCATCGGGCACTCCTTCAAGCTCAACCCGGAGATCGGCGCCGCCACCGGTGTGCAGCGGCTGCCGGACGGGAAGTGGCTCGCCGCGGCCGAGAAGGTGCGGCGCGGCGGAGGCTCGGCCATGGTGGTCAGCCCCACCCGGTGACGCACCCGCGTATCGGCCCACGGGATGCATCCCGTGGGCCGATGTCCGCGGCGGGCGGCGCTCGTACGCTCGCCGATGTGAACGCCCTGACGAAACCCGACCGCACGATCGCCGCGTGCGGACTCGCCCTGTACCCGTTCGCCCTGACCCTGCCGCTCTTCGGGTCGTCGAACGCGGAGCCGATCGTGCGCGCCCTGGGAATCGCCCTCACCGCCGTGCTGCTGGTGGGAGCGGTGCGCCGGGCGCCGTTACTCGGGCTCACCGCGATCCTGCTGGGCACGGTCGTCGCGGTGGCCCTGGTGCCGACGCCCGCGCCGTGGGACGACGACGGCGCGCGGCAGACGACCCTGTTCGCGTTCGTGTCGGCCGACATGGCGCTCGGCCATCTGGTCGCGGTCCGGCCGCGCCGGGAGTGGATCGTCGGGATCACGCTGTCCGTTCTCTTCCAGGCCGGGGCGATCGCCGGGTTCGCGCATCCGCCCGACCTCATCGCCCTGAACGTCATCGCCCTGCTCGCGCTCCTCGTGGCCTGCATGGTCGGGCTGCGGGCCCGGGAGCGGCGCCAGCACGCCGCCGCCCTGCGGGGCCAGGCCGTCGCCGAGGCGGTGACCGCCGAACGGCTGCGGATCGCACGGGAGTTGCACGACATGGTCTCCCACAGCATCGGCGTGATCGCCATCCAGTCCGGCGTCGCGAGCCGTGTCATCGAGACCCAGCCGGCGGAGGCGCGGGCAGCCCTGGAGGCCATCGAGGCGACCAGCCGCGAGACCTTGTCCGGGCTGCGCCGCACCCTCGTCGCGCTGCGCCGCGCCGAACCCGGCGACCAGGCGCCGCTCACCCCGGGGACCGGCCTCGCGGACCTCGACCGGCTGGTCGCGGAGACCGGGGACGCGGGCGTGCGCGTCGACGTCGTACGCGAGGGAGAGCAGCGTCCGCTGCCGCCGGACATCGACGCGTCCGCGTTCCGCGTCGTGCAGGAGTCCTTCGCGAACGTCGTCCGGCACGCGGGCACCGACACGTGCCGCCTGCGGGTCGCGCACGGGGAGCGGGAGCTGGTCCTGGAGATCCTGGACGAGGGGCGGGGCGCCGCGGCAGGATCCTCGGGTACGGGGTTCGGGATCACCGGGATGAGGGAGCGCGTGAGTCTGTTGCACGGGGAGTTCAGCGCCGGACCGAGGCCCGAGGGCGGGTTCCGGGTCCTGGCGCGCGTCCCGCTGCCGGGAGGGGAGCGATGACCGTACGGGTCCTGCTCGTCGACGACCAGCCGCTGGTCCGCTCCGGACTGCGGGTCCTCATCGCGGATACGGACGATCTGGAGGTCGTCGGCGAGGCGGGCGGCGGGGCCGAGGCGGTCGAGCTGGCCGCGCGTCTGCGGCCCGACGTCGTCGTGATGGACATCAGGATGCCCGGCATGGACGGCATCGAGGCGACCCGGCGGATCACCGCGGCCGACGGCGACACCGCCCGGGTCCTCGTCCTGACCACCTTCGACGAGGACGACCACGTGTACGGGGCGCTGCGCGCCGGGGCCAGCGGGTTCGCCGTCAAGGACATGGCGCTCGACGACATCCTGGCCGCGGTGCGGGTGGTCGCCGCGGGGGACGCGCTCATCGCGCCCGCCGTCACCCGCCGGCTGATCGCGGACTTCGTGGGGCGGGACCCGGGGGTCCTGCCCGTGCGCCCGTCCCGCTCCGTGGAGGGGGTCACGGAGCGGGAGCGGGAGGTGCTGACCTTGGTGGGGCTCGGGCGCTCGAACCAGGAGATCGCCGAGGAGCTGTACATCAGCATGGCCACCACCAAGTCCCATGTGGCCCGGCTCTTCACCAAGCTGGGCGCCCGGGACCGGGTCCAACTCGTCATCATCGCGTACGAGTTGGGGATCGTGGCGCCGTCCCGATAAGGGTCGCGCGCGGGCGGGCGGTGCGGGTGGCCGGGTTCAGAGCGCCGTGAGGATCCGGGGACCCGCGTCCGTGATCGCCACCGTGTGCTCGGCGTGTGCGGCGCGCGAGCGGTCGTTCGTGCGCAGCGTCCAGCCGTCCGACGCCTCGTGGTAGTCGTCCTTGCCGCCACTGATCAGCATCGGCTCGATGGCGAGGACCATGCCGTGGCGCAGCCGCATGCCGCGGCCCGCGCGTCCCTCGTTCGGCACCGGCGGGTCCTCGTGCATCCGCCGGCCGATGCCGTGCCCGCCGAAGTCCTGCGGGATGCCGTAGCCGCCCGCGCGGCCGACCGTGCCGACGGCGTGCGCGATGTCGCCGATCCGGTTGCCGACCACGGCCGCGGCGATTCCGGCCTCCAGGGCCCGCTCGGTCGTCTCGATGAGCGTCAGGTCGGCGGGGCGCGGTGTGCCCACCGTGAAGCTGATCGCGGAGTCGCCCGCCCAGCCGCCGAGCTGCGCGCCGCAGTCGAGGGACACGAGGTCGCCGTCGCGCAGCCGGTAGCCGTCGGGGATGCCGTGCACGATCGCGTCGTTCACGGACGCGCAGAGCACCGCGGGGAAGGGGGTCGGCGCGAAGGAGGGGCGGTAACCGAGGAAGGGGGACGTGGCGCCCGCCTCGCGCAGCACCTCGTGCGCCACCTCGTCGAGCTCCAGCAGGCTCACGCCCACGGCCGCGTGCTCGCGTGCGGCGGCCAGGCACTGCGCCACCACGCGGCCCGCCTCCCGCATCGCGTCCATCGATGTATCCGTCTTGAGTTCCACCATGCCAATAAGTATACCGGTATTTGTATCCGGTATAGAAACCCGGTACAGAAAACCGGTATTCAAATATGCCGTCCGCTACACTGGGGTCATGGTCCGAACCCCCTTGACACCGGAAGAGCGCGAACGCGGCGAGCACCTCGGGCGGCTGCTCCGTGCGGCGCGCCTCGGGCGCAGCATGACGGAGGTGGCCGCGGGCGCGGGGATCTCCGTCGAGACGCTGCGCAAGATCGAGACGGGGCGGGCCCCGACCCCCGCCTTCTTCACCGTCGCCGCCCTCGCCCGTGAGCTGGGCCTGTCGATGGACGAGCTCGTCGTGCGGTGTGCGCTGGTGCCTGCCTGAGGCATCGACTGTGCGGCCGCGTGCCACCCCGGAAAACTGCGCGTAGCAGCCCCGTAACACACGGGGTGTTTCCTTCCGGAGCGTAAGGCTCCAAGGTGCGGGGGAACGGCGGAGGCGCGTGACGGACGTGGAACAACTCCCGGAGGCGGTACGGGAGTTCGCGACATTCCTGCGAGGGCTCGTCTCCCGGGTCGACCAGGGCGCCGGCTGGTGCGGCGTGTTCTGGCAGCGCGACCCGGAAGGGATGCGGGCCTGCCTCGACGGGCATGAGGTGCCGCCCTGGGACGTCGTGGACTCGCTGCTCAGGGACCTCGCCGCCGCGCACGGCCCCGCGTGGGCGGAACGCGAGGCTCTCGGGGCGCGCTCCCTGCACCGGGCGGCGGCGCGCGTACGACGCGGGACCCGGCGGCCGTGCGGCGCTCGCCGAGCGGATCGACGTCATGGCCCGCGAACAGCGGTACGCGACCGAACGCCGCCAGGAACTGACCCGCCGCCTCGACGCGGCGACCTCGACGCAGGAGGCGGACGCCGCCCGCCTCGACCTCGCGTGGGTGCGGGACGACCACGAGCGCGCGACGGCCCGGCTGGCCGAACTGCGCACCAGGCTCGACGACTTGACGCGCGCGACGGCGTCGGCCGCGCACCCGGCGATGAACCACCCGCAGCCGCCTCCCGCCGCCTCTTCGCCACCGCCACCGTCTCGGCAGGAACCCGCGCCGCGTGAACGCAAGCGCCGGGCCCAGGGCAGCGCCCGCTTCGCCGGAATGCCGACGGAGGATTCCCCGCGCTCCTCGACTCCGGACCCCGCCCCCGCTCCCCTGACGGACGTCGCCACCCCGCGCGGCGCCCGCTTCGCCGGAGCCCCCAGGAGGCCCCGGCCGCGCCGGCCCCGGCCCCCGCCGACCCCCAGGCCCGCCAGGAGGTGGCCGCGGCGATCGGCATCCTGCTCAAGCTCCGCGCGGCGGGCCGGAGCGGCGAGGCCCACAGCGTCCTCGTCGACGCCGTGCACGGCCCCGCCACCCGCCTCCCGCTGCTCGCCGCCGAACTCCAGCGCGCCGGCCTGGGCGCCGACTGGACGACGCTGCTGTGGGAGGCCGCCTCCCTGCCGCCCGAACGGCTCGTCGCCGCGGCGGACGCCCTCGCCGCGGCGGGCAGGACCGCCGACGGCGAACAGGTGCTGCGCCAGGGCGTGGGCCGCCCGCCCGAGGAGATCGGCGGCGCCGTCGGCCGGCTCGACGCCGAAGGGCGGCACCGCGAGGCCCGCGCGCTCCTCGACACGTACGTCCGCAGCCGCACGCCGGAGGAGGCGGCCCGCAGCGCGCAGGCCGACCCCGTCCGCCTGGTCCCGCTGATCGTGGAGGCGGCGCTGCGCGTCTCCGACGCGCGCTACTGGGACGTGGTCCACGCGCTGCGCGTCGCGGGATTCACCGCCTGAGGTCACCCGGGCGGGTGCGAAACGAGATCGATCCAGCGGGTTAACGACGATGGTCTTGGCAAGCCTTCCGGGTGGGCTTACGTTCGTCCCTCTACGACCCGGTCTACGGGCGTAGAGGATCAGGCAAAGGAGCGGCTCATGGCCCCTGTCGTACGCGCCGCACTCGTCCAGGCCACCTGGACGGGCGACACCGAATCCATGATCGCCAAGCACGAGGAGCACGCGCGCGAGGCCGCCCGCCAGGGGGCGCAGGTCATCGGATTCCAGGAAGTCTTCAACGCCCCCTACTTCTGCCAGGTCCAGGAGCCCGAGCACTACCGCTGGGCGGAGCCGGTGCCGGACGGGCCGACGGTGACGCGGATGCGTGCACTCGCCCGCGAGACCGGCATGGTGATCGTGGTGCCCGTCTTCGAGGTCGAGCAGTCCGGCTTCTACTTCAACACGGCCGCCGTGATCGACGCCGACGGCTCCTACCTCGGCAAGTACCGCAAGCACCACATCCCGCAGGTCAAGGGGTTCTGGGAGAAGTACTACTTCAAACCGGGGAACGCGGGCTGGCCCGTCTTCGACACGGCCGTCGGCAAGGTCGGCGTGTACATCTGCTACGACCGCCACTTCCCGGAGGGCTGGCGGCAGTTGGGCCTCAACGGCGCGCAGCTCGTCTACAACCCCTCCGCCACCAGCCGTGGTCTGTCCGGCTATCTGTGGCAGCTGGAGCAGCCCGCCGCGGCCGTCGCCAACGAGTACTTCGTCGCCGCCATCAACCGCGTCGGCGTCGAGGAGTACGGCGACAACGACTTCTACGGCACGTCCTACTTCGTCGATCCGCGCGGCCGGTTCGTCGGCGACGTCGCGAGCGACAAGGCCGAGGAACTCGTCGTCCGTGACCTGGACTTCGGGCTCATCGACGAGGTGCGACAGCAGTGGGCGTTCTACCGGGACCGCCGCCCCGACGCCTACGAGGGACTCGTCCAGCCGTAGCCGTGGGCATAGCCGCAGCAGCCGTAGCCACAGCACCTCAGAGCCGTGAACGACGAAGGGACGCCGCAGCCGTGATGACCCCCGACCGTGCCTCTCTGCAAGCCCGCCACCGCGCCGTCCTGCCGGACTGGCTCGCCCTGTACTACGCCGAGCCGATCGAGATCACGCACGGCGAGGGCCGCCATGTGTGGGACGCCGACGGAAAGAAGTACCTCGACTTCTTCGGCGGCATCCTGACGACGATGACGGCCCACGCGCTGCCCGAGGTGACCAAGGCGGTCAGCGAGCAGGCCGGCCGCATCATCCACTCCTCGACGCTGTACCTGAACCGCCCGATGGTCGAACTCGCCGAGCGCGTCGCGCAGTTGTCCGGCATCCCCGACGCCCGCGTCTTCTTCACCACGTCCGGCACCGAGGCCAACGACACGGCGCTGCTCCTCGCCACCGCGTACCGCCGCTCGAACCAGATCCTGGCGATGCGCAACAGCTACCACGGCCGCTCCTTCTCGGCGGTCGGCATCACCGGCAACAAGAACTGGTCGCCGACCAGCCTGTCCCCGCTCCAGACGCTGTACGTGCACGGAGGCGTGCGCGGCCGCGGCCCGTACGCGGGGCTGTCCGACGCCGCGTTCATCGACGCGTGCGTGGCCGACCTGCGCGACATGCTCGGCCAGACGCGCGGCGGCGTCGCGGCGCTGATCGCCGAACCGGTCCAGGGCGTCGGCGGGTTCACGGCGCCGCCCGACGGCCTGTACGCGCGGTTCCGCGAGGTCCTCCAGGAGCACGGCATCCTGTGGATCACGGACGAGGTGCAGACCGGCTGGGGCCGCACCGGCGACCACTTCTGGGGCTGGCAGGCGCACGGGCAGTCCGGGCCGCCGGACATCCTCACCTTCGCCAAGGGCATCGGCAACGGCATGTCGATCGGCGGGGTCGTCGCCCGCGCCGACGTCATGAACTCCCTGGACTCCCAGTCCATCTCGACCTTCGGCGGCTCCCCGATCACCATGGCGGCGGGCAACGCCAACCTCTCGTACCTGCTGGAACACGACCTCCAGGGCAACGCGCGCCGGGTCGGCGGTCTGCTCATCGAGCGGCTGCGGGCCATCGCGGCGGGCACCGCCGCCGTACGGGAGGTGCGCGGCCGGGGCCTGATGATCGGCGTCGAGCTGGTCCGGCCGGGGACGGACGAGGCGGCCCCCGACACCGCGGCCGCCGTCCTGGAGTCCTGTCGCGAGCAGGGACTCCTGATCGGCAAGGGCGGCGGCCACGACACCAGCGTCCTGCGGATCGCGCCGCCGCTGACCCTGACGGTGGCGGAGGCGGAGGAAGGCGCGGCGATCCTGGAGCGGGCCCTGCGAGAGGTCGCGTAGGCGGTGCTCACGGCGACCGGTCCCGAACACGCCCTATCCGTACGGCAGATACTCGCCCTGGAGCGCATCGCCGCGGGGGAGCCCGAGGTGGTCGCGGGGGTCGGCCACCTCGACCGGCCCGTGCGCTGGGTGCACGTGGCGGAGGCCGCCGACGTCGGGGTCATGCTCAGCGGCGGCGAGATGATCCTCACCACCGGCGTGCTGCTCGCCGGAGACGCGCACGTCCGCACCGAGTACATCGAGTCGCTGCACCGCGCCGAGGCCGCCGCCGTCGTCCTGGGCCTCGGTCGCGCCTTCCCCGCCCCTCCGGACGACATGCGGCGCGCCGCCGAGCGCTACGGCCTGCCGATGGTGGTGCTGCACCGCCCGTTCCCCTTCGCCGAGCTGACCGAAGAGGTCCAGTCCCGTTTGGTGCGGCGGAAGTTCGCGGCCGTCAGCCTGTCCGAGGGGATCAGGACCGCGCTCACCGGACTGATCACGGCGGGCGCCCCGCTGCAACGGCTGCTCGACGAGGTCGCCGCGCACAGCGCCTGCCCGGTCGTCGTCACGAACCTCGCCCACCGCGTCCTCGCCACCGCGGGGGAGCGCCCCGCCGTGGACGACGTGCTGCGCGACTGGGACCGGATCGCCCGCCGCCCCGGAGGGATCGACGGCGAGGGCTGGGTCGCCGCCGACCTCGGCGGACGCGGGGAGCGGTGGGGTTCCGTCGTGCTGTGCGGCTATCGCGGTGACGGCGCCTCGGGGCGGCTCCTGGCCGACCGGGCCGCCGAGGCCCTCGTCCTGCACCGGATGCTCACCGGTTCCGCCGTGAGCTGGGAGGAGCAGTCCGCGCGGTGCCTCCTCGCCGACCTGGTCTCCGGGGCCGTGCCCGCGCGGCAGCTGCTGCCCCGGGCGAGGGCGGCGGGCCTCCCCGTGAACCGGCGCACCTTCGTCCCCCTCGTCGTACGCGACGGCGATCCGGCCCAACTCGACCGGGTGCGGCGCCTGTTGGGCCTGTCCGGGCTCGTCGCCGCACTCGCCGAGCACTCCACCGCCGTACTGCTCAGCCTCGCCCGCGACCAGGCCGCCGACCCGCTCGCCGCCCACTTCGCGGCCCGGCTGCGCGCCGAGACCGGTGAACCGGCCGTCGTCGCGGCGGGCCCCGCCCGCGCGGCCTGGGAGGACGTGCCCGAGGGGCTGCGCGAGGCGCTGCACGTCGCCGAGGCCGTCGCCGGAGCGCCGCCCGACCTGCCGCCCGTCGTCCGCCTCGGTGACGTACGTCTGCGCGGTCTGATGAGGCTGCTGCGCGACGACCCGCGCGTCCAGTCCTTCGCCCAGCGGGAGCTCGACGGTCTGCTCTACGCGGACGACGCGGGCGACGACCTGCTCCCCGTGCTGCGCACCTACCTCGCCACCGGCCGCAACAAGTCCCGTACCGCCGTGCTCCACCACATGAGCCGGCCCGCCCTCTACCGCCGTCTGGAGGCCATCGAAGCGCTGCTCGGCGTCGACCTCGACGACTTCGAGCAGGCCGCGTCCGTGCACATCGCCCTGCTCGCGCACGACGCGCAGAGCGGCGCGTGACACCGTGCAACGCCGGGCGGCCAGGGACGTGACACGGTGCGACTCGGCCACGGGCGCGGCCGGTTCCTATCGTCGTGGGCACACCGAGCAGCCCCTGAGCCGGAGGTCCCGATGAGCCCCGTGATCCGCGCCGCGATCTTCCAGACCGCATGGACCGGCGACAAGGAATCCATGATCAAGGTGCACGAACAGGCCGTTCGTGACGCCGCCGCGCAGGGCGCCCAAGTCCTGTGCTTCCAGGAGCTGTTCTACGGCCCCTACTTCTGCCAGGTGCAGGACCCGGCGTTCTACGAGTACGCCGAGGCGATCCCCGACGGGCCGATCGTCCAGCGCTTCCAGGCACTCGCCCGCGAGCACGGCATCGTGCTCGTCCTGCCCATGTACGAGGAGGAACAGCCGGGCGTCCTCTACAACACGGCCGCGGTCATCGACGCCGACGGCTCGTACCTCGGCAAGTACCGCAAGACCCACATCCCGCAGGTCAAGGGCTTCTGGGAGAAGTTCTACTTCCGGCCGGGCAACTCGGGCTGGCCCGTCTTCGACACCGCCGTCGGCAAGATCGGCGTCTACATCTGCTACGACCGGCACTTCCCCGAGGGCTGGCGCGCGCTCGGCCTCGAAGGCGCGCAGATCGTCTTCAACCCGTCCGCCACCTCGCGCGGCCTGTCCCGCTACCTGTGGCAGCTGGAGCAGCCCGCCGCGGCCGTCGCCAACGAGTACTTCGTCGGCGCCATCAACCGCGTCGGCGTCGAGGAGTACGGCGACAACGACTTCTACGGCACGTCCTACTTCGTCGACCCCGAGGGCCAGTTCGTGGGCGAGGTCGCCGACGACAAGGCGCCCGAACTCGTCGTCCGCGATCTCGACCTGGCGAAACTGCGCGAGGTCCGCGACCGCTGGCAGTTCTACCGGGACCGCGCCCCGCAGGCGTACGCGCCCCTGACCCGTCCCTGACCGTCCGTACCTGGAGGAGAGCATGAGCGCCGTCCGTACCGTCATCCGCGGCGGTCTCGTCGTCACCGCCGCCGACGAGATGCACGCCGACGTCCTCATCGAGGACGGCCGTGTGGTGGCCCTCGCGGCCAGTGGCAGCGACACCGCCGCGTCCTGGACGGACGCGCGCACCATCGACGCCGCGCAGAAGTACGTCATCCCGGGCGGCGTCGACGCCCACACCCACATGGAGATGCCGTTCGGCGGCACGTTCGCCGCCGACACCTTCGAGACCGGTACACGGGCCGCGGCCTGGGGCGGCACCACGACGATCGTCGACTTCGCCATCCAGAGCGTCGGCCACAGCCTGCGCGAGGGGCTCGACGCCTGGTACGCCAAGGCGGACGGGCAGTGCGCCGTCGACTACGGCTTCCACATGATCGTCTCCGACGTCAACGACGAGACGCTCAAGGAGATGGATCTGCTGGTGGGGGAGGGGGTCACCTCCTTCAAGCAGTTCATGGCGTACCCGGGCGTCTTCTACTCCGACGACGGGCAGATCCTGCGCGCCATGCAGCGGGCCGGCGAGAACGGCGGGCTGATCATGATGCACGCCGAGAACGGCATCGCGATCGACGTCCTCGTCGAGCAGGCGCTGGCCCGCGGCGAGACCGATCCCCGCTACCACGGCGAGGTCAGGAAGGCGCTCCTCGAAGCGGAGGCGACGCACCGGGCGATCAAGCTGGCGCAGGTGGCAGGGGCGCCGCTGTACGTCGTGCACGTGTCGGCGCAGGAGGCCGTGGCCGAGCTGGCGCGGGCGCGCGACGAGGGCCTGCCCGTCTTCGGCGAGACCTGCCCGCAGTACCTGTTCCTGTCGACGGACAACCTCGCCGAGCCCGACTTCGAGGGCGCGAAGTACGTGTGCAGCACCCCGCTGCGGCCCAAGGACCACCAGGCGGCGCTCTGGCGCGGGCTGCGCACCGATGACCTCCAGGTCGTCTCGACGGACCACTGCCCGTTCTGCTTCGTGGGCCAGAAGGAACTCGGCCGCGGCGACTTCTCGAAGATCCCCAACGGCATGCCGGGCGTCGAGAACCGGATGGACCTGCTGCACCAGGCGGTCGTCGACGGTCACATCACGCGGCGGCGCTGGATCGAGATCGCGTGCGCCTCGCCGGCCCGGATGTTCGGCCTGTACCCGAAGAAGGGGACCATCGCGCCGGGCGCCGACGCCGACATCGTCATCTACGACCCGCACGCCGAGCAGACCGTCTCGGCGGACACCCACCACATGAACGTCGACTACTCGGCGTACGAGGGCAAGCGGCTCACCGGCCGTGTGGAGTCGGTCCTGTCGCGCGGCGAACTCGTCATCACCGAGCGGGAGTTCACCGGCCGCGCCGGACACGGCACGTACACCCCGCGCGGCACCTGTCAGTACCTGAACTAAGGGGTTCTCCGATGGACTTCGGACTCGTCCTGCAAACCGACCCGCCGGCTTCCGGGGTCGTGGAACTGATGAAGCGTGCCGAAGGGGCCGGGTTCACGCACGGGTGGACGTTCGACTCCGCCGTGCTGTGGCAGGAGCCGTTCGTCATCTACAGCCGCATCCTCGCCGAGACGCAACACCTGATCGTCGGGCCGATGGTGACCAACCCGGGCACGCGCACCTGGGAGGTGACCGCCTCCACCTTCGCGACGCTCAACGACATGTACGGCAACCGCACGGTCTGTGGCATCGGGCGCGGCGACTCCGCGATGCGGGTCGCGGGCCGCACCCCCAACACCCTCGCCCGGATCAGCGGCGCGATGAAGGTCATCCGGGCGCTGGGCCGGGGCGAGGAGGCGGACCTCGGCGGCGCCGTCGTGCGCTTGCCCTGGGTGCGGGAAGGCGCCGAACTCCCCGTCTGGATGGCCGCGTACGGGCCGAAGGCGCTCAAGATGACGGGCGAGGAGGCGGACGGGTTCATCCTGCAACTCGCCGATCCGTTCCTGACCGAGTACATGGTGCAGGCGGTGCGGGACGCGGCCGTCGCCGCCGGACGCGACCCGTCGGACGTGAAGATCTGCGTCGCCGCGCCCGCCTACGTCACCGAGGACGACTCGCCGGAGGCGCTCGCCCACGCGCGCGAGCAGTGCCGCTGGTTCGGCGGGATGGTCGGCAACCACGTCGCCGACCTCGTGTCGAAGTACGGCGCGCACTCGTCGGTGGTCCCCGACGAGCTGACGGAGTACATCAAGGCGCGCGAGGGGTACGACTACGCGCACCACGGCCGCTCCGGGAACCCGGACACGCAGTTCGTGCCGGACGAGATCGTGGACCGGTTCTGCGTGATCGGCACGGTCGACCACCACGTGGCGAAGATGCGGCGGTTGAAGGAACTGGGCGTGGACCAGTTCGCCCTGTACGACATGCACGACGCCAAGGAGGCGGTGATCGACGCGTACGGCCGGGATGTGATCCCGGCGGTGAACGCGTGATCACGACCGGCGACTCGGCAACGCCCCCACCCCCCACGGAAGTTCACGGCACCCGCATGGCCATGTTCCCCCGTCCCCCGTAGGAACCTCTCACCGATTGGCCTCGCCATGACCGACACCACCGCCCCACCACCGATACCCGCGGGCCCTGTCGAGCTGACCGCCGACGCCTACCCCGCCGACAGCCGCTACGCCAACGACGACCTGCGGCCCGTGCCGCTCGCCGAACGCCGCTGGACCACGTACAACTTCGTCGCGCTGTGGATCGGCATGGCGCACTGCATCCCGTCCTGGACGCTGGCCTCGGGCCTGGTGGCGCTCGGCATGGACTGGAAGCAGGCCGTGCTCACCATCGGCCTCGCCAACGTCATCGTGCTGCTGCCGATGCTGCTGACCGGGCACGCCGGGCCGAAGTACGGCATCCCGTTCCCGGTCCTGGCCCGCGCCTCGTTCGGCATCCGCGGGGCCAACCTGCCCGCCATGGTGCGGGCGGCGGTGGCCTGTTGCTGGTTCGGCATCCAGACGTGGATCGGCGGACAGGGCATCTTCGTCCTGTTGGGGAAGATCTTCGGGGGCTGGGCCGACGCGGGGAAGGTCGGCGGTTACCCGTGGACGCTGTGGCTCTGTTTCGTGATCTTCTGGGTGCTCGAACTCGCCATCATCTACCGGGGGATGGACACCCTGCGCCGCTTCGAGAACTGGGCGGCGCCGTTCGTCCTCGTCGGCGCGGTGGTGCTGCTCATCTGGATCGCGAACAAGGCGGGCGGGTTCGGGCCGCTGCTGCACGAGCCGTCGAAGGTCGGCTGGGGGCCGGACTTCTGGAAGGTCTTCTTCCCCGGCCTGATGGGCATGATCGGCTTCTGGAGCACGCTGAGCCTGAACATCCCGGACTTCACGCGCTTCGGCAAGGGGCAGCGGGCGCAGGTCTGGGGGCAGACGCTCGGACTGCCGACGACCATGACCTTGTTCGCGCTGATGTCGGTGCTCGTGACGGCCGGTTCGGAGAAGGTGTACGGCGCGCCGATCTGGGACCCGGTCGCGCTGGCCGGCAAGACGGACAACGTCTTCGGGCTGCTCTTCGCGCTGATCACCGTCTTCGTGGCGACGATCTCCGTGAACATCGCGGCGAACGTCGTGTCCCCGGCCTACGACCTGGCGAACCTGGCCCCGAAGGTCATCAACTTCCGTACGGGCGCGATCATCACCGGCATCGTGGGCGTGCTGGTCATGCCCTGGAAGCTGACGTCGACCCCGGAGCTGTACATCTTCACGTGGCTCGGCGTCGTCGGCGGGCTGCTCGGCACGGTGGCCGGAATCCTGATCGCGGACTACTGGATCATCCGGCGCACGGTGCTGCACCTCGCCGACCTGTACGTCGCCGGAGGCCGGTACTGGTACTCGGCGGGATGGAACTGGCGAGCCGTGGCCGCGTTCGTGGTGGGCGGCGTGCTGGCGGTCGGCGGCTCGTACTCGACGGTGGACGCGCAGGGCCACAAGGCGGGGCCGTTCCCGGTCGACGGCATCATCCCGTTCCTCAAGCCGCTCGCGGACTACGGGTGGGCCGTGGGGCTCGGGGCGTCGCTGCTCGTGTACGTGGGGCTGATGGCCGGTCGGCGGCGGGAATGACGGCCGCGCGTCCCGTACGCCCGTGATCCTGGTCCGGTGACCCGCTTCCCGGCCGCTCCCGTCGCCCTCGTCGTACGCTGACAGCCGTACGCGAGGGACGACGGGAGGTCGCGGTGGCCGGGACGACAGTGGCCGAGGTCAGGGCCGAGCTGGCCGCTCTGGAGGACCCGAAGGCGCGCGCCGTCAACGAGAAGCACGGTGACGACCACGGCGTGAACCTCGGCAAGCTGCGCGCGCTCGCGAAGCGGCTGAGGACGCAGCAGGAGCTCGCGGTCGAGCTCTGGGCGACGGGCGACACCGCGGCGCGGCTGCTCGCGCTCCTGATCTGCCGCCCGAAGGCGTTCCCGCGCGGCGACCTCGACACCATGCTGCGCGAGGCCCGTACGCCCAAGGTGCACGACTGGCTCGTGAACTACGTGGTGAAGAAGAGCCCGCACGCGCAGGAGCTGCGGCTCGCCTGGATCGCCGATCCGGATCCGGTGGTCGCGAGCGCCGGCTGGGCGCTGACCACCGAACGCGTGGCGAAGAAGCCGGAGGACCTCGACCTCGCGGGACTGCTCGACGTCATCGAGGAGCAGATGAAGGACGCCCCGGACCGCCTCCAGTGGGCGATGAACCACTGCCTGGCCCAGATCGGCATCGAGCACGCCGCCTGCCGGGACCGGGCGATCGGGATCGGGGAGCGCCTCGGGGTGCTCAAGGACTATCCGACGCCGAAGGGGTGCACGTCTCCGTACGCCCCGGTGTGGATCGGCGAGATGGTGCGCCGGGCGAACGCCGGCTGACCCGGGCACGGGCCCGCTCCGGCGGGATTGTCAGTGGTGGCAGGCAGGATGAACGCATGACGACGACTTCTGCCGTTCCGGGTTCCCCGCTGTCCGACGCCGCCGCCTACGCCGCCGCCGTGGAGCAGGCCAGGGCCGCGGCCGCCGCCTACTACGAGGGCGGCACCTCGGTGCTCGACGACGACGCGTACGACCGGCTGGCGCGGGCCATCGCCGCGTACGAGGACGCGCACCCCGAGGAGGTGCTGCCCGAGTCGCCGTCGGGGAAGGTCGCCGGTGGCGCGGTCGAGGGCGACGTCGCGCACACGGTGGTGATGCTGAGCCTGGACAACGTCTTCTCGGACGAGGAGTTCACCACCTGGGCCGCCTCCCTGGAGCGCCGCATCGGCCGGCCCGTGACGCGGTGGAACGTGCAGCCCAAGCTGGACGGCCTCGCGATCGCCGCCCGCTACGTCGACGGACGGCTGAGCCGCCTGATCACCCGTGGCGACGGGACCGCGGGCGAGGACGTCTCGCACGCGATCGGCACCATCGAGGGGCTGCCCGAGACGCTGGTCGAGCCCGTCACCGTCGAGGTGCGCGGCGAGGTCCTCATGACCCTCGCCCAGTTCGAGTACGCCAACCAGGTGCGCACCGAGCACGGCGGAGCCCCCTTCGCGAACCCGCGCAACGCGGCGGCGGGCACCCTGCGCGCGAAGGACCGCGCCTACACGGTGCCCATGACGTTCTTCGGCTACGGGCTGCTGCCGTTGCCCGACACCGGCGAGGAGCTCGCCGCCGAGCTCGGCGCCGCCGCGCACGGCGCGCTGCTCGACCGGGCCGCCGGGTACGGCGTGAACACCCCCGCGACCACCGAGGTCCCGGGCGTCGTGGTCGACACCGTCGACGAGGTCCTCGCCCGGGTGAAGGAGATCGCCGCGCGCCGCGCGGAGCTGCCGTTCGGCATCGACGGGATCGTCGTCAAGGCCGACCTCGCCGCCGACCAGCAGACGGCCGGCTCCGGGACGCGCGCGCCGCGCTGGGCCGTCGCGTTCAAGCTGCCCGCCGTCGAGAAGATCACCAAGCTGCTCGGCGTCGAGTGGAACGTGGGCCGTACCGGGATCATCGCCCCGCGCGCGGTCCTGGAGCCGGTCGAGATCGACGGCTCCACCGTCACGTACGCCACGCTGCACAACCCGTCCGACATCACCCGCCGCGACCTGCGCATCGGCGACCAGGTCATGGTCTACAAGGCGGGCGACATCATTCCCCGCATCGAGGCCCCGGTCGCGCACCTGCGCACCGGCGACGAGACGGAGATCGTCTTCCCGTCCGCGTGCCCGCAGTGCGGATCCGGCATCGACACCGGGGAGCAGCGCTGGCGGTGCGAGCGCGGCCGCAACTGCCACCTGGTGGCGGCGATCTCGTACGCCGCGGGTCGCGACCAGCTCGACATCGAGGGCCTCGGCCACTCCCGTGTCGTGCAGCTCGTCGAGGCCGGGTTCGTGACCGCGCTGCCCGACCTGTTCGACCGCGTCACGCGCGAGCAGCTGCTCGGCCTGGAGCGGATGGGCGAGACCAGCACCGACAATCTCCTCGCCGCCCTCGAAGCCGCCCGGCGGCAGCCGCTGTCCCGGGTCCTGTGCGCGCTGGGCGTGCGCGGCACGGGCCGCTCCATGTCCCGCCGCATCGCCCGCCACTTCGCCACGATGGACGCGATCCGCGCGGCGGATGCCGAGGCGATGCAGCGGGTCGAGGGGATCGGCGCGGAGAAGGCCCCGGTGATCGTCGCGGAACTCGCGGAGCTCGCCGACCAGATCGACCGTCTCGCGGCCGCCGGTCTCGGGATGACCGAGCCCGGCGCGACCCCGCCCGTCGAGGCGGCGGAGGATCAAGTGGCCGGGCCCGCCGGCCCGTTGGCCGGGATGAAGGTCGTCGTCACCGGCGCCATGACAGGACCGCTGGAGAGCCTGTCCCGCAACCAGATGAACGAGCTGATCGAGCGCGCGGGCGGCAAGTCGTCCGGGAGCGTCTCGAAGAACACCAGCCTCGTCGTCGCCGGCGAGGGCGCCGGATCGAAGCGGGCCAAGGCCGAGAGCCTCGGCATCCGGCTCGCCGACCCGGACGAGTTCGCGGCGATGGTCGCCGACTTCCTCGACTGAGCGAGGGACCGGGGCGGCGTCAGGACGCGGCGCCGCCGCCGGACTCCAGCGCGCCGAGCGCGTCCTTCGCCGCCTCCAGCGCGCCCTTGCGCACGGTGTCGGCCGACGGCGCGCCCTTCGACTCGAAGTCGCTGCCGTTGTAGGTGACGGTGACCAGGGCGTTGGCCTTGCGGACCGTCACGACGGCCTCACGGGTCTCCTGCTTGTCCTTCGTGGTCAGGCCCGTCGTCAGGCGGGCCTCGTCGCCGAGTCCGGACCGCGCCTCGCCGTTCGCGTTGCTCGTGAAGGCCTCTTTCGCCAGTGCGTCGGAGCCCTTCATCTCGAAGGAGACGTCGAGCCAGCGGTAGTCGAAGCCCTTGAGCGCGCTCCAGGAGCAGCCGCGGCGCACCGACTCGTCGGTCGCCGACAGCTCCTTGCCGGCCGGCTTCGCGCCCGGGACGAGCGAGCCGACGGTCTTCGCGTCGACCGCGTCGCACGGGACGGGCGGCTCGGGATACGTCTTGGCCGCCACGCTCGCGCTGGGGCTCTGCGGCGCCGACGACTGCGGGCTCGCCCCGTCGTGGTCCTTCGCGGCGGGCTCGGCCATCGGCCCGGTGGACCAGGCCCAGCCCACGCAGGCGAGCACGGCGACCGGCAGCAACCGGGCCGCCAGGGTGACCGGAAGCGGGAGAGAACGCACGGCGTACGTCCCTTACGTCAGGTGGGGTGGGGGACGCCAGTGTCACACGAGTTGCTGTGCGGCGATACCGCCACTTCTGTCACCCCGACATCACACACGGGCATCGTCCCGGCGTACGGCGGTGACGAGCCACACGCCCGCGCGCGTCCTGACACCACGCGCCGTCGCGTACGGGCGGAGCGTGTCCTCCAGCGCGGCGCGCGTCGCGGCGGACACCTGCCGCCGCGGGGTGCGGGAGAGCAGGAAGTCGACGGCGTCCGCCGGGGAATCGCCCCAGCGGGTGTGCACGTCCACCGGGTTGACCGCGATCCGCTCGTACGTGCGGTGCAGCGCGGCGTGCACCTGGTACGGCTCGGCCAGGGACGCCATCGCGGTGTGCGCGGCGCGCGCGTCGGGGTCGGCCTCGGCCTGGGCACCGTCCGGCGCGTCCTCCGCCAGGCGCCGGGCGAACAGGCCGAGTGCGGTGCTCTCCTCGCTCTGCGGTCCCGGGGCGCGTGGGCAGACGAAGACGAGCCTGCCGCCCCGGCGCAGCGCGCGCGCCACGTTGGCGAACGCCGTCACGTGGTCGTCGAAGAACATCACGCCGCCGCGGCTGATCGCGACGTCGTAGCCGCCGGGCGGGAAGCGGTGCGTCTGCGCGTCGCCGAGTTCGTACGCGGCGTTGCCCACGCCCTCCTCGGCGGTGCGGGCCCGTGCCCGCTCCACGAGCGGCCCCGAGATGTCGACGCCGACGGCGTGCCCGGGGGCCGCGAGCCGCGCGGCGGTCCGTGTCGTCGCCCCGGCCCCGCAGCCGATGTCGAGCACCCGGTCGCCGGGGCCGATGTCCGCCGCCGCGAACAGCGCGTCGTCGATGTCGCCGAGCATCGCGTCGAACCGCTGGTCGTGGGCGGCCCAGTGCCGGCCGAGCGCGCCGTTCCAGGGGTCGCCGCGGCGTGTTCCGGTGGTCGTCGTCATGACGTCTCCAGGAGGCGCGGCACGGGCAGCGCGGACTCGATCCGGTCGACGGCGGCGAACGCCCCGTACGCGATCAGCTGCACCAGGCAGTGATCGGTGAACGGCGGTACCCGCCACGCTGCGACGTCCTCGTCCGTGATCCGGTACGGCGCGAGCGCGGCGAGCAGCGCGAGCCGCGCCCCGGCCGCTCGCGCCGGTCCGGCAACCCGGGCCAGACCGTCGGCGGATGGGACCCGTCCCACCCGGCCACCGTCTCCTGCACGAGGTCCAGGTCGGCGTCGTCGAGCAGCCCGGCTCCCTTCGTCGCGGCGGTCCGCAGGGCGTCGTAGGCCGGGCCGACGGACGTCCCCGCCGCCCACGCGGGCCCGGCGCCGGGGAGTCGAGCAGGGCGAGGGACGTGCCGGGCGTGTGGTCCGCACGCACGACGCGGGACATGCTGCGGCCCGCGAGCGAGCGGATCGCCTTCACGCGCTGGGCGCCGCCCGGCAGCAGGCTCTCGGTGAGCAGCGCGGACACGATCCGGTTGATGAAGTGGAAGGTGAGCGCGGTCCCCAGGTGCGAGGCGAGGTCGGCGCGCGGGAACGGCGGCGGAAGCAGCGCGGCGGAGCCCGGCAGGCGGGAGGCGCGGCCCCACTCCAGGAGCCGCGCCGCGCGGGCGTCGCGCGGCGTCTCGGCGCGCGCCACCGACTCGCCGAGGCCGTGGTCCCCGTTCGCGTGCAGCAGCACGGCGTGCGCGTCCACGCAGAACGGGCAGCGGTTCGCGAGGGAGGCGCCGGCCGCGACCAGCTCGCGGTCGGTGCGCGAGCCGCTGCCCGCGATGAGCGACTCCCGCAGCAACGCCCAGGTGGGCGCGAGGAGTTCGGGCGCCGAGGCCAGGACGACCAGCGTCGGCGGATGCGTGATGCCGAAGTCGGTCGCGGTCTGCGCGTAGACCGCGGCGGCGGTACCGGTGGCGGACTTCGGGGCGGGTGGATCGGTGTGGCGGAACTGGCCTGCCATGGCGACTCCTCGGGGCGATCGGTCCTTCGACCCCCACAGGCTCGCCCGGCGGGGCGGGCCGGGTCGTCGTACGGCGGAGCCCAGCTCGATCTACTCCCGGGGGAGTAGCCGCGCCCGCGGAGCGGTCCTCGCGACGGAGGGACGCCGTCGGTGGGCGCGTCTAACCTTCGAGGAATGCAGGGGGATGTGGTGGAGAAGGGGAACGCGGCACCGCCGACGACGACGTCGTGGCGTGCGTACCGCGGTGATGCGGTGCTCGCCGTCGTGGTCGGCGCCCTCGTCGTGCTCGGCGCGGCGCTCGGGGACGGAGCGGCGCCGGCCGACTACCTGCTGATGGTCGCGGCGGCCGCGTCGCTCGCGGCGTACCGGCGGGCGCCGCGCGCGGTCCTCCTGGCCTCGACCGCGCTGACCTCGGCCTATGCCCTGCACGCACATCCCGATCCGCTGGCGGCGCTCCCGGTGCTCAGCTCCGTGCACACGGCGGCCCGTGCCGGGCACCGCGGCCTCGGCGCCCTCGCGGCGGGCGCCTTCCTCACCCTGTACACCGTGCGGGACGCGCTCGCGCACGACGGGGCGGTCACCCGCGGGCTGCTGCTCGCCGGCTGGTTCCTGTGCGCGGTCGTGACGGGGCTCGCCGACAAGAACTGGCAGGCGTATCTGCGCCAGACCGAGCAGCGGGCCCTGGAGGCCGAGCGGACCCGCGAGGAGGCGGCGCTGCGCCGCGCGGGCGAGGAGCGGCTGCGGATCGCCCGCGAGCTGCACGACTCGCTGACCCACAGCATCTCGATCGTCAAGCTCCAGGCGGGCGTCGCGGTGCACCTCGCCCGCAAGCGCGGCGAGGAGGTACCGCCGGCGCTGCTCGCCATCCAGGAGGCGAGCGGCGAGGCGATGCGCGAACTGCGGTCCACGCTCGGTGTGTTGCGCACCGACGAGCCGACCGGTACGCCCGCGCTGCTGGTCGAGCGGGCCTGCTCGGCGGGGATCGACGCCACGCTCACCGTCACCGGACGCGAGCGCCCGCACCCGGCGCCGGTCGACCGCGCGGTGTACCGGATCGTCCAGGAGACCTTGACGAACGTGGCGCGTCACGCGGGCCGCGAGGCCCGGGTGGAGGTCCAGCTCGGCTACGGGGAGCGGGAGTTGACGGTGCGCGTGACGGACGACGGCGCCGCCGCCGAGGGGCGTCCGCCCACGGAGGGCACGGGCCTGACCGGGATGCGGGAGCGCGTCACGGCGCTGGGCGGCACGCTGACGGCGGGCCCGCGCGCGCGGGGCGGCTTCGAGGTGCGGGCGGTGCTCCCGCTGGACGCGGTGGCGCGGGCCGCCGCGGCCGGAGCCGCGTCGTGATCCGGGTCGCCCTCGTCGACGACCAGGCGCTCATGCGGGCCGGCTTCCGCGCGCTCCTCGACGCCGAGGACGGCATCGAGGTGGTGGGGGAGGCCGGGGACGGGGAGGAGGGCGTCCGGCTCGTGCGCGCCCGGGTTCCCGACGTCGTCCTGATGGACGTGCAGATGCCGGGCACCAGCGGGATCGAGGCGACCCGGCGGATCGCCGCCGACCCCGCCCTGGCCCGTGTGCGGGTCGTCATTCTCACCAACTACGGCCTCGACGAGTACGTCTTCGAGGCGCTGCGCGCGGGCGCGTCCGGCTTCCTGCTCAAGGACAGCGAGCCGGAGGACCTGCTCGCCGGCATCGCGGTCGTCGCGCGGGGCGACGCCCTGCTTTCGCCGTCCGTGACGCGCCGCCTCATCGGCGAGTTCGTGGCCCGGCCGCCGGACCGGGCGACCGCGCCGGGCCTGGAGGGCCTGACCCCGCGCGAGCGCGAGGTCACCGCGCTCGCCGCGCGCGGCCTGACCAACGAGGAGATCGCCGCGCACATGGTGATCAGCCCGTTCACCGCCAAGACCCACGTCAGCCGGGCCATGACCAAGCTCGGCGCCCGCGACCGGGCGCAACTCGTCGTGTTCGCGTACGAGTCCGGTCTCGTGACCGCGCGTGACCGGGGCGCCGAGCAGGCACCTTCGTAGGATCGCCCGGACGTGCCCGCTAGGATCCGCACCAGTTGCTGAGGGCGCGGACGCCGGGTCCGCCATGGTGGTGGGGGGTCGGCTGTGGCCGCTGGTCGTGTGGTGCGCTTCGACGGAGCGCGCGGTTACGGGTTCATCGCGCCGGACGACGGCGGGGAGGACGTCTTCCTGCATGTGAACGACCTTCTGATCCCCGAGTCGTATCTGCGCACGGGCCTGAAGGTCGAGTTCGAGATCGAGGACGGCGACCGCGGCCCCAAGGCGTCGTCGGTCCGGCTCGCCGAGGGCGCCTTCGCCCCGGCGCCCGCGCGGCACGCGGCGGCCGACGGCGACGACGTCCTGTGCGACGTGCTGCGCGTCGACGAGTTCACGAGCGAGGTCACGGAACTGCTGTTGCGCGCCGGCCCGTCCCTCACCGGGGAACAGATCCTGGCGATCCGCCGCGAGCTGGTGCAGAACGGCCGCAAGCACGGCTGGGTGGACAGCTGATCCGCTGATCCCTCGCAGGTGAACCGCCCGGGGCCCGGGCCGAGTCGACGTACTCGGTCCGGGCCCTGTCCGTTCTTCCCCTCTTCTCCCGCGATGTCGTGCCCGGTTATTCAATCTTCATCGAATTGCGTCCGACATCCGGACAACCCCCTTGTCTCGCGGACTGTATGCGAAATACGTTCTGCGGTATTCCTTGATCGCCCACAGGTTTCCGGCGGGCAGCCCCTGGGCGCCCACGGTTTCCTGCGGATCTCTTCCCTGGCGGAGGTATGTCCTCGTGCGCCGAACAGCGGTTGCCCTCGCGGCAGTTGCCTTGGTGATGTCCACAACGGCGGGCTGCGGCTCCCTGCAGTCCTCGGCCACCGAGGTCGGCGGGGAGCGGATGACCGACGACCGCCCCGTCCGCGACGGCGGCACCCTCACCGTCGCCCTCAACGCGGACCCCGACAAACTCGACCCGACCCTCGCGCAGACCCTCGTGGGCCGCACCGTCTTCGCCGGCATGTGCGAGAAGCTCTACGACGTCGACGCGCAGGGCAAGGTCGTGCCGCAGCTCGCGACGGCCCTGCCGAAAGTCTCCGCCGACGGCCGCACCGTCACCTTCGACGTCCGCCGGGACGCGGAGTTCAGCGACGGCACGAAGCTGGACGCGGCCGCCGTCGTCACCTCGCTGCTGCGCCACCGCGACCTCGCGGGATCGGCCCGCGCCACCGAACTCGCCCCGCTGAAGGCGGTGGAGGCCACCGGCACGTACGGCGTGAAACTCACGCTCAAGCAGCCCTACGTCCCGCTCACCGCCGTCCTCGCCGACCGCTCCGGCATGGTCATGTCGCCGACCGCGCTCAAGAAGTACGGCAAGGACTTCACCAACCACCCGTCCTGCGTCGGCCCGTTCAGGTTCGTCGAGCGGGTCGGCGGCGACCGCATCGTCCTGGCCAAGGACACGCACTACTACGACGCCGACACCGTCCATCTCGACAAGGTGGTCTACAATCCCATCCCCGACGGCAGCGTCCGCCTCGCCAACCTGCGCTCCGGCGACATCCAGGTCGGCGACCAGATGGTCCCCGTCGACGTGAAGAGCGCCCTCACCGACAGCAAGCTCCAGCTCTTCAACTCGCCCTCCCTCGGCTACCAGGGCATCGGCATCAACGTCGGCAACGTGAAGGGCCTCGGCCAGGCGCCCGGCCGCGTCGACACCCCGCTCGCCCGCGACGCCCGCGTCCGCGAGGCCTTCGAGCTCTCCATCGACCGCGACCTCATCAACAAGGTCGTCTTCCAGGGCATGTACGAGCCCGCGTGCGGCCCCGTCTCGCCCGAGTCGGCGCTCGCGCCCGGCGTGCGGGCGTCGCGGTGCCCGAAGCGCGATGTCGCCCGCGCCAAGCGGCTGTTGAAGGACGCGGGCGTCAAGACGCCCGTGCACATCGAGCTCAAGACGTCCACGACCCCCGAGTGGAGCCGCATCGGCCAGGTCGTCCAGGCCATGGCCAAGGACGCCGGATTCGCCGTCACGCTGCGCCCCACCGAGTACGCGACGATGCTCGAGGAGACCGACGACGGCCACTACGAGGCCTTCAACAGCGGCTGGTCGGGACGGCTCGACCCGGACGGCAACATCGCCAGCTTCCTCCGGACCAAGGGCGCCATGAACGCCTACGGCCTCTCCGACGCGAAGATCGACGCCCTCATCGAACGCGGCCGCGCCGAGGCCGACCCCGCCGAACGCGCCAAGATCTACGCCGAGTTGACGCGCCGCGCCAATGAAGCCCGCGCGCTCATCTACCTCTACCGCCAGAAGAACTACGTCGTCGCGGGGAAGGACGTCGCCGGCGTACGCGTCTACGGCGACGGACTGATCCGCGTGAAGGATGCGGGGTACGCCAAGTGACGACCGCTCAGATCACCGTGCGGCGGCCGGGGTTGCTCGCCCGCCACCCCATGGCCTCGTACGTCCTGACGCGCGTGCGCCAGTCCGTCGTCACGCTCTTCCTCGTCTCGATCGTCGTCTTCGCGGGCATCCGCGCGCTCCCCGGCGACCCGGCGCTCGCCCTCGCGGGCGAGGAGCGCAGCCCCGAGGCGCTCGCCGCGATCCGCTCCGAGTACGGGCTCGACGACAACATCGTCGTCCAGTACGGGCGCTTCATCGGCCACGCCCTCCAGGGCGACCTCGGTACGTCCTCGCGCACCGGCCTGCCCGTCTCCGACGCCATCGCCCAGGCGCTGCCCGTCACCCTCGAACTCGCCGCGCTGTCCCTGCTGCTGGCCGTCGTGCTCGGCATCGGCGCGGGTGTCGTCGCGGCCGTGCGCCGCGGCAGGCCCGCCGAGTGGATCGCCAACGCCCTCGCCCTGCTGGGCCTCTCGGTGCCGACGTTCTGGCTGGGCATCGTCCTCGTGCTCGCCTTCGCCATCGCCGTCCCCGTCTTCGCGGCCTCCGGTTTCGTGCCCTTCGGCACCGACCCGCTCGACAACCTGCGCCGCATGGTGCTGCCCTCGATCGTCCTCGGCTCCGGGCTCGCCGCCGTCGTCATGCGCCAGACCCGCGCCGCGATGCTCGACTCGCTCTCCGCCGACTACGTCCGCACGGCCCGCGCCAAGGGCCTGTCGCGCCGCGAGGTCATCGGCGGTCACGCGCTGCGCAACTCGCTCGTCACCGTCGTGACCGTGCTCGGCCTGCAACTGGGCCACCTGATCTCCGGCGCGGTCGTCACCGAGCAGATCTTCGTGCTCCCCGGCTTCGGCAAGCTCACCATCGACGCCGTGTTCACCCGTGACTACGCGACCTTGCAGGGCGTCGTCCTGTGCACGTCCTTCGCGTACATCTTCATCAACCTGCTGGTCGACGTGGCGTACTCGGTCATCGACCCGCGCATCCGGCTCGGAGGTGCCCGGTGACCACGCTCGCCCTCACGACGGTCCGCGCCCGGATCGCTGGCAACGGCAAGCTGCGCGCCCTGCGCAGGAACAAGCTCGCCATGACCGGGGGCGTCGTCGCCGCGGTCTTCGTGCTCGTCGCGCTGTTCGCGCCGCTCGTCGCCCCGTACGACCCGTCACGTCCGGACTTCGCACACGTCCTCGCGGCGCCGAGCTGGACCCACTGGCTCGGCACCGACGACCTCGGCCGCGACCAGCTCTCCCGCGTCGTGTTCGGGGCGCGGGCCTCCATGCAGGTCGGCGTCCTCGCGGTCGTGCTCGCGTTCCTCGTCGGCGTACCGCTCGGCCTGCTCGCCGGGTACTACGGGAAGATCGCCGACAGCGTCGTCTCGCGCGTCACCGACACGATGCTCGCGTTCCCCTTCCTGGTCCTGGCCGTCGGCCTCGCCGCCGTCCTCGGCCCGTCCCTGACCAACGCGACCATCGCCATCGGCATCTCGCAGATCCCGGCCGTCATCCGGATCACCCGAGCCGAGACGCTGCGCCTCAAGCACGTCGACTACGTGGCCGCGGCCGTCGCCAACGGCGGCGGTGACGGCACCGTCCTGTTCCGGCACATCCTCCCGAACGCGACGTCCGCGCTCACCGTCCAGGCCACCGTCGGCATCCCCGCCGCCATCATCAGCGAGGCCCTGCTCAGCTTCCTCGGCCTCGGCGTGCAGCCGCCCGACCCGTCCCTCGGCGTGATGCTGTCGTCCGCCCAGTCCTTCCTCGCGCCCGCGCCCTGGATGGCCGTGTTCCCCGGTCTCGCGGTCGTCGCCGCGACCCTGGCGTTCAACCTGCTCGGCGACGGCCTGCGCGACGTCCTCGACCCCCGTGGAGCGACCCGATGACCACACCCGTTCCCGCCGCACCGGTGCTCAGCGTCCGGGACCTCTCGGTCTCCTTCCGGTCCGACACCCGCACCGTCCACGCCGTGGACCACCTCTCGTACGACGTCCACGCCGGCGAGGTCCTCGCGGTCGTGGGCGAGTCGGGGTGCGGCAAGTCCGTCACGTCGATGGCCGTGATGGGGCTCCTCCCGCCCACCGCGCGCATCACCGGTTCGATCCGGCTCGGCGGGAAGGAACTCGCGGGCGCCGACGACAAGGCGTACGGGAAGATCCGCGGCAAGGACATGGCCATGATCTTCCAGGAGCCCATGACGTCCCTGAACCCGGTGCTCACCATCGGGCGGCAGATCGGCGAGGTGCTCCGCCGCCACCAGGGGCTCGGCAGGAAGGAGGCACGCGCGCGTGCCGTCGAACTCCTCGAACTCGTCGGCATCCCGGCGCCCGCCGAGCGCGTCGACGAGTACCCGCACCAGCTGTCCGGCGGCATGCGCCAGCGCGTGATGATCGCCATCGCGGTCGCCTGCGACCCGACGGTCCTCATCGCCGACGAGCCGACGACGGCCCTCGACGTCACCGTCCAGGCGGGCATCCTGGAAGTGCTCCAGTCGCTGCGCGAGCGACTCGGCACCGCCATCGTGCTCATCACGCACGACCTGGGGGTCGTCGCCGACATCGCCGACCGCGTCCTCGTCATGTACGCGGGCCGCCCCGTCGAACAGGCCCCGGTGGACGAGCTGTTCGCCACACCCCGGCACCCGTACACGCGCGGTCTGCTCTCCGCCGTCCTCAAGCCCGGCGGCACCGGCAAGCGGCGACTGCCCGAGATCCCCGGCCTGGTGCCGAGCCTCGACGCGCAGCCCGACGCCTGCACGTTCGCGCCGCGCTGCGCCCGCGCCGACGACACCTGCACCACCGGCCGCCCCGGCTTCAAGGCGGTCAGCGCCGACGCCGGGGCCGACGCCACGCACCGCGCCGCCTGCTGGCACCCGCACACCCTCCAGGAGGCGATCGCCCCATGAGCACCCCGGTCCTTGAACTCGTCGCCCTGGAACGGCACTTCGCGGGCTCCGGCGGCACCGTGCGCGCCGCCGACGGCGTCACCCTGACCGTCGGCCGCGGCGAGGTCGTCGGCCTCGTCGGCGAGTCCGGCAGCGGCAAGTCGACCGTCGGCCGCTGCGCCGTACGCCTCGACGACCCCACCTCCGGCACGGTCCGGATCAACGGCACGGACGTGACGACCCTGTCGCGGCGCGCCCTTCGACCCCTGCGCAAGGACTTCCACCTGGTCTTCCAGGACCCGTCCTCGTCGCTCGACCCGCGCATGACGGTCGGCGAGATCATCGCCGAACCGATCCGGCTGCACGGCATCGCGAAGACCAAGGAAGCGGCCCGCGCGCGCGTGGCCGAACTCCTCGCCCAGGTAGGACTGCGCCCCGAGCACGCCGACCGGCACCCGCACGAACTCTCGGGCGGCCAGCGCCAGCGCATCTCCATCGCCCGCGCGCTCTCCGTCGACCCCGACCTCCTGGTCGCCGACGAGCCGACGTCCGCGCTCGACGTCTCCGTCCAGGCCTCGGTCCTCAACCTCCTCGCCGACCTTCAGCGCGACCGCGGCTTCGGCTGCCTGTTCATCACGCACGACCTGGCGGCCGTCGAGTTCCTCGCCGACCGGATCGCCGTCATGTACCTGGGCCAGATCGTCGAACAGGCGCCCACGGGCGAGCTGTTCGCCGACCCCAAGCACCCCTACACGCAGGCACTCCTGTCGGCCGCGCCCGTCCCCGACCCGGTCACCCAGCGCACCCGCGAACGCATCGTCCTCAGCGGCGAACTGCCCAGCCCCCTCGCGCCGCCCCCGGGCTGCCGCTTCCACACACGCTGCCCGCTCGCCGTGGACCGCTGCCGCACCGAGGTACCCGTCCTGCGCACCCTGGACGGCGGCCGCGAGGTCTCCTGCCACCTGGTCGCCGACGACGGCACCGCCCCCGACGCGGCCGCCCCTGCCGCCGACTCCTCTCGTACGATCCCGAACACCCGCACCGCCACCCGCTAGGAGCCTCCTTGTTCACCACCCGGCCGACCCTCCAGGGCACCTTCGGCATGGTGTCCTCCACGCACTACCTCGCCTCCCAGTCCGCGATGGCGGTCCTGGAGGACGGCGGCAACGCCTACGACGCCGCCGTCGCCGCGGGCTTCGTCCTGCACGTCGTGGAGCCGCACCTGAACGGGCCCGCGGGCGAGGTGCCGATCATCCTCGCCCCGGCCGGCGGCGAGGTGCGGGTGCTGTGCGGACAGGGCGTGGCCCCGGCCGGTGCCACCGTCGCGCACTACCGGTCACTCGGACTCGACCTGGTCCCCGGCACCGGCCCGCTCGCCGCCGCCGTGCCCGGCGCCTTCGACGCCTGGATGCTTCTTCTGAAGGACCACGGCACAAAGACCCTCGCCGACGTCCTCAAGTACGCGATCGGATACGCCGAGGACGGGCACGCCCCCGTCGAGCGCGTCGGTGAGACCGTCGAGACCGTACGCGAGCTCTTCGAGGACGAGTGGCCCTCGTCCGCCGAGGTCTACCTGGTCGACGGCAAGGCCCCGCAACCCGGTGAGCTGCTGCGCAACCGGCAGCTCGCCGCCACCTGGAAGCGGCTGACGGCCGAGGCCGAAGAGGTGGGCGGCGACCGTGTCGCGCAGATCGAGGAGGCCCGCCGCATATGGCGCGAGGGCTTCATCGCCGAGGCGCTCGTCCGGCAGTCGGGGCGCCCCACGAAGGACACCAGCGGCGAGCGGCACACCGGCACGCTCACCCTGGAGGACCTCGCGTCCTGGGAGGCCGGCTACGAGGCGCCCGCGACGTACGAGTGGAACGGCTGGACGCTGTGCAAGGCCGGCGGCTGGAGCCAGGGCCCCGCCTTCCTCCAGCAGCTCGCCCTGCTCCCGCCCGAACTGCCCGCCTACGGGTCCGCCGACTACGTGCACCTCCTCATCGAGGGCTGCAAGCTCGCGATGGCCGACCGGGAGGCCTGGTACGGCGACGCGGCCGACGTCCCGGTGGACGCCCTGCTGTCGGACGACTACAACGCGGCGCGCCGCACGCTGATCGACCCGGAGAAGGCGTCGCACGAGCTGCGCCCCGGCAGCCCGCTCGGCGGCGAGCCGCGCCTGAGCGCCCACGCCCACGCCGTCGCCTCCGGAGCGCCCGGCTTCGACGCCATGGGGGTCGCGGGCGCGGGCGAGCCCACCGTCGCCAAGAGCCCGGCCTCCCCGGTGCCCGGCGAGCCGGACGTGCGCGAGGACGGACTCACCCGCGGCGACACCTGCCACCTGGACATCGTCGACCGCTGGGGCAACATGGTCGCCGCGACCCCGTCGGGCGGCTGGCTCCAGTCCAACCCGGTCGTCCCCGAGCTCGGCTTCCCGCTCGGCACCCGGCTCCAGATGGCGTGGCTCGACGAGGACCTGCCGAACTCGCTCACCCCGGGCCGCCGCCCCCGTACGACCCTCACCCCGTCCCTCGCCCTGAAGGACGGCGTCCCGGTCATGGCCTTCGGCACCCCGGGCGGCGACCAGCAGGACCAGTGGCAGGTGCACTTCTTCCTCGCCGTGGCGCTGCGCGACCAGGTCCGCGGCGGGCTCGACCTCCAGGGCGCCATCGACGCCCCGAACTGGCACAACGACTCGTTCCCCGGTTCCTTCTTCCCGCGCGGCATGCGGCCGGGCTCCGTCACCGTCGAGTCCCGCATGGACGCCGACGTCGTCGCCGAGCTGCGCCGACGCGGGCACGACGTGACCGTGGGCGACGCCTGGTCCGAGGGGCGCCTGTGCGCGGTCGCCCGTGACCCGCGCACCGGGGTCCTGTCGGCGGCGGCGAACCCGCGGGGCATGCAGGGATACGCCGTCGGCCGCTGACGGCCCACGGCACCCCAGGGGTGGAATCACCGATTTCACGGTGATTCCACCCCCTGTTCACCCTGCCGGTACGCGATGTCAGTGGGGCGTGTTCTCATGGAGCCATGATCGAAACAACGACGGAAAGCATCGACGACTTTCTGCACCACAAGGTCACCGACCGGCTCGTGGCCGACGTCGAGCGCGTCGTCCGCGCCGCGGCCGCCGCCGAGATCACCCCCCGCTTCCGGCAGCTCGCCGCGCACGAGATCGAGGAGAAGAGCGCCCCGCACGACCTCGTCACCGTCGCCGACAAGCGCGCCGAGGAGTACCTCACGCGCGAGCTGGCCGCCCTGCTGCCCGGCTCCTGCGTCGTCGGCGAGGAGGCCGTCGCCGCGGACCCGACGACGTACGAGGCGATACGCGCGGCGGCCCCGGTCTGGATCGTCGACCCGGTCGACGGCACCCGCCAGTTCGTCCACGGCGACCCCGGCTTCTGCACCCTCGTCGCCCTCGCCCTCGACGGAGTCGTCGTCGCCTCGTGGACGTACGCGCCCGCGCTCGACGAGTTCGCCGTGGCCGTCCGCGGACGGGGAGCGCGGCTCGACGGCCGGGTGCTGC
The DNA here is from genome assembly GCF_036967205.1 of Streptomyces sp. Q6. Lineage (NCBI taxonomy): Bacteria > Bacillati > Actinomycetota > Actinomycetes > Kitasatosporales > Streptomycetaceae > Streptomyces > Streptomyces citrinus. The sequence goes on from NZ_CP146022.1 coordinate 6,978,890, forward strand.
CCGCCGGTTCCCCCACGCCGGGCGCCGACCTGCGCGTCGCGACCTCCCACCCCGACTACACCACCGACGACCAGAAGCGCGCCCTGCTCGGCCTGCGCACGGACGGCGTCGCACCGCGCCCCTGCGGCTCGGCCGGCCTGGAGTACCTGGCCGTGGCCCGCGGCGACCTCGACGCCGTCGCGTTCAGCTGGGAGCTGGCCTGGGACCACGCGGCCGGACTGCTCCTCGTCGAGGAGGCGGGCGGCGCGCACCTCACCCGCGCCGGCGTCCCCTTCGCGATCACCGGGGGCAACGCCCTGCCGTTCACCGCGGCCCGCGACGCGGCCACGGCGCGCCGGGTGGCCGGACTGCTGTCGGCCGGAGCCTGACCGGGGGCCTCGGCCCGCCCGGACCGGCCCCGCGTCCGCCGCACCCCCACCCGCGCCCCGGCCCTGTCGGTGGCCGGGCCTATCCTGTGGGAGCAGTGGCCATCGGCTGACGAAGGAGTCCGAAGGTGCCGTCCATGCTCGATGCGGTGGTGGTGGGAGCGGGGCCCAACGGGCTGACCGCCGCTGTCGAACTGGCCAGACGGGGTTTCTCCGTGGCCCTGTTCGAGGCGAAGGACACCGTCGGCGGCGGGTCGCGCACCGAGGAGCTGACGCTGCCCGGCTTCCGCCACGACCCCTGCGCGGCCTCGCACCCCCTGGGGATCAACTCCCCGGCGTTCCGCGCCATGCCGCTGGAGCGGTACGGGCTCACGTGGGTGCAGCCCGCCCTGCCCATGGCGCACCCGTTCCCCGACGGCACGGCCGCCGTGCTGTCCCGGTCCGTCGCCGAGACCGCCGCCTCGTTCGGGCCGCGCGACGCGGGCACCTACCGGCGTCTCGTCGAGCCGCTGCTGCCCCACTGGGACACCCTCGTACGGGACTTCATGTCGCTGCCGCTGAGCGCGCTGCCCCGCGACCCCGTCACCCTCGCCCGGTTCGGTCTCCTCGGACTGCCGCCCGCCACCTGGCAGTTGCGCCGTTTCCGCGACGAGCGGGCGCCCGCCCTGTTCGCGGGACTCGTCGCCCACGTCATCGCCCCGCTCGGCGGCCTCGCGACCACCGCGATCGGCCTCGTCTTCGCCCTCGCCGCGCACGCGCGCGGCTGGCCGATCGCCCGCGGCGGCTCCCAGTCGATCTCGGACGCCCTCGCCGCGTACCTGAAGGACCTCGGCGGCACCGTGCACACCGACTTCGAGGTCAAGCGGCTCGACGACCTGCCGCCCGCCCGCGCCTACATCTTCGACACCTCGCCCACGGCCCTCGCCCGGATCGCGGGGCTCGGGGGCTACTACGACCGCTTCCGCTACGGAGCGAGCGTCTTCAAGGTCGACTACGCACTGGACGGACCCGTGCCGTGGACGGCGAAGGAGGCCCGCTCGGCCGGCACGGTGCAGGTGGGTCCCTACCGCTCCGACATCGACACCGCGCTGCGCGCCGCCTCCCGCGAAGGCCGCGGGCCCGAGTCGCCGTTCCTCATCACCGTGCAGCCCACCGTCACCGACCCGACGCGCGCACCCGAGGGCAAGCACACGTTCTGGGCGTACGGTCATGTGCCCAACGGCTGGGACGGTGACCTGACGGACGCCATCGAGCGCCAGCTGGAGCGCTTCGCCCCGGGGTTCAGGGACCTGGTGCTCGCCCGCGCCACGGCGGGCCCGCCCGAGCTCGCCTCCCGCAACGCCAACTACGTGGGCGGCGACATCGCCTCGGGCGCCGCCAGCGGTCTCCAACTGCTGCTGCGCCCCAAGCTGTCCCTGTCCCCGTACACCACCCCGCACCCGGCCGTCTTCATCTGCTCGTCGTCCACGCCGCCGGGCCCCGGCGTCCACGGCATGTCGGGACACAACGCGGCGAAGGCCGTCTGGCGCAAGCTGCGGGCCTCGTCATGAGCGACCGGACAGCTCCCCGACCGGTCCTGGTCCAGGGCGACATCACCGAGCAGCGGGCGGACGCGATCGTCAACGCGGCGAACTCGTCCCTGCTCGGCGGCGGGGGAGTGGACGGCGCGATCCACCGGCGCGGCGGCCCCGAGATCCTCGCCGCGTGCCGCAAGCTGCGCGCCTCTCACTACGGCAAGGGACTCGCGACCGGGCGGGCCGTGGCGACGACCGCGGGCCGGCTCCCCGCACACCACGTCATCCACACCGTCGGCCCCCGCTGGTCCGCCACCGAGGACCGCTCCGAACTCCTCGCGTCCTGCTACCGCGAGTCGCTGCGCGTGGCCGACGAGCTGGGCGCCCGTACCGTCGCCTTCCCCGCGATCTCGACCGGGATCTACGGATGGCCGCTGGACGACGGCGCCCGGATCGCCGTCGAGACGGTACGCGCGACGCGGAGCACGTGCGTGGAGGAGGTGCGCTTCGTGGTCTTCGACGAGTCCGCGCGGGCCGCGTTCGCCGCGCACCTGGGGGAACCCGGCGCCTGAAGGTCGATGTCGGATTCTCGCCAGCCAGGCCACTCACCATGCCCGATGCTGGATACATGCCCACAGAGAAGGCGATCGAGAAGGGGACCGGAGCGGTCCCCGTCAGCCGCGCGGGAACCGCCGCCATGCACACCGACACCGAGCGCTGCGTCCGGGCGGTCCAGGCCAAGGACACCCGGTTCGACGGCGTCTTCTTCACCGCCGTCCTGACCACCCGCATCTATTGCAGGCCCGGCTGCCCCGTCGTGCCGCCCAAGCCGCGGAACATGGTGTTCTACCCGAGCGCCGCCGCCTGCCAGCAGGCCGGGTTCCGCGCCTGCAAGCGCTGCCGGCCCGACACCAGCCCCGGCTCCCCCGAGTGGAACCAGCGGGCCGACCTCACCGCCCGCGCCATGCGTCTGATCGGTGACGGCGTCGTGGACCGTGACGGCGTCCCCGGCCTCGCCCGCAGGCTCGGCTACAGCGAGCGCCAGATCGAACGGCAGCTGCTCGCCGAGCTGGGCGCCGGGCCTCTCGCCCTGGCCCGCGCGCAGCGCGCCCAGACCGCCCGCCTGCTCATCGAGACGACCGGACTGCCCATGGCGGACGTGGCGTTCGCCGCCGGGTTCGCCTCCATCCGCACCTTCAACGACACCGTCCGCGAGGTCTTCGCCCTCTCCCCGAGCGAACTGCGCACCCGCGCGCCCCAGGGCCGCACCGCGGCGCCCGGAGCGATCACGCTCCGCCTCCCGTTCCGCGCCCCGCTCACCCCCGACAACCTCTTCGGACACCTCGCCGCCACCGCCGTACCCGGCGTCGAGGAGTGGCGCGACGGCGCGTACCGCCGCACGCTCCGGCTCCCGTACGGGCACGGCATCGTGGCGCTCACCCCCGGCCCCGAGTTCATCGGCTGCCGGCTGATCCTCACCGACCAGCGCGATCTGACCGTCGCCATCAGCCGCTGCCGCCGCCTGCTCGACCTCGACGCCGACCCGGTGGCCGTGGACGACCGGCTGCGCACCGATCCGCTGCTCGCGCCGCTGGTGGACAAGGCGCCGGGGCGCCGGGTGCCGCGCACCGTCGACGAGGCCGAGTTCGCCGTACGGGCCGTGCTCGGCCAGCAGGTCTCCACCGCGGCCGCCCGCACCCACGCCGCCCGGCTCGTCCTCGCCCACGGCGACCCGGTCGAGGACCCGGAGGGCGGCCTCACCCACCTCTTCCCCGGGGCGCACGCCCTGGCGGACCTCGACCCCGAGTCCCTCGCGCTGCCCCGCAGCCGCCGCACCACCCTGCTCACCCTCGTACGCCGACTCGCCGACGGGGCGCTGACGTTGGGCCCCGAGTCCGACTGGGAGGAGACCCGGGTCCGGCTCGCCGAGCTGCCCGGATTCGGCCCCTGGACCATCGAGGCCATCGCCATGCGCGCCCTCGGCGACCCGGACGCCTTCCTGCCCACCGACCTCGGGATGCGGCGCGCCGCACAGGAGTTGGGGCTGCCGCACACCCCGGCCGCGCTCACCGCACGCGCGGCGGCCTGGCGCCCCTGGCGGGCGTACGCGACCCAGTACCTCTGGGCCACCGACGACCACCCGATCAACGTCCTCCCGGCGTAGGACCCGCGCCGGCAACGACGCGCGAGCAGACGCAGAAACAGTCGCAGAAACCGATACAGAAACCGATACAGGAACCGGCGCGGGAACCGCCGCCAGACCCTGTGTAAGGAATCCGAGCCATGCCCACGCGCATCCAGCACACGATCATCGACAGCCCCTACGGTCCCCTCACGCTCGTCGCCACCGACGGCACCCTGTCCGGCCTCTACATGACCGACCAGCGCCACCGCCCCGCCGAGGAGACGTTCGGGGAGCGCGACGACCGCCCCTTCGGCGCCGCCGTCGACCAGCTGCACGCCTATTTCCAGGGCGAGTTGACTGTGTTCGACCTGCCGCTGCACCTGCACGGCACCGCCTTCCAGCAGTCCGTGTGGCGCCGGCTCCAGCAGATCCCGTACGGGCAGACGCGGACCTACGGCGAACTCGCCGAAGCCCTCGGCAAGCCCGCCGCGTCCCGCGCCGTCGGCCTCGCCAACGGCAAGAACCCGGTCGGCGTGATCGTCCCCTGCCACCGTGTCATCGGGGCGAACGGCAGCCTCACCGGCTACGGCGGCGGCCTCGACCGCAAGCGGCGCCTGCTCGACTTCGAGCGCGGCACCGCCCTCTTCTGAGCGGACAGGCCGTAGGGCCTGTCCGGCGGATCGTGTCGCGGACGCGGAAGGGTACGGGCCACCCGACCCGCGACCTGATCCGCCGGACAGGCCCCTAGGCGACGACGAGCTCCTCCAGAAGTCGCGGCAGCGCCGTGCCGATCGGTTCGCGGACGACCTCGTCGGCCAGTTCGTCGTACGGGGTCGGCTCCGCGTTCACCACGACCAGCCGGGCGCCGTGCTGCGGGGCGAGTCCGGCCAGGCCCGCAGCCGGCTGCACCTGGAGGCTGGAGCCGACCGCGAAGAACACCTGGCAGGCCTTGGTGATCGACACGGCCTCGCCGAGCACCACCGGGTCGAGGTGCTCGCCGAACATCACCGTCGTCGACTTGAGAATGCCACCGCAGCTCAGGCAGTCCGGGTCGTCCTCGCCCGCGTCGACGCGGGCGAGCGCCGTCTCCATGGGCCCGCGCTCCCCGCACTGCGTGCAGATGAACTTCCGCGCGGAGCCGTGCAGTTCGAGCACCTTGCGGGCCGGCAGACCGGCGAGCTGGTGCAGCCCGTCCACGTTCTGCGTGAGGACCCGTACCGCCACCCCGGCCGCCGACAGGTCCGCGATGGCGCGGTGCGCCGCGTTCGGCTCGGCGGTCAGCGTGCGGTTGCGGCGCCGCACCTGCCAGGCGCGGCGCCGGATCTCCGGATCGTTCATGTAGTACTCGTACGTGACGAGTTTCTCGGCGTCGGGATCCTTGGTCCACACCCCGCTCGGGCCGCGGTAGTCAGGAATCCCTGAGTCTGTGCTGACACCGGCACCGGTGAGGATCGCGACGAGAGTCATGACCTCAACGGTAGGTCAGGCAGCCTCCTCCGCGTCCACCGGTTTCGGAATGAGCATCGACGTGAACAGGGCCGCGACGATGAGTACGAGACCCGCCACGACACCCGCGCTGTACCCGCCGACCGACGAACCGTCGGCCGGGGCGACCGCGTCCATGGCCGCGTACAGGACGACGAAGCTCAGTCCCGCGCCGAGGTTGAAGCAGCCGGCGTTGAGCCCCGGCAGGAAGCCGGGGTTCTCGTCCGGGGAGAGCAGGATGCCGAGGCCGTTGAGCATGATGTTGACCGTGCCCGCGTACGTCACACCGAGCAGGATCGAGACGGTGAGCAGCAGGCCCGAGGAGTCGGTCTGGAGCGTCAGCAGGGCGAGGACCGTGGCGGCGGCGGTGGCGATCAGGCCGATGCGCAGGATGCGGCCGTAGCCGAAGGTCGCCGCGAGTCGCCCGGAGACGGGGCCCATGGCGAGACCGGCGAGGGCGTACGGGGTCAGCGTCCACCAGGTGGCGCCCTCGGCGCCGAGGCCGAGACCGACCGCGGTGTCCTGGGCGAAGCCCGGCAGCAGACCGTTCATGATCGCGAAGACGCCGGTCATGGTGAGCATCGTCGACAGCAGGATCGACCAGGTGGCGCGGCGCTTGAGCAGATGCGTGGTGACCAGCGGGTGCTTGGCGCGGGTCTCCATCCGCCAGAACGCCCAGAAGGCGAGCGCGGCGAGGACGATCAGACCGATCGCCAGCGCCCAGTTCGCGTCGGCGAGCTTGCCCGCCTCGTTGAACGCGATGAGCAGCGCGCCCACCGAGACGACCAGGAGCACGACGCCGGGCCAGTCCATCGGCGGCCGCTCGTCCGCCCGCGACTCGGGCGCGAGGAACCGTACGAGGACGGCGGCGACCAGCGCGAAGGCCGTCATGACCCAGAAGATCGAGGCGTAGCCGTGGTGCTCGGCCAGCGAACCGCCCGCGAACGAGTCGACGCCCGCGATACCGCCGTTGACCGCGGTGACGATGCCGAGGAGCGTGCCGTACTTCTTCGGATCGGGGACCTCGACGCGCAGCATGATGAGCGCGAGCGGGATCGTCGGACCCGAGGCGCCCTGGACGATCCGGCCGACGGCGAGCATGCCGACGGACCCGGCCAGCGCCGCGATCACACACCCGACGGCCATCAGGACCATCATCGTGGTGAGCACCTTGCGGCGGCCGATCAGGTCGCCGAGACGCGGCAGGAACAGCGAGAAGAGCGCGGCGGCCGTGAAGAAGGCCGTCTGGGTGACACCGATCGCCGACGACGTGGTGTGCAGTTCGTCGGCCATCGTGGCGAGCGCCGGGCTGAGCATCGACGCGTTGAGCTGGAAGGCGAAGCTGGCCGCGAGCAGCGCGACCATGAGGGCGCCGACCCTGGCCGGACGTCCCGCGCGGGGGTCGCCGGCCGGGGTGTGGGGGGAGGCGGCGAGGTTCATGCGGTGCTCACCCCGGTCTCGCCGATCCGTACGAGCGCGTCCACGACGAGGCCCCAGAAGCGGTCGTGGTCCAGGTCGACGGCGACCTGGGTGTGACAGTCGGCGGGCGCGGGGGAGCGCAGGTCGGTCACGGTCATGCCGAGGGTCAGCGCGCCGCGCAGCTCGATGTCGACGGGTGCCTTGCGTACGGTCATGACGCCCGGGTCGATGACGTACGCGACGGCGCACGGGTCGTGCACGGGCGGGTGCTCGAAGCCCTGGTTCTCGCGGTAGGCCTCGCGGAAGAAGTCGAGCAGTTCGAGGACGAAGCGGGCGGGCTTCGTGCCGACGGCCGCGATCCTCTCCTCGACGGCGGGGGTGGCGAGCGCCTGGTGGGTGAGGTCGAGCCCGACCATGGTGACCGGCCACGACTCGTTGAAGACGATGTGGGCCGCCTCCGGGTCGATCACGATGTTGAACTCGGCGACCGGGCTCCAGTTGCCCTCGTGGAAGCCGCCGCCCATCAGGACGACCTCGCGGACCCGCTCGACGATGCGGGGCTCCTTGCGGGCGGCGAGGGCGATGTTGGTGAGACCGGCCGTCGGTACGAGGGTGATCTCGCCCGGCGCGTGGGCCATCACGGTGTCGATGATGAGGTCGACGGCGTGCCGGCCGTCGAGCTCGATGGCCGGCTCGGGCAGGTCGGGTCCGTCGAGGCCGGAGTCGCCGTGGATCTCCGGCGCGTTCTCGATCGCGCGGACCAGCGGCCGCGGGCAGCCCGCGGCGAAGGGCACGCCGGTGATCCCGGCGATCGCCGCCACGGAGAGCGCGTTGCGGGTGACCTTCTCCAGGGTCTGGTTCCCGACCACGGTGGTCACCGCGACCAGGTCGATGTCCGGGTTGCCGTGCGCGAGCAGCAGCGCGATGGCGTCGTCGTGCCCCGGGTCGCAGTCGAGGATGATCTTCCTGGTCACGGTTCGAGCCCCTTTGCTCCGGTGGGGAAAACTGTCCACGCAAAGCTCACCCGGCGCCACACGAGTTTGTCAACGCGCGTAGATGTCCAGGATGGCGCGTACGGGCTCAGAGGTTCGTCCGAGAAGGCGCAGGTGGGGCAAGGTCAGGCGACGGGCGTGCCGTTCTCCAGCTCCACGGGGCCCGTGCCCGCGGTGAGCGCGTCCAGCGCGGCCAGGACCCGGCCGCCGAGGGCGCCGGGCAGATGGGCGGGCAGGTCGGCGCGGGCCACGAACCGCCACGACAGCAGCTCCTCCTCCTGGAGCCGGATCGCCGCGATCCGCTCGGCGCCCAGCACGCCGCCGTCGTAGAGGTAGGCCACGAGCGGCGGCCGTGCGGTGCCGGGCACCCAGTCCACGGCGAGCAGCCGGCCCAGACGGACGTCGAGCCCGATCTCCTCCAGCGTCTCGCGTCGCGCGCCCTGTCGCGGTGTCTCGCCCGCGTCCGACTCCACGGTCCCGCCGGGCAGCGCCCAGCCCTCCCGGTAGTTCGGCTCGACGAGCAGCACGCGGCCCTCGTCGTCACGGAACAGGGCGGCGGCACCGGCCAGGACACGGGGAAGCCCGGCGATGTAGGTGGCGTAGTCGACGAGGGTCATCGCCCCACCCTAACGAGGCCGGGGCCGCGCCCCTGCGGTGCCGGTCGCGGCGGTGGTGACCCGGGTCAGATCTCCACCAGTCGGGCGGTCCGCGCCGCGAGTTCGCTGATCCGTACGCCGTCGAAACCGAAGACCGCGCTGCGCACCCGGTCCTCCAGCGGCTCCGTCCACTGCGGGGGGAGCTCCGCCGCCCCGCACAGCACACCGGCGACCGAACCGGCCGTCGCCCCGTTCGAGTCGGTGTCCAGGCCGCCGCGGACCGTCAGCGTCACCGTGCGGGTGAAGTCCCCGTCGCCGTACAGGAGTCCGGCCGTGATCACCGCGGCGTTCGGGACGGTGTGGATCCAGCCGAGGCCCCCGGTCTCCTCCTCGATCGTGGCGAGGGTCTCCTCCCAGGTGAGGCGCGATTCGTGGAGGGAGACCGTGCGGCGTACGACGCGCGCCAGGCGGCTGCTCGCCGGGATCACGGTGAGGGCCGTGTCGAGGGCGGCCCGCGGCGTCGGCGCCGTGAAGGCCGCCGACACCAGGGCGGCCGCCCACATCGCCCCGTAGACGCCGTTGCCGGTGTGCGTCAGGACCGCGTCGCGCCGGGCCAGGGACGCGGCGCGGCGCGGGACGCCCGGACACGTCCAGCCGAAGACGTCCGCGCGGATCAGCGCGCCGATCCACTCCTGGTACGGGTTGTCGTACGTCGCCGTGAGCGGCGGCTTCAGGCCGTTCGCCAGATTGCGGTAGGCCGCCCGCTCGGCCGTGAACGTCTGGAGGTACGGCAGCCGCAGCAGCCACAACTCGCCGACCTGCTCCGTCGTGAAGGTGAACCCGTGCGTCTCCAGGAGGTGCAGGCCGAGCACCGCGTAGTCCACGTCGTCGTCACGGCAACTGCCGTGGATACGGCCGCGGACACAGCGGCGCCACTCCGGACGCAGCGCCAACTCCACTTCTTCCGACGGGGGTTCGGGGAGATAGTCGGTCAGCGGCAGGGCCTCGGCCTGCCGCAGGTATCGGTCGATGCGCTCGCGGGTCCAGACCTCGCCCCGCTCGACCGGCTTGCCGAGCATGTTGCCCGCGATCCGGCCGAGCCAGCCGCCGAGCACCCGGTCGGCGAGGACCTTTTCGGTGAGCTGTGGGCTCGTAGGCGTCATGAGTCCGGTCTACCCGCTTCCGTACATCAACTGTCGTCCTGATTACGGGAGTTCGCGATACGGCGCAACCGCTGGTGGCGGGTCGCGCCCGGCGTCCGCTCGGTGATCGCGTCGCCGACCATCGTCCGGACCGCGTCCCGCAGGCCGTGCAGCGCGTGCCCGCGCGCCGGTCCCGCGCCCGGGTCCTCGCGCAGCTCCTTCAGGAGCGCCCAGCACAGCGCCAGCATCACCACGACGAAGGGGAGGGCGACGAGGATGGTCGCGCTCTGCAAGGAGTCGAGCCCGCCCGCCACCAGGAGCACCGCCGCGACCGCCGCCATCAGCACGCCCCACGTCACCACGAGCCAGGTCCGCGGGTGCAGCGCGCCCCGGCTGGTCAGCGAACCCATCACCAGGGACGCCGAGTCGGCGCTCGTGACGAAGTACGTCATGACGAGGATCATCGCGATCCACGACGTGACCGTGCCGATCGGCAGCGCGTCGAGCATCGCGAACAAGGAGGACTCCGCGCCCTCCGAGACCTTCGCCGACATGTCGACCTTCCCGGTCGCGTCCAGGCGGATGCCGGTGCCGCCCATCACGCAGAACCACACGGCGGTCGCCCCGCTCGGCACGAGCAGCACGCCGACGAGGAACTCACGGATTCGGCGCCCGCGCGAGATCCGCGCGATGAACGTCCCCACGAACGGCGCCCACGACAGCCACCACGCCCAGTAGAAGATCGTCCACGAGCCCAGCCAGTCGGGGTCCGTGAACGCGCCGGTGCGCGACGCCATCGGCAGCAGATCGCTGAGGTAGCCGCCGACGCTCGCCGGGATCACGTCCAGGATGTACACGGTCGGGCCGAGCACGAACACGAACAGCATCAGGCACGCGGCGAGCACGATGTTCATGGTGCTCAGCCACTTCACGCCCTTGTGCAGTCCGGAGAACGCCGAGCCGACGAAGGCCGCGCCCAGCGCCACGATGATGACCAGCTGGGTGGTCGTGGTGTTGTCGACCCCGGTCGTGAGCTCAAGGCCCGTGGCGACCTGGAGCGCGCCCACCCCCAGACTCGTCGCCGTCCCGAAGACCGTCGCGAACACGGCGAGCAGGTCGATGACCCGGCCCGGCCGGCCCGCCGCCCGGCGCGCGCCGATCAGCGGCACGAACACCGAACTCAGCCGGTTGCCACGGCCCTTGCGGAACCCCGCGTACGCGAGCGCGAGCCCCGCGATGCCGTAGATCGCCCACGGCGTCAGCGTCCAGTGGAAGAACGAGTACTCCATCGCCACCAGCGCCGAGCCGCCCGTACGGGGCTGCGCGCCGCCCGCCGGGGGCGGGTTGAGGTAGTGGGTGAGCGGCTCCCCGACCCCGTAGAACATCAACCCGATGCCCATGCCCGCGCTGAACATCATCGCGATCCAGGCGAGGTTGGTGAACTCCGGCTCGGAGTCGTCGGCGCCCAGCCGGATACGGCCGAAGCGGCTGAGGGCGATGATCACGCACAGGACGAGGAAGACATCGGCGGCGATCACGAACAGCCAGGCGAAGTTGGCGAGGACCCAGGACAGGGCCGTGCTCGACGCGCGGTCGAAGGAGTCCTGGCCGAGGGCCGCCCAGGCGACGACCGCGAGAACCGCGACGACGCCGGTGCCGACCACGACGAGGTCGGGGGAGTCGTCCGGCGGGCTCTCGTCATGGACCGGGTGATCGATCGTTTCCGTGCTCATGCCGACACACTATGGATGGGAATAGCGGCATTTATCCGCTGGGCACGCCGTCCCGCGAGGCGGACGGCCATGGGCAGCGGGCCCCTCCTGCGGTTAAGGTCGCAGCGGCGCGACTGCCTTGACGCGAGCAAGGCGCGAAAGAGCAAGGGGAGCAAGGTGGCGGACGCTGCACAGGCCGCGCGGCACGTGTTGATCGCGGCGGACAAGTTCAAGGGCTCGCTCACCGCGGTGCAGGTCGCACAGCGGGTGACGGCGGGTCTGCACCGGGTCGCGCCCGAGGTCACGGTCGAGTCCGTGCCCGTCGCGGACGGCGGCGACGGCACCGTCGCGGCGGCGGTCGCGGCCGGGTTCGAGCGCCGCGAGGTGCGGGTGACGGGGCCGCTGGGCGAGCCGGTCACCGCCGCGTACGCGCTGCGCGAGGGCACGGCCGTCGTGGAGATGGCGGAGGCGTCCGGCCTCCAGCTCCTCCCCGAGGGCGTCTTCGCCCCGCTCACCTCGACGACGTACGGCTCCGGTGAGGTCATCGCGGCCGCGCTCGACGCGGGCGCCCGCTCGATCGTCTTCGGCGTCGGCGGCAGCGCCACGACGGACGGCGGCGCGGGCATGCTCTCCGCGCTCGGCGCGCGGTTCCTGGACGCGGACGGCACGCCCGTCGGGCCCGGCGGCGGACCTCTCGCGACGGTGGCCTCCGCCGACCTGTCCGGGCTCGACCCGCGCCTCGCCGACGTGGAGATCGTCCTCGCCAGCGACGTCGACAACCCGCTCACCGGGCCCAAGGGCGCCCCCGCGGTCTACGGCCCGCAGAAGGGGGCGACGCCCGAGGACGTGGCCGAGCTGGACGCCGCGCTCGCCCACTTCGCGAAGGTGCTCGGCGAGTCGGTCGGACCCCAGGCCCTGGAGTACGCGCAGTCGCCGGGGGCGGGGGCCGCGGGCGGTATCGGGTTCGGGGCGCTGGTCGGCCTCGGCGCGAGTTTCCGGCCCGGTATCGAGGTCATGCTCGACGTCCTGGGATTCGCGCCGGCCCTGGCACGGGCCACGCTGGTGATCACCGGTGAGGGCTCGCTGGACGAGCAGACGCTGCACGGCAAGGCACCGGCCGGTGTCGCCGCGGCGGCGCGGGCCGCGGGCGTCGAGGTCATCGCGGTCTGCGGGCGTCTGGCGCTCGCGCCGCTGGACCTGGGGCGGGCCGGGATCCGCCGCGCGTACGCCCTGACGGACGTGGAGCCGGATGTGGCGCGCTGCATCGCCGAGGCGGGGCCGATCCTTGAGGACGTGGCCGCGCGTATCGGCGCGGATTTCCTGTCGGCCTGAGCGGACCCGCCGCCGCGCCGCCGGGCAGTCGGCGCGGTCGGTTCGGTGGCGGGTGCGACGGCGTCGCGGCCGGTCGCGCCGTTCCCCGTGCCCCGGAGGGCCTGCGGCTGCGCCGCTGAGCCCTCGTCGGGGATATGCGGCGCGCGGCGCCCGCGTCTCAGGGGCGCCGGGAACGGCGCGACCAGCCACGTCCCAGCCGCAGCCTGCGACCAGGCGCTCCCACGGCGAGAAGGAGTCCCCGTTGAACCGCAGCATCCGCACCCCGGACGACCTCCTCGACCTCCTCGACGGCGTCTTCGCCGGGCCCGGCGGCGGAGCCGACTGGTGGGACCGGTTCTACGAGAACCGGGACCGCGACGTGCCCTTCTTCGTCGACAAGCCCGACGAGAACCTGGCCGGTCACCTGGAGAGCGGCCGCGTACCGCCGGGCGGCCGCGCGTTGGACCTCGGCTGCGGTCCGGGCCGCAACGCTGTCCACCTGGCCCGGCACGGCTTCGACGTGGACGCCGTCGACCTGTCCGCCACCGCCGTCGCCTGGGGCCGGGAGCGTGCCGCCGCGGCAGGCGTCGACGTGCGGTTCCACCAGGGCGACATCTTCACGGCCCACCTCCCTGACGGCGCCTACGACCTGGTCTACGACTCCGGGTGCCTGCACCACCTCCCGCCGCACCGCCGCCTGAGCTACCTCGCCCTCCTCGACCGGGTCCTCGCCCCGGGCGGCCGGTTCGGCCTGGTCTGCTTCGCCGCCGGCGCGGAGGGCTCACGCACCCCGGACGCCCAGCTGTACCGCACCGGCGACCTGGAGGGCGGACTCGCCTTCACGCCCGACGAACTGCGGTACCTGTTCGCCGAGGTGGCCCCGGAGGAGATCGAGGTGCGGCCCATGGCGGCACAGGCCGCGGACGCGGCGACGTACGGCGTGCCGATCCTGCTGACCGCGCTGCTGCGCAGACCGGTGGCCTCAGCCGGTTGAGAGCCGGTACGCGTCGAGGGCCAGGGTCATCTCCATCAGGTCCCGGGGCCGCGACAGCGACCGTGACGTCAACTGCTCCAGGCGGCGCAGCCGGTTGAAGACCGTGTTGCGGTGACAGTAGAGACGCCCCGCCGCCCGGCCCGCCGAGCCCTCGCACGCCAGCCACGCGTCCAGGGTCTCCAACAGCACGGCCCGGTCGGCCGGTTCGAGGGAGAGGAGTTCACCGAAGACACCCGAGACCAGGCGCTGCGCCAGGTCCGGCTGGCTGACCACGAGGGCCGTCGGCATCCGGTGGTCGAGGCGGACGACGCCGGTCGTGTCCGGTGGGCAGGTGCGCAGGGCGAGTTCGGCCAGCCGACGGGCGTGGCCCAGCTCCGCGAGACCCGTGACCACCGGACTGAGCCCGCCGGGACCCGGGCACCGCCCGTCGAGGACCGCCGCCAGATCGTCCAGCGTGCGGTCCTCGCCGAGCGCCACCACACCCACCTCGCAGTCCGCCCGCATCCGCCAGACGAACCGGAACCCCGGGTCCTGGATGCGCCGGTGGAACGCCTCACGCCCGTCCCGCCGCTCCACCCGCAGCACCACGACCGCATACGGGCCGTGCTCCGGCAGATCGAGACCGGCCGCCGCGCGCGGCGCGAGGCCCGGCGCGGGACGGCCCTCCAGGAGCGCGTCGAGGAGCGCCTGCATCTGCTCGTCGGTACGGCGACGCAGTTCGAGCTCCGTCGCCCGGTACGCCTCCGAGGCCGCCTCGGCCTGCGCGTCCACCGCCGCCCACACCATCGTCGCCGACCGCATCAGCGCCGAGAGCCGGGCCGGTTCGCCGCCCGCGCTCTCCATCAGGGCGTCCCAGACCAGATAGCCCGCGTTGCGGTACGCGTGGACGAGCAGGTCGAGGGGCAGCCCCTGGCTCGCCCGACGCCGGCCCGCGTCCTCCGCGTACTCCAGATCCCTGCGCGGCGAGTCCCGGGGCGCCGAGATCGTCTCGACGCCGATCCGGATCGCCTCCTCGGCCTCCCGCCACTGCGCGTCGTACGGCAGCACCCGCGCGTACACGTCCGAGTACGCGAACAACTGCCGCAGATGTTCGTCCACCAGCTCCGGAATCCGCTCGAGAAGACTGGCGCACGCCTCCTTGAGGAGCTTCCAGTCCTGCTCCGTGCGATGCCTGCGCCCGCCCATCGCCCCTCCCCAACGTCCCGTAAAGCGACGGCAAAGGACTCTTCTGCCTGTGCGGAGGATGCCACCCCGAGCCGCTCCCCGGCAGGCCCCTGACACGCGGTCTTGTGCGCGGGCACAACCGACCCGCTCGGGCGCTGGGCCCGCGCAGCGATTCCCGGGCCGCCCGTGGACGGGCCGCTCGCGCGGTGCTGTCGTGACGCCATCAGCCCAGGGGAGGACCCGGACAGTGACCGAAGCACAAGGGGCTCTAGGTGAGGGGCTCGCCGTCGACGACGTGTCGGTCGGCTACGGGCCCGTACGCGCGCTGCGCGGCGTGACGCTGGAGGTGCCGGCCGGTGCCGTCGTCGCCGTGCTCGGCGGCAACGGCGCCGGCAAGTCGACGCTGCTGCGCGCCGTCTCGCGGACGCTCAATTTCCACGGCGGGACGGTGACGTCCGGCGAGGTACGGTTCGGCGGCCGCCGCACCAGCGGTCTGAGCGCCGACCGGGTCGTCGGCGCGGGGATCTGCCAAGTCCCCGAGGGACGGCAGGTGTTCGCCCGGATGACCGTCGCCGACAACCTGCGCGCGGGAGCGCTCGGCTCGACCGGCTCGCGCGCCGACAAGGCCGCCGCGCTGCGCCGCGTCCACGAGCTGTTCCCGGTGCTCGCCGACCGCGCGCACCAGCGGGCCGGACTGCTGTCCGGCGGCGAGCAGCAGATGCTGGCCGTCGGGCGCGCCCTGATGGCGGGGCCGCGGCTGCTGCTCCTGGACGAACCGTCCCTGGGCCTCGCACCGCTGATGGCGGCCCGCATCGCCGACACCGTCCGCGAGATCAACGCCCAGGGCGTCTCCGTCCTGCTCGTGGAGCAGAACGCGGCGCTCGCCCTGCGGCTCGCCTCGCACGCGTACGTCCTGGAGGTCGGCGAGATCACCCTGCACGGCCCCGCCGACGAGCTCGCCGGGTCCGACGAGGTGCGCCGGCGCTACCTCGGCGTCGTCGACGAGACGGCCGCGGCGGACGCCTCCGGTGGCGCTGCCCACGCACCGGCCCTGCGGCGCTGGGGAGGAACCCGATGACCACCGCCACCGCGACCGACGTACTGCCGCTGCGCGTCGAGGACCTGACCGTGCGGTTCGCCGGACTGACCGCCCTCGACGGCATCAGTCTCACCGTCGAACCCGGCACCGTGCACGCCGTCATCGGCCCGAACGGCGCCGGCAAGTCCACCACCTTCAACGTGCTGTCCGGCGTCTACCGCGCCACCTCCGGCACCGTCCACCTGGGCACGCGCGAGCTGACCGGCCTGCCTCCGCACCGCATCGCCGCGCTCGGCGTCGCCCGCACCTTCCAGAACCTCGCCCTGCCGCCGCGCACCACCGTCGCCGACAGCCTGCTGCTCGGCCGCCACCGGCTCACCCGCAGCGGATTCGTCACGGCGGGCCTGCGGCTGCCGTCGGCCGTCCGCGAGGAGCGGGCCCACCGCGAACGGGTCCGTGAGATCGCCGAGTTCGTCGGCATCGGCGACCAACTCGACACGCCGACCGGCGCGTTGCCGTACGGACTCCAGAAGCTCGCCGAACTCGCGCGGGCCCTGTGCATGGAGCCCAGCGTTCTGCTGCTCGACGAACCCGTCGCCGGCATGACCGCCGACGAACGCCGCCGCACCGCCGCCGTCATCGCCGGCGTCCGCGACAGCCTCGGCATCTCCATCGTCCTGGTGGAGCACGACATGGGCGTCGTCATGCGGCTCGCCGACGAGGTCACCGTCCTCGACTTCGGCCGCCGCATCGCGGCAGGGCCCCCGTCCCGCGTCCAGAACGACCCGGCGGTGATCCAGGCGTACCTGGGCACACCCGACACGGGTGACACGAACGAAGAGGCCACCCCATGACCACCTTCCTCGAACTGTTCCTCAACGGCGTCTCGCTGGGCTCCGTCTACGCCCTCATCGCCCTCGGCTTCGTCGTCATCTTCCGGGCGACCGAAGTCGTCAACTTCGCCCACGCGTCGCTGCTGCTCGCCGGCGGCTACGTCACGGCCTCGCTCCACGAGGAGCTCGGCTTCTGGCCCGCGCTCGGCGTCGGCATCGCCGCCGCCGCGGTCGTCGGCGCCGCCGTCGAGTTCTTCGTCATGCGGCGCTACCGCGGCCACGACCACAGCGTCCTCGCCATCGTCACCATCGGCGTCGACATCCTGCTCACCACCGAGCTGACCCGCCGCCTCGGCACCGACGTCCTCACCATGGGCGACCCGTGGGGCGACGCCGTGCTCACCGTCGGCGGGATCTCCATCGCCCACACCCGGATCGCCGCGTTCGTGGCCGCCGCCCTGCTCATCACCGGCTTCCTGCTGGTCTTCCGGTACACGTCGTGGGGTGTCGCGATGCGCGCCGCCGCCGAGAGCTCCGAGACCGCCGCGCTCATGGGCGTACGCCTCGGCCGGGTGTCGCTCGGGGCGTGGGCCGTCGCCGGCGGGCTCGCCGCCGTCGCCGCCCTGTTCCTGTGCGTGTTCCCGACCCCCGGCCTCGAACGGGCCACGTCCCTCGCGGCCCTGAAGGCCTTCCCCGCGGCCATCCTCGGCGGCCTCGACTCCACGACCGGGGCGCTCGTCGGCGGTCTCGTCGTCGGCGTCACCGAGTCCCTCGCCACCGGCTACCAGAGCGAACTCGCCTTCATGGGGCGTGGACTGGGCGACCTCGCGCCCTACCTCGTGATGACGGCCATCCTCCTGCTGCGCCCCTCCGGGCTCTTCGGCACCAAGGAGCTCGCCCGTGTCTGACGCCCTCACCGCCCAGGCCGACCCGGCCACCTCCCGTACGGCGACGAAGAGTCCACCCAGGACGCTGCTCAGCCGCCCCCGCCCGTACGTGATCGTCGTCGGCGCGCTGCTGCTCCTCGCGTTCCCCTTCTACCTCGACCGCTTCTGGCTCCAGGCCGGGCTGTTCGCCATGGCCGCCGCCATCGGCGCGATCGGCCTCAACCTCCTCACCGGCGCCACCGGCCAGCTCTCCATGGGCCACGCCTTCTTCCTCGCCGTCGGCGCCTACGCCTACTGCGTGTTCGCGGGGGAGCGGGGCCAGGAGATCAGCGGCATCGGCCTGCCGCCCTGGCTCGCCGCCGTGGTCGCCGTGCTCGTGGCCGGCGCCGCGGGCGGGCTGTTCAGCCCCATCGCGGGCCGTCTCAAGGGCGCGTACCTCGGCATCGCGACGATCGCCCTGATCTTCATCGGTCAGCACGTCCTGTTCAACGCCGAGGACCTGACCGGCGGCGCCAACGGCCGCGACGTGCCCGCCATGAGCCTGTTCGGCCTCACCTTCGACGAGAGCGAGCTGACCGTCGCGAACGTGCCGTTCGGCTCCGCGGAGAAGCTCTGGTACCTCGGCCTCGCCCTCACCCTCGTCTGCGGCCTGTTCGCGCGGGGCGTGCTGCGCGGCCGCCCCGGGCGGGCCATGAACGCCATCCGCGACCACCGCATCGCCGCCGGTGTCCTCGGGGTGCCGGTGGCCCGCTACCGGGCGGGCGTCTTCGTCCTGTCGTCCATGTACGCGGGCCTCGCCGGGGTCCTGCTCGCCCTCGTCTTCCAGCGCACCGTGCCCGACTACTTCGGCATCGCGCTCTCCCTCGAGTACCTCGCCATGATCGTCATCGGCGGGCTCGGCTCGGTGGCGGGCGCCGTCGTCGGCGCCGCGTTCGTCTCGCTGCTGCCGCAGATCCTCACCCGCTACAGCGACGCCCTGCCCCTGGTCTCGGCCCCCGGCACCGGCGGCGTCGCCCCCGGCGAGGCCGCCCGCTACCTCTACGGCGCAGCCGTCGTGGCAGTGGTCCTTTTTCTCCCGGGCGGACTGGTTCAGCTCGCCGCCCGGCGCGCCCGGAAACACCCTCAGGAGGACGCATGACCGCCCGTGAAGGCCGCACCCGAACCCGCACGCTCACAGTGACCACCGTGGCCGCGCTGCTCGCGCTGACCGCCGCGTGCAGCTCCAAGGCGAAGGACGAGGGAGGCGACGACAAGCAGAGCGCGGGCGGGGTGAAGACCGGCCAGGGCATCTCCGGCAAGACGATCGACCTCGGCGTCCTGACCGACATGACCGGCGTCTACGCGACCCTCGGCAAGAGCGTGACCCAGGCCCAGCAGCTGTACGTGAAGCAGACCAACGCCGACGGCGGGATCTGCGGCTACCAGCTGAAGCTCACCGTCCGCGACCACGGCTACGACCCGCAGAAGGCCGTCGCCGGCTACACCGAGCTGTCGCCGAAGGTGCTCGGCTTCACCCAGTTCATCGGCTCCCCGTTCGTCGCGGCGGTCGAGAAGCGCATCGGCCAGGACAAGGCCCTCGTGCTGCCGCAGGCCTGGTCGGCGAACCTGCTCGGCAACCCGTACGTCCGCGTCATCGGATCGACGTACGACATCGAGACGATCAACGCGGTCGACTTCCTGATGAAGGAGAAGGGCCTCAAGAAGGGCGACAAGCTCGGCCACGTCTACTTCGAGGGCGACTACGGCGAGAACGCGCTCAAGGGCTCGAAGTTCATCGCGGACAAGGCCGGTCTCACCGTCGTCGAGCAGAAGATCAAGCCCACCGACAACGACATGACCGCCCAGGTCGCCGCGTTGAAGAAGGCCGGCGTCAAGGGCATCGTGATCAGTGCGGGTCCCCGTCAGGCGGCCTCGCTCGTCGGTGTCGCCGCCGCGGCCAAGCTGAACGTGCCCGTCATCGGCAACAACTCGGCGTTCGCCCCGCAGCTCCTGGCCACCCAGGCGGGCCCGGCCCTGGAGAAGAACTACTGGGTCGCCTCCCCGTCGCTGCCCATCGGCGCCGACACCCCCGAGGCGAAGAAGCTCGTCTCCGACTACAAGAAGGCGTACCCGAAGGACTCCCTGGACAACGGCGTCGTCGCCGGCTGGACCGCGGTGTCCGTCTTCGGCGAGGCCCTGAAGAAGGCCTGCGACAACAAGGACCTCACCCGTGAGGGCGTCGACAAGGCGCTGCTCTCCCTGAGCACCTTCGACAACGGCTTCGGCGTCGACCAGAACTTCACCGACCCGAAGGCGCCCTCCTCGCACCAGTCGGTCATCCTCCAGCCCGACAAGTCCGCGGTCGGCGGCACGAAGGTCGTCCGTGACCCGAGCGAGGCGGCGGAGGCGAAGGCCTACACCGAGTCGGCGAGCTGACCCGAGTACGGAAAAAGCGGTGGTCCCGAGCCGATCGGCTCGGGACCACCGCTTTCGCGTTCCGCGGGGGTTACGGCAGCTGCGCCGTACGCGCCTCGCGCCGGTTGTCCCGGAAGTTGTTCACGCGGCGAGCCGTCGCGAACAGCGGGATGACCGCTCCGAGCACCAGCTGGAGCGCACAGCCCGTCGCGAGCAGCAGCTGACCACCGGGAGCGTCGAACGCCCACGCGGCCAGCAGACCCATGCTCAGGACGATCCACGACAGCATCGCGACCGCGAGGCGGCCCCGCGGCTTGGGGTACTCGACGCGGCTCACCATCAGCCACGCGGTACCGAGGATCGCCAGGAGCGTCGCCACGAAGGGCAGCTCCAGGAGCACGATCGAGACGACGGTCAGCGCGCCGAACGGCGACGGCATGCCCTGGAAGGTGCCGTCCTTCACCGTCACGCACGAGAACCGCGCAAGCCTCAGCACCACCGCCAGCAGCACCACGATGGCACCCACCGCCGCGACTCTCTGGTGCGCGTCGTCGGCGACCATGCCGTAGACGAGCACGAAGTACGCGGGCGCGAGGCCGAAGCTGATGAGGTCGGACAGGTTGTCCAGCTCGGCGCCCATCGGCGACGAGCGGAGCTTGCGGGCCACCAGACCGTCGAACAGGTCGAAGATCGCGGCGGCCAGCATCAGGATCACGGCGGTCGCGGCGCTGTGCCGTGCCATGCCGGAGTCCTGGCTGCCCTGGATGTGCGGGATGAGGATGCCGGTCGTCGTGAAGTAGACGGCCATGAAGCCGCACGTCGCGTTGCCGAGCGTGAGGGTGTCCGCTATCGACAGGCGCAGTGAGAGCGGCATCTCCTCCGCGTCGTCCGCCGTGTCGTCGGGTCCGGGCACCCAGCCCGCCTGGGCCTCGGGATCAGTCACGGTCAATGCGAGTCACCCCAGCCACCGTCTTCTGCCCCACCTCGACGTCGACCTCGACGCCCTCGGGGAGATAGATGTCGACACGCGAGCCGAACCGGATCAGACCGATGCGCTCGCCCTGCTCCACCTTCGTGCCCTGCGGGATGTACGGCACGATGCGGCGGGCGACGGCACCGGCGATCTGGATCATCTCGATGTCGCCGAGCTCGGTGTCGAAGTGCCACACCACGCGCTCGTTGTTCTCGCTCTCCTTGTTGAACGCCGGGACGAAGCCGCCCGGGATGTGTTCAACGGACGTCACGGTGCCCGCGAGGGGAGCGCGGTTGACGTGGACGTTCAGCGGGCTCATGAAGATCGCGACGCGGGTGCGCCCGTCCTTCCACGGCATGATGCTCTGCACCACACCGTCGGCCGGGGAGATGACCCGGCCGGACGAGATCTCGCGCTCGGGGTCGCGGAAGAACCACAGCATGCCGGCCGCCAGAGCGGTGGTCGGGACGGCGAGTGCTGCTGCCTTCTTCGAACGGCGCGAGCGCGCGAGGCTGAGGGCAGCCGTGGCGACGGTCGGGAGAAGCCACGGCGATGCTCCGCGCGCAAGGCGACCACCGAGGAAGCCGTCGCGTGGTGCAGAGGTTTGGCTGTGGGGCATGGATGACCTTCGTAGCGGATGAGGCCGCGCTGTATACGGGGGGACGGCGGCTTTTCCGGGATGCTATCGGTTGCGAGCCACAACTGGGCAAGCCAGGAAGCCGAGTCGACGGCTGAAGAGTGTTGACGGGGTGTGATCTTCTTCGCGAAGAAAACACCCCGAAACAGGACATCTCACCCAGGCTCAGCCCTGGAATCGATACTCCTCGAGCAGTCGACGACCAATGATCATTTTCTGGATTTCGGCGGTACCTTCACCGATCAGCAGCATCGGTGCCTCGCGGTACAGGCGCTCGATCTCGTACTCCTTGGAGAAGCCGTATCCGCCATGAATACGGAACGCGTCCTCCACGACTTCTTTGCAGTATTCGGAGGCCAGGTACTTGGCCATCCCTGCTTCGAGGTCGTTTCGTTCCCCGGAGTCCTTTTTGCGTGCTGCATTGACCATCATCGCATGGGCGGCCTCGACCTTGGTAGCCATCTCGGCCAACTTGAACTGAATCGCCTGGTGCTGAGCGATCGGCTTTCCGAACGTGTGCCGTTGCTGTGCGTAAGCGACTCCCAGCTCGAACGCACGCTGAGCGACACCGCAACCACGCGCCGCGACATTCACCCGGCCCACTTCGACGCCGTCCATCATTTGGTAAAACCCTCGGCCGGTCTCGCCACCGAGTACACGATTGGCCGGAATGCGTAGTCCGTCCATGATGAGTTCGGTGGTGTCGACCCCCTTGTAACCCATCTTGTCGATCTTCCCGGGGATGGTGAGGCCCGGACGCACCTCGCCGAATCCCGGCTCCTTCTCCACGAGGAACGTCGTCATCGACTTGTGCGGGGCCGTGCCCTCGGGGTGGCCTTCGTCACTTCGCGTGAGAACCGCCACAAGCGTTGACGTACCGCCGTTCGTCAGCCACATCTTCTGGCCGTTGAGGACGTACTCGTCGCCGTCCTTGACCGCCTTCGACGTGATCGCCGACACATCCGAGCCGAGCGCCGGCTCGGACATCGAGAACGCGCCGCGCACCTCGCCGAGCGCCATCCGCGGCAGGAAGTACTCCCGCTGCTCCTGCGTCCCGTGCTGCTTGAGCATGTACGCCACGATGAAGTGGGTGTTGATGATGCCGGAGACCGACATCCAGCCGCGCGCGATCTCCTCGACGCACAGCGCGTACGTGAGCAGCGACTCGCCGAGCCCCCCGTACTCCTCGGGGATCATCAGCCCGAACAGGCCCAACTCCTTGAGCCCGTCGACGATCTCTTGCGGGTACTCGTCACGGTGTTCGAGCTCCGTCGCGACCGGGATGATCTCCTTGTCGACGAAGTCCCGGACGGTGGACAGGATTTCCTGCTGGACGTCCGTGAGACCGGCCGTCTGGGCGAGTCGCGCCATGGCTACTTCTCCTGCTGCGTGAGTTCGGGGCGGCCGGGCTGCTCGCCGCCGCGCTCCTTGATGTAGGTCTCGGTGGGCACCATCACCTTGCGGCGGAAGACGCAGACGAGCGTGCCGTCCTGCTTGTAGCCCTTGGTCTCGACGTACACGATGCCCCGGTCGCTCTTGGACTTCGACGGGGTCTTGTCGAGGACCGTGGTCTCGCCGTAGAGGGTGTCGCCGTGGAACGTCGGCGCGACGTGGCGCAGCGACTCGATCTCCAGGTTGGCGATCGCCTTGCCCGAGACGTCCGGCACGGACATGCCGAGCAGCAGGGAGTAGATGTAGTTGCCGACGACGACGTTCTTGCCGAAGTCCGTCGTCTTCTCCGCATAGTTGGTGTCCATGTGGAGGGGGTGGTGGTTCATCGTGAGGAGACAGAAGAGGTGGTCGTCGTACTCGGTGACCGTCTTCCCGGGCCAGTGCTTGTAGACGTCCCCGACGGTGAACTCTTCGTAGGTGCGGCCGAATTGCATGGTCTTACGCCTCCGGGGCCTCGAACGTGCTGGTGCGCTGCATGCCGGCGGCGCGGCCCTTGCCGGAGATGACCAGGGCCATCTTGCGGGAGGCCTCGTCGATCATCTCGTCGCCGAGCATCGCCGAGCCCTTCTTCCCGCCCGCCTCGGACGTGTAGTAGTCGTACGCGTCCAGGATCAGCTCGGCGTGGTCGAAGTCCTCCTGCGAGGGCGAGAAGATCTCGTTCGACGCCTCGACCTGGCCGGGGTGCAGCACCCACTTGCCGTCGAAGCCGAGGGCCGCGGCGCGCTGGGCGACCTCGCGGTAGCCGTCGACGTTGCGGATCTGGAGGTAGGGGCCGTCGATCGCCTGGAGGTCGTTGGCGCGGGCCGCCATCAGGATCTTCATCAGGATGTAGTGGTAGGCGTCGGCGCCGTAGCCGGGCGGCTGCTCGCCGACGACCAGGGACTTCATGTTGATGGAGGCCATGAAGTCGGCCGGGCCGAAGATGATCGTCTCGGTGCGCGGGGAGGCCTCCGCGATCGCGTTGACGTTGTTGAGGCCGCGCGCGTTCTCGATCTGCGCCTCGATGCCGATCTTGCCGACCTCGAAGCCCATCGTCTTCTCGATCTGCGTGAGCAGCAGGTCCAGGGCGACGACCTGGTCGGCCGTCTGGACCTTGGGGAGCATGATGCAGTCGAGGTTCTGGCCGGCGCCCTCGACGACGGTCACGACGTCGCGGTAGGTCCACTCGGTGGTCCAGTCGTTGACCCGCACGACGCGCGTCTTGCCCGTCCAGTCGCCCTCGTTGAGGAACTTGACGATGGTGTGCCGGGCCTCGGGCTTGGCGAGCGGCGCGCAGGCGTCCTCCAGGTCGAGGAAGACCTGGTCGGCGGGGAGGCCCTGGGCCTTCTCCAGGAAGCGGGGGTTGGACCCCGGCACCGCGAGACAGGAGCGGCGCGGACGGAGACGGTTGACGCTGGTCATGCGGGGACCTCCAACGGGTCGAGGTTGTTCGCTTTCCGGATCTCGTCGACGATACGGCCGATGATCTCCGTGATGCCGAAGTCCTTGGGGGTGAAGACGGCGGCGACACCCGCCCGCTTCAGTTCCTCGGCGTCTGCGTTCGGGATGATGCCTCCGACGATCACGGGGATGTCGGGGGCGCCCGCCTCGCGCAGCCGGGTCAGGACGTCGGGCACCAGCTCGGCGTGCGACCCGGACAGGATCGACAGGCCGACGCAGTGCACGTCCTCGGCGAGCGCGGCGGACACGATCTGTTCCGGGGTGAGCCGGATGCCCTGGTAGACCACCTCGAACCCGGCGTCACGGGCGCGTACGGCGATCTGCTCGGCGCCGTTCGAGTGGCCGTCCAGGCCCGGCTTGCCGACCAACAGGCGGAGCTTGCCGCCCAGTTCGTCGCCGGTGCGCCGGACCTTCTCGCGGACGACGGCGAGTGGCGTGCCCTCCTCGGCGGTCACCGCGACCGGCGCCGACGAGACCCCGGTGGGGGCGCGGAACTCGCCGAACACCTCGCGCAGGGCCTGCGACCACTCGCCGGTCGTGACCCCGGCGCGGGCGCACTCCAGCGTGGCCTCCATGAGGTTCTCCGTGCCCGCCGCGGCCTCCTTGAGGCGGTCGAGGGCCTGCCCAGTGGTCGGGTAGTGGAACGGGTCGCCCATGCCCTGCCGGTCGCTCGACTCCTGACGCGTGGTGCGCCAGTCGCCGATGGCCCGCACGACCCGCGCCTCGACCTGGTGGTCGACCGTCATGATCGCGGCGTCCAGGTCGGCGGTGAGCGGGTTCGGCTCGGTCGACTCGTAGATGTTCACACCCACGATCTTCTCCTCGCCGCCCTCGATCCGAGCGCGGCGCTCGGCGTGCGAGGAGACGAGCTGCGACTTGAGGTAGCCGGACTCGACGGCGGCCATCGCGCCGCCCATCTCCTGGATCCGGTCGATCTCGGCGAGCGACTCGGCGACCAGCGCGTCGACCTTCTTCTCGATGACGTGCGAGCCCGCGAAGATGTCCTCGTACTCCAGCAGGTCGCTCTCGTGGGCGAGGACCTGCTGGATACGGAGCGACCACTGCTGGTCCCAGGGGCGGGGCAGCCCCAACGCCTCGTTCCAGGCGGGGAGTTGGACGGCGCGGGCGCGCGCGTCCTTGGACAGCGTCACGGCCAGCATCTCCAGCACGATCCGCTGGACGTTGTTCTCCGGCTGCGCCTCGGTCAGGCCCAGCGAGTTGACCTGGACCCCGTACCGGAAGCGGCGCTGTTTCGCGTTCTCGATGCCGTACCGCTCG
Organism: Streptomyces sp. Q6; assembly: GCF_036967205.1. Taxonomy (NCBI): domain Bacteria; kingdom Bacillati; phylum Actinomycetota; class Actinomycetes; order Kitasatosporales; family Streptomycetaceae; genus Streptomyces; species Streptomyces citrinus. The sequence goes on from NZ_CP146022.1 coordinate 7,004,642, forward strand.
CGCGTGATCTGGTCCCAGATCCGCCCGAACGCCCGCATCTTGCACATCTCCTCGATGAAGCGGACACCCGCGTTCACGAAGAAGGAGATGCGGGCCACGACGTCCCCGAACTTCTCGGCGGGGACCTGCCCTGAGTCGCGTACGGCATCGAGAACGGCGATGGCGGTGGACATCGCGTACGCGATCTCCTGGACCGGTGTGGCCCCCGCCTCCTGGAGGTGGTAGCTACAGATGTTGATCGGGTTCCACTTCGGCATGTTCGCCACCGTGTACGCGATCATGTCGGTCGTCAGGCGGAGCGAGGGCCCCGGCGGGAACACATGGGTGCCCCGGGACAAGTACTCCTTGACGATGTCGTTCTGGGTGGTGCCCTGGAGCTGGGTGATGTCCGCGCCCTGCTCCTCCGCGACGACCTGGTAGAGCGCCAGAAGCCACATGGCGGTGGCGTTGATGGTCATCGAGGTGTTCATCTGCTCCAGGGGGATGTCCTGGAACAGCCGGCGCATGTCACCGAGGTGACTGACCGGGACGCCGACGCGGCCCACCTCGCCCCGGGCGAGGATGTGGTCCGGGTCGTAGCCCGTCTGGGTCGGCAGGTCGAAGGCGACCGACAGACCCGTCTGGCCCTTGGCCAGGTTGCGCCGGTACAACTCGTTGGACGCCTCTGCCGTGGAGTGCCCGGCGTACGTGCGCATCAGCCACGGCCGGTCCTTCTGACGCTCAGTCATCAGACGTTGCTCCCCCGGGAGTTCAGACGTTGCGGAAGCGGTTGATGGCGTCGATGTGCTGGGCGCGCTTCTCGTGGTCGCGCACGCCCAGGCCCTCCTCGGGGGCCAGCGCGAGGACGCCGACCTTGCCCTGGTGGAGGTTGCGGTGCACGTCGTAGGCGGCCTGTCCGGTGTCTTCGAGGGAGTACGTCTTCGAGAGCGTCGGGTGGATCTTGCCCTTGGCGATCAGACGGTTCGCCTCCCACGCCTCGCGGTAGTTGGCGAAGTGCGAGCCGATGATCCGCTTCAGGGACATCCACAGGTAGCGGTTGTCGTACTCGTGCATGTAGCCCGAGGTCGAGGCGCAGGTGGTGATGGTGCCGCCCTTGCGCGTGACGTACACGCTGGCGCCGAAGGTCTCGCGGCCGGGGTGCTCGAAGACGATGTCGATGTCCTCGCCGCCGGTGAACTCGCGGATGCGCTTGCCGAAGCGCTTCCACTCCTTCGGGTCCTGGGTGTGCTCGTCCTTCCAGAACTTGTAGCCCTCGGCGTTGCGGTCGATGATCGCCTCGGCGCCCATCGACCGGCAGATGTCCGCCTTCTGCTCGCTGGAGACGACACAGATCGGGTTGGCGCCGCCGGCGAGCGCGAACTGCGTGGCGTAGGAGCCGAGTCCACCGCTCGCGCCCCAGATGAGGACGTTGTCGCCCTGCTTCATGCCGGCGCCGTTGCGGGAGACGAGCTGCCGGTACGCGGTGGAGTTCACCAGACCGGGCGCGGCGGCCTCTTCCCAGCTCAGGTGGTCCGGCTTGGGCATCAGCTGGTTGGACTTGACGAGCGCGATCTCGGCGAGCCCGCCGAAGTTCGTCTCGAAGCCCCAGATGCGCTGCTCGGGGTCGAGCATCGTGTCGTTGTGGCCGTCGCTCGACTCCAGCTCGACGCTCAGGCAGTGCGCGACGACCTCGTCACCGGGGTTCCAGGAGTTCACGCCCGGTCCGGTGCGCAGCACGACGCCCGCGAGGTCGGAGCCGATGATGTGGTACGGCAGGTCGTGGCGCTTGGAGAGCTCGGACAGGCGCCCGTAGCGCTCCAGGAAGTTGAAGGTGGACACCGGCTCGAAGATCGAGGTCCACACCGAGTTGTAGTTGACCGAGGAGGCCATCACGGCCACCAGTGCCTCGCCCGGGCCGAGCTCGGGCACCGGCACGTCGTCCAGGTGGATCGACTTGCGCGGGTCCTTCTCGCGGGACTCGAGCCCGGCGAACATCTCCGCCTCGTCCTTGTGCACGGTGATCGCGCGGTACGAGTCGGGGAGCGGCAGGGCGGCGAAGTCGGCAGACGTGGCGGTCTGCGACTGAATCGCGTCCAGGATGTCCTTCACGGTGGTGCCTCCGGCGGTGAGCGACTGAGGGGATCGCTGAGTCGGGTGTGGCTGCTGGGTTTGAGGGTGTGCCGTCGGTTCGGCGGGGGTGGTGCTGTGGCAGCGCTGGGTGTGGCGCGGAAGGTTGCCTGTGACGCAGGCGTCCGGGCGCACGGGTCACGGTCGGTCGTGGCCTGTGGGGACAGCCGGCGTACGGAAGTTCTCTGCACGCCGGCCGCCCGGACTCCTTCAACGTATGGCACGCCGTGACAACGCACAAGGCACTGCGTGCCACGAGTTTCGCTCAGGTGAAATCTTTACGACACAACTGAGCGATGATCGATCATCCATGGTCAGGGGCGGGTTGTGCGGGCAGGAAGGGATCGATGATCGATCACACCAGGGGTGGGCTGGTGGCCCGGGATGCGCGAGAGCCCTCTGACGTGGCACTGCGTGCCACGTCAGAGGGCCGGTCCCGCCGCGTCGGTTCGGGACGAGGGACAAGCCATCCACGGTCGCGTTGCCGACCGCCGGGAGCGAGAGGCCCAAGCTGATCGCCGAGCAGCCCGACGGAACGGCCGGGGTCGTGCGCGCCGCCTGCTGCCAGGTCGACGGCGACGGGGCGTACGCCGGTACTCGTCCCGTACGACCGGGTCCCGGCGCTGTCACGCAGGTGCACGCTGATCTTCACGGGGGAGCCGGCCGCCCGGCTGCCCTTGAACCACAGGCCCGGCGCGTACGTGCGGCGACGTCAGGATGATGGCCTGCTCCGGCACGGCCTGCTCGACGGCGGTGGCGCAGGCGCCCGCTCCAGCGCCCGCAGGTCCGGTACGAGATGGTCGTCGACCGGTGTCGGCCCGCAGATGACGACGGTCTCGGCCGCGCGCAGGGCGGCCGGATCCGTCGTCAACAGCAGCCGGTCGCCGGCCAGTCGGCGGCGCAGTCGCGCGTGGCCGGCGGGCAGCGGATCCACGTCGTACGCGCCGGGCATCCGGTCCCCCAGGAGCGCGGAGATGGAAGCCGCCTGATGCGGCCTCTATCGGTGGGGCACAAGCCGTCAGCGAGCCACGGGGTTCCAGCAGGGGGGAGATGGCGAAAAGGTTCGTACAGGTGCGGTGAGGGAGGCGGACGGCCGGCGGGCGCGCACCGGGTGAGCCCGCGCACCGGCGGCGCACCGAACGGCTTCGGCGCGGGGCCGACCGGCTCTACCGGTTCCTGAGCGCTTCCTCGATCGTGCGCATCACCTCGGGCAGCGGGGCGTCCGTGCGCGCCACCGCCACCAGAACCTCGCCGGTGTGCGACACCTGGGCCGGCGGCGGGGAGGCCGGGGTGCGCCCCGCGCCGATGCCGGTGCCGAACGTGCGGCGGACGATCGCGAAGGCGTGGTCGAGCTGGTTCTCCACGTCGCCCTGGCCGCCGGCCCGCAGCCAGCGGCGCAGCACGTGGTTGTGGGCGGTCACGACGGCCGACGCGGCGACCTCGGCGAGCAGCGGGTCGTCGTTGCCGTCGTGGTGGGCCTGCTCGTCGAAGTGGCCCAGCAGATAGCGGGTGAACAGACGCTCGTAGCGGGCCACCGAGGCGATCTCGCGCTCACGCAGCGTGGGCACCTCGCGGGTCAGCCGGTAGCGCTCTACGGACACCGCGGGCGAGGCGGCGTACATCTTCATGACTTCCTTGATGCCGCGGCACACCGTGTCCAGCGGGTGCTCCAGGGGAGGCGCCGCGTTCAGCACCGCCTCCGCGCGGACCAGGGTGTCGTCGTGGTCCGGGAAGATCGCCTCTTCCTTGGAGCGGAAGTGACGGAAGAAGGTGCGGCGGGCGACGCCGGCGGCCGCGGCGATCTCGTCGACCGTCGTCGCCTCGTACCCCTTCGTGGCGAAGAGCTCCATCGCCGCGGCCGCGAGCTCGCGGCGCATCTTGAGCCGCTGGGCGGCGGCTCGGGTGCCCGCGGCGCTCTCCGGAGCGTCGGGCTGAGCCGGGGTACGGGAGGACGGGTCGGCGGCCTTATGAGCGGGCGTCATGCCCCGAACGTACTGCATGTACGTTCCAAGTCGCTCCCCGGTAAGCGGGCCGCCCGGCTCCCCGAGCAGCCCGCCCCAGTCCGACCCGAGGTCGGGACCCGCCCCCGCTCCCGGCTCAGCGCCGTGCATATTCGCGGAAGCCACGGCCCGTCTTGCGGCCGAGGCAGCCCGCGGCCACCAGGTGTTCGAGCAGCGGCGCGGGCGCGAGACCCGGGTCGCGGAACTCGCGGTGCAGGACCTTCTCGATGGCCAGGGAGACGTCGAGGCCCACCACGTCGAGGAGTTCGAAGGGTCCCATCGGGTAGCCGCCGCCGAGCTTCATCGCGGCGTCGATGTCGTCGAGGGTGGCGTAGTGCTCCTGCACCATCTTGATCGCGTTGTTCAGGTACGGGAACAGCAACGCGTTCACGATGAACCCGGCCCGGTCGCCGCAGTCCACGGGGTGCTTGCGGATCTTGAGGGTCAGGTCCTTGACGGTGGAGTGCACGTCGTCGGAGGTGAGGACGGTCCGCACGACCTCCACCAGCTTCATCGCCGGTGCCGGGTTGAAGAAGTGCATCCCGATGACGTCCTGCGGGCGCGAGGTGGCGCGGGCGCAGGCGACGACCGGCAGCGACGAGGTCGTCGTGGCGAGGATCGCGCCCGGCTTGCAGACCTTGTCGAACGTGCCGAACAGCTGCCGCTTGATCTCCAGGTCCTCGGCGACGGCCTCCAGGGCGAGGTCGACGTCCGCGAAGGCCTCGTAGGAACCGGCCGGCGCGATCCGCGCGAGCGTCTGCGCCGCGGCCTCGGCCGTCATCCGGCCCTTGTCGACAGAGCGCTGAAGAGACTTGCCGATACGGGCCTTCGCCGCGTCCGCCTTCTCCTCGCTGCGGGCGGCGAGCACGATGTCGTACCCGGCCTTCGCGAACACCTCGGCGATGCCGGAGGCCATCGTTCCCGAGCCCGCGACACCGACGGAGCGGATCGTGCGCCCCGGGGCGGCCACGGCGTCGCTCAGCGGCGTCAGGGCGTCCCGCACGACCACCGAACTGCCCGGCTCCTCGTACGAGTAGAAGCCGCGGCCCGCCTTGCGTCCCGTCAGGCCCGCCTCGCTGAGCTGCTTGAGGATCGGCGCGGGGGCGTGCAGCCGGTCGCGGGACTCGGCGTACATGGCGTCGAGGACGGTCCGCGCGGTGTCGACACCGATCAGGTCGAGCAGCGCGAGCGGGCCCATCGGCAGTCCGCAGCCCAGCTTCATCGCGGCGTCGATGTCCTCGCGGGACGCGTACTTGGCCTCGTACATCGCGGCGGCCTGGTTGAGGTAGCCGAAGAGCAGTCCGTCGGCGACGAAACCGGGCCGGTCGCCGACGGCGACGGGCTCCTTGCCGAGCTCCACGGCGAGGTCGGTGACGGCGGCGACCGCGGTCGGGGCGGTCAGCACGCTGGAGACCACCTCGACGAGCTTCATCGCGGGGGCCGGGTTGAAGAAGTGCAGCCCGATGACGCGCTCGGGCCGCGCGGAGTCGGCGGCGAGCCGGGTCACGGACAGCGCGTTCGTCCCGGTCGCGAGGATCGTCTCGGGCCGCACGACCGCGTCCAGGGCGCGGAAGATCTGCTGCTTGATCTCGTACGACTCCGGGGCGACCTCGATCACCAGGTCGGCGTCGGCGGCGGCCTGGAGGTCCGTGAACGTACGGAACCGGGCGAGCAGGTCCGCACGCTCCTGCTCGGTGAGGTGCTCGCGGCGTACCGCACGCGCCGTCGAGGCCTCCAGGGAGGCGGCGGCCTGCGCGGTGGCGGCCTCGCTGATGTCGATGCCGATGACCTCGCGGCCGGCGCGTGCGAGGACCTCGGCGATGCCGGTGCCCATGGTGCCGAGGCCGACGACGGCGACCGTAGAGATGCGGGACAGGGGAGCGTCCATCCGGGAACTCCAGGAGTGAGGGTGACGACTGAGGGGTCACACCCGAAGACGCCACATGCCGGGCGTCGTGCGGGAGTTGAACGTGGCGCGCGGCGCACACGGGAAGCGGCGGCCCTGTCCCGGGGCCATGCCGTACTGGGTCGTGCTGGTGGTGCCTGAACCGACTGGCACTCGCGGCGGCTGCGTCACCAGGCCGCACGAGTGGTGCTGCGGGAAGTATGCCCCGCTCACCTGAGCTTAACCGACGAGTAACGAGCGCACCAGTCCTCGGTGTTGGCCAGTCGCTGTGATCTACGTCGCCGCAGGCCCGGCGCGTCTACCCTCGGTCTCATGGACGAAGAGTCGCGAGCGGTGACAGAGCGCATCCGGAAGGAATCCGGCGGCACGCCCGCCTTCGAGCAACTGGCCGCCACGGCCGACCACGACGAGCTGGCCGCGGTGCTCACGGCGCCGGAACAGCCCTTGTGGTCCCGGGAGTTGGCCGCGTACCGGCTCGGCCTGGCCGGTGATCGCCGCGCCTTCGAGTCCCTCGTCCTGCTCCTCAACCACCGCGACGCCGAGCGGTGCGCCGCCGCCGCGCAGGCGCTGCTCGCCCTGCGCGACCCGCGCACGGGCCGCGCGGCGGCGGCCCTGGCCACGAACGAACTGCGGGTCGCCTACGCCCTGCACCCCATCCGCCTGCTCACTCAGCTCAGGGCCCCCGAATCGGCCCCGGCCCTGATCGCCACGCTCCGCCGCCGCCTGACCCCGCACGACCCGTACCGCACGGTGGCCCTGGCCTGCGTCGAGGGCCTCGGCAGCCTGGCGGACCCCCGCGCCCGCGAGGTCCTCACGGAGGCGGCGACCCACCCGAGACTGGCGATGGCGGCGGCAGCGGCCCTGGCACGGCTGCCGGGGAGTGAGTCAGGTGGCGGCCGGGCCCCGCCGGTACCGCAGCTCCGGCACGCTCGCGCCGCCCACCTCGTACGGCTCGCGGGCCCCGTCCGCCACGAAACCGGCCCGCTCGTAGAACCGCCGCGCCCGCGCGTTCCCCTCCACGACCCACAGCCGCATCACGGGCCGCCCGGCCGCGAGGGAGCCGGCGAGGCACGTCTCCAGGAGCGCCCGCCCGACTCCGGTCGACAGCTGGGCCGGATCGACGTACAGCGCGTACAACTCGCCCTCGCCGGGCGGTACATCGGTGTCCCGGCACGGCCCGTGGCAGCCCCAGCCGATCACGCGGCCGGCGCGCTCGGCGACGTACTCCTCGGAGCGCCCGAACAGCTCCCGCCGCCGCTCGGCGTCCCGGTCCGCGCTCATCGCGTCCAGGTACGCCCGCGGCATCAGCCCCGCGTACGCGAACCGCCAGCCCCGTACGCGGACCTCGGCCACCGCGGCGCAGTCGTCGAGGGTCATGGGGCGCAGCAGGACAGGGGTGCGGGCGGGCCGGTTCACGGGCCCAGTGTCGCCCACACCGCCGCGCGGCACCTTCCCCGTCGCCCGCGCCGCTCTCACAACAGGGTCAGCTGCGTGGGTCCGGCCTGGGTGGGCACCAGTGGCTCCGGGTCCCGTACGCGCCGGGGCGAGGCCGCCCGCGACGGGCCGATCCCGAACTCCTCCGCCAGCTCGTGCACCTGCCGCGTCACCCGCCGCTGATACCACTTCGGGGCGTACGCGCCGTCCGCGTACAGCCGCTCGTAACGCCGTACGAGGTAGGGGTGGTGCCGCGCCAGCCATGCCATGAACCACTCGCGCGCCCCCGGCCGCAGATGCAGCACGAGCGGCGTCACGGACGTCGCCCCGGCCCGCGCGACGGCCCGCACCGTCGCCCGCAGCTGCTCGGGCCGGTCGCCGAGGAAGGGGATCACCGGCGCCATCAGCACCCCGCAGCCGATCCCCGCGTCGGTGAGCGCGCGCACCGCGTCGAGCCTGCGCTCGGGCGCGGGCGTGCCCGGCTCGACGGTGCGCCACAGCTCCTGGTCCACGAAACCGACCGAGACGCAGACCCCGACGTCCGTCACCTCGGCCGCCTGTCGCAGCAGCGGGAGGTCGCGCAGGATCAGCGTGCCCTTCGTCAGGATGCTGAAGGGATTCGCGTAGTCGCGCAGCGCCTCGATGATGCCGGGCATCAACCGGTAGCGCCCTTCGGCCCGTTGGTAGCAGTCGACGTTCGTGCCCATCGCGATGTGCTCGCCGAGCCAGCGGCGTGAGCCGAGGTGGTGGCGCAGCAGTTGCGGCGCGTTCACCTTCACCACGATCTGGCTGTCGAAGTCGAGTCCGCTGTCCAGGTCGAGGTAGCTGTGGGTGTTGCGGGCGAAGCAGTAGACGCAGGCGTGCGTGCAGCCGCGGTACGGGTTGACGGTCCATTCGAACGGCATGCGGGACGCGCCGGGCACCCGGTTCACGATCGAGCGCGCCCGGATCTCGTGAAAGGTCACCCCGCGGAACTCCGGGGTGTCGATGGTCCTGCTGACCACGGCGTCCGCGCCGAACAGCGCGGCGTCGGGCGCCCGGCCGTGTTCGGCCGGTCCGTCCGTGAGGTTCTCCCAGCGCATGACGCCTCCTCGGTTGGTTCTGCCCCCGCGTCCCAGAATAGAACACATGTTCCCTTGATCGTGCGAACCTGTTTCCGAACCCTTCAGGGCCCCGGATTTGGTGGCCGGTGCGCCGGGTGGTTGGCTTGCCGGAGCCCCTGAAGAACCAAGTGCTGGAGGAAGAGCCATGGCGCAGGTCGAGGCCACCACGGAGCGGGTCGTCGCCGCCAAGCCGGACGACGTGTTCGACGCCCTCGCCGACTACAGCGGGACGCGCGCGAAGCTGCTGTCCGAGCACTTCAGCGAGTACGAGGTGCGCGAGGGCGGCGACGGCGAGGGCACCGTCGTGCACTGGAAGCTCCAGGCCACCAGCAAGCGCGTCCGCGACTGCCTGCTCGACGTGAGCGAGCCGACCGACGGCGAACTCGTCGAGAAGGACCGCAACTCGTCGATGGTGACGACGTGGCGCGTCACCCCGGCCGGCGAGGGCCGGTCCCGGGTCACGGTGACCACCGTGTGGAACGGCGCGGGCGGCATCGGCGGCTTCTTCGAGAAGACGTTCGCCCCCAAGGGCCTCGGCCGCATCTACGACGCCGTCCTCGCCAAGCTCGCCACCGAGGTCGAGAAGTAGGACCGAGCGACAGGGGCGCGGGCAGGCGCGGGAAGCCGTCCGCGCGCCCTCGCGCCCCCCGGTGAAGCCGATGTAGTGCTCACCGTTTCGAGTGGTTTTCGTTTCGCGCCGGTTGTACGCCGTAGGGCTCCGACCGGCGCATACGTCGACAGAGCTCCGCCGACATGCGTCTCGTCGCGCTTGCCCCCCGTTATCCCGTAATGCGAGAAATGGGCGGCGCAAGGGCGACGAGGGGAGCGGCACGTGGGCACGACGACGCTGGTGACCGAGACGGAGACGGTCGGGGAACCGGTGGCCCCACCGGCCCCGCAGCCGGCCGCCGATCCTCGATCGGCCCGAGAGTCCGTGCGGTCGCCCGACCACGGACTCTCCCCGAGCCGGGTCAGGATGGTCTTCATCGGGCTGATGCTCGCGCTGCTGCTCGCCGCGCTGGAGCAGATGATCGTCGCCACCGCGCTCCCCAGGATCGTCGGTGAACTGCACGGCCTCGACAAGATGTCCTGGGCGATCACCGCCTACCTGCTGACCTCCACCATCGGCCTGCCGATCTACGGAAAGCTCGGCGACCTCTTCGGCCGCAAGGGCGTCTTCCAGTTCGCCATCGTCGTGTTCATCATCGGCTCCGCACTCGCGGGCCGGGCGCAGAGCATGGACCAGCTCATCGCGTTCCGCGCCGTCCAGGGCGTCGGCGCGGGCGGCCTCATGATCGGCGTACAGGCGATCATCGGCGACATCGTGCCGCCCCGCGAACGCGGCCGCTACATGGGCCTGATCGGCGCCGCGTTCGGCCTCGCCTCGGTGGCCGGACCGCTGCTCGGCGGCTACTTCACCGACCACCTCTCCTGGCGCTGGTGCTTCTACTTCAACGTGCCCTTCGGCCTGGTCACCCTCGCCGTCACGGCCGTCGTCCTCAAGCTCCCCAAGCCCACGAAGAAGCCCCGACTCGACGTCCTGGGCGCCCTGTTGCTCGCCACCGCGTCCACGTGCCTGGTCCTGCTGACCAGTTGGGGCGGCACGGAGTACGCGTGGGGCGACCGGGTCATCATCGGCCTCGCCGCCGGAGCCGTCGTGGCGGCCGGGCTGTTCCTCGTCGCCGAGAAGTACGCGGCCGAACCCCTCATCCCGCTGCGGCTGTTCCGCGACTCCGTCTTCAACCTCAGCGGCATCGTGGGCATGGTGGTCGGCGTCGCGCTCTTCGGCGCCGCCAGCTACCTGCCCACCTTCCTCCAGATGGTCGACGGCGCCACCGCCACCGAGTCCGGACTGCTGATGCTTCCCATGATGGGCGGCGTCGTCGGCGCCTCCGTCATCTCCGGCCAGCTCATCAGCCACACCGGCCGCTACAAGCTCTACCCGATCCTCGGCGGCGCCCTCTCCACGATCGGCATGTACCTCCTGTCGCGCCTTGAGGTCGACACGCCGCGCCTCGAGTACAGCGTCTACATGGCCGTGCTGGGCGCGGGCATCGGCCTGATCATGCCGGTGCTGGTGCTCGCCGTGCAGAACGCGGTCAGCCCGTCCGACCTCGGCACCGCCACCAGCGCCAACAACTACTTCCGGCAGATCGGCGGCAGCGTCGGCGCCGCGATCTTCGGCACGCTCTTCGCCGACCGCCTCGCCGACTCGCTCGCCGACCGGCTGCCCGCCGGCGGCGACCTGCCGGACGCCGAGTCGATCACCCCGCAGCTCGTGCACGCGATGCCCGAGGCGCTGCGCGCCCCCTACATCGAGGCGTACGCCGACGCGATGCCCCGGATCTTCCTCTACTTGGTGCCGGTCCTCGTCCTTGGCCTGCTCCTCGCCTTCTTCCTCAAGGAGACACCCCTGTTGTCCAGCGCAGCCGCCCCCCAGTCGTCCGAGCACCCCGTCATCCCGCCGCAGGAGCGCACCTCGTACGCCGCCGGAGTCCCGGTCTGCGGCACCGTCCAGCACTCCGACGGCACCGCCGTGCCGCGCGCGGCCCTCACCCTCATCGACGTCGGCGGCACCCAGATCGGGCGCGGCGCCAGCGGGGAGGACGGCCGGTACGCCCTGTCGACGCCCGGCGCCGGTTCCTACGTCCTGATCGCGGCGGCCGGCGGACACCAGCCGCAGGCCGTGACCGTCACCGTCGGGGAGCGCCCCGTCGAGCTCGACGTCGTGCTCGGCGGCGCGGGCCGCCTCGCCGGTTCCGTCGTCACCGCCGACGGAACTCCCGTACGGGACGCGACGGTCACCCTGACGAACGTGCACGGCGAGGTCGTCGCCACCACCCGCAGCGGGCGCGAGGGCGGGTACGTCATCACCGAGCTGGTCGCCGGCGAGTACACCCTCGCCGCGAGCGCCCCCGCGTTCCGCCCGGCCGCGCTCCCGGTCACCGTGATGGCCTCCCGCGAGACCCGCCAGGACGTCGAACTCGCGGGCGGGGCGGTGCTGCGGGGCACCGTCCGGGCGACCGGCGGGCGCCCGGTGGAGGACGCCCGGGTGACGCTGCTCGACGCGGCGGGGAACGTCGTCGACACGCTGACGACGGGCCCCGACGGCACGTTCCGCTTCATCGACCTGTCATCGGGCGAGTACACGGTGATCGCTGCGGGATACCCGCCGGTGGCCACGGTTCTTCAGGTGGCCGGGGGCGGGCGCACGGAGCGGGATTTGCAACTCGGGCACGAGGACTAGCCATCGGCCGCGGGTCCGGTGAGGCCGCGTGCCTTCCAGGGGGCGGGGAACCGCGCGCCCAGCCCCCACCGGACCCGCGCCCGCGATCGCGCCGCACCGCCCCGCCCCTTCAATTCCCGTTTCCACCCCACCCGTTGACCGGCGGAGCCGTACCGTGGATGGAGGCGGCGCGCACCCCCGGCGTGCCGGAGGGAAGGAACGCGGCGATGCACGGCACCGGTCAAGCCCCGCAGGGCCGCGTTCCGCTGGCCGTGGTCGTCGTGGACCAGGCGGGCCACGTCTCGCACTGGTCCACCGGCGCACGCCGTCTGTTCGGGCCGTCCCGGGAGGAAGCGGTGGGCCGCCCCGCCACCGATCTGCTGCCCGTCACCGGCGCACTGCCGGAGTACGGCCCCTACGAGGGCATCGGACACGACCTCGAGGACTCCCTCGACGGGCGGACCTCCTACCCGGCGGCCGGCCGCGCCCGGCTCGACTCCAGCGTCGGCGCGCGGGACCGGATCGACGTCCTGTGGTGGGCGTACCCGCTGGTGGGGCCGGGACCCGAGCGGCTGCTCGTGCTCGCCGCCGACGCGCGGCGGCTGAGCGAGGAGGAGCCGGAGGGCGAGCGCATAGCCCCCGGGTTCGCCCTGCACACCGACTTCCCCGGCGCCGACGAACTGGCCCGGGGGCTGCCCGCCATCCTGCCCAGCATGAGCGTCGGCGAGAGCGCCAGGATCGTCTCCCAGGTCCTCGAACTCGGCTATCCCGTACTGGAGTTCAGCCAGCACGACCGGGTCCCCGTCACCGCGGACTGGGGAGTCTCCCGGCGCACCGAGCGCAAGGCGCGGCGCGCGGAGGCGGCGCGGGCCGCCGCGTCCGGCGTGCCGTCGCCGCGCGCCCCCCTCGACGACGCCGAGGACATCGAGTACGCGGCGGTGCGCGAGCGGCTCGAGTTCCTCAACGAGGTGAGCGGGCGCATCGGTTCGTCGCTCGACCTGTCCCGCACCATCGTCGAGGTGAGCCGCGCCGTCGTGCCGCGCTTCACGGACGTGGCCGGCACGTATCTGCGCGAGCAGGTCGTCGCCGGTGAGGGGTTCCCCGAGGGGCCGCCCGACGCGACGACCATGTGGCACCGCGTCGCCCTGGAGCACACGGACGAGCCGGGCCGCTGGGACGACGTCGTGCCGGTCGGCGAGTCCATGCCGTTCCCCGTGCACACGCCGTTCTTCCAGTGCATGACGAGCGGGGAACCGGTCCTGGTCCCGTACATCTCCGAGGAGATGGGCAACGCGATCGCGTCGCAGTTCGAGAAGCGCGACATCCGGCCGCTCATCACCCGTCGTTCGATGCTCGTGGTCCCGCTGAAGGCGCGGAACGTCGTCCTCGGGTTCATGATCCTGCTGCGCCACCAGGAGCGGCCGGTCTTCAACGACATGGACCGCGTCACCGGCGCCGAACTCGCCGCGCGCGCGGGCCTCGTGCTCGACAACGCCCGGATGTACACGTACCAGGAGTCCGTCGCCGAGACGCTCCAGGACAGCATGCTGCCGCACATCGAACCGCACATGCCGGGCTGCGACATCGCCACCCGCTATCTGCCGGGCGCGCTGCTGGGCCGGGTGGGTGGCGACTGGTTCGACTCCATCAAATTACCGGGCGCGCGGACCGCGCTCGTCGTCGGTGACGTCATGGGCCATGGTCTCAACTCTGCCGCGATGATGGGCCAGTTGAGGACCGCTGTTCAGACCATGGCCGCCCTCGATCTGCCGCCCGCCCAACTCCTGCGCAATCTCGACGACTTGGCGCAGCGGCTCGGCGAGCACTACCTCGCCACCTGCCTGTACGCCGTCTACGACCCCATCGCCGGAGAGCTGCACCTCGCCAACGCCGGGCACATACCGCCCGTCATCGTGCGCGCCGCCGACGGCCGCAGCGACCTCCTCGACCTGCCCACCGGCGCGCCTATCGGCGTAGGAGGCGTGCCCTTCGAGTCCGTACGGGTACCGGTCGCGCCCGGCGACCGCCTGGTCATGTGCACCGACGGCCTGGTCGAGGTGCGCGGCCAGGACATCGGGGTGGGCCTCGCCACGCTCTGCGAGTCCGCCGCCCACCCCGCCGCGTCCATGGATGACGCCTGCGACACGATCATCCGCGCCCTCGGCACGCGCGGCGGCCGCAAGGACGACGTGGCGCTGCTCATGGTCCGCATGACCGGCATCGAGACCCGGGACGTCGCCCATTGGGACCTCGCCGCCGAACCGGCGGAGGTGGGCCGCGCGCGTGCCCTCGTACGCGAACAGCTCGCGGAATGGGGCCTGTTGAACCTGGAGTACGCGGCCGAGCTGATGGTCAGCGAACTCGTCACGAACGCCGTACGGCACGCCAGGGGTGAGCGGGTGCAGCTGCGCCTGGTGCGTTCGGGCTCGCTGCTGTGCGAGGTCGAGGACACCCAGCACACCCTGCCGACACTGCTCAGCGCGGGCCCCGGCGACGAGTTCGGGCGCGGTCTGCGCGTCGTGACGCATCTGGCGCGCGAGTGGGGCACGAGCCGCACCGCGACGGGCAAGACGGTGTGGTTCGAACTGACGGCTCCCCGCCGCCGTCGGTGATCTTTCCCCGTACCGCTCCGGGCGCGCCCCCCTCTCGAATGAGTCGTGAAGGTACGTGACGGCCGCTTGTGGGGGCGCACTCCGGCGCGATAGACCGAGCTGACCTTACGGATCCGACCCTCCGGACCCGACCTTCCGGACCTGCCGGTCGTCGATCCGTCGCCGAGCCCCGGGGAGGGCCCATGAGCGTGACCGAGCGCTACAAGGACGCGTGGGAGAGCTTCTGGGAGGACGCCCCGCAGGAGCCCGGGAGCGTCTTCTGGGACGCGGAGCCCGTCCTCACCGTGGGACTCCATCTCGCCCTGTACGAGCCGCACTTGGTGGCCTCGGACCTCCCCGTCGTCGACCTCGGCTGCGGCAACGGCACCCAGACCCGATTCCTCGCCGACCGCTACCGCAAGGTCGTCGGCGTCGACCTGTCGAGCGCCGCCGTCGACCGGGCCGTGCACGCCGACCCAGCCAAGGGGGCCGACTACCGCCTGCTCGACGCCACGGACGCGGACCAGATCGCCGCCCTGCACGCCGAGTTGGGGGACGCGAACGTGTACGTACGCGGTGTGCTGCACCAGAGCGAGTCCGCCGACCGGCAGCCGTTGATCGACGCGGTCGCCACGCTCGTCGGTGAACGGGGACGCGGCTTCTTCGTCGAACTGTCGGAGCGGGCCCGCCCCGTCCTGCGCGCGCTGGCGTCCCATCCGGCGGGGCCGCCGCCCAAGCTGGCTCCCGTCTTCGCCCATGGCATCGCCCCGGGTGAGGTCTCCGACATCGCCGTGCTCGACGGCGTGGAAGCGGCCGGCCTCACGGTGCTCGCGGCCGGTGAGCTGCCGCTGACCACGACCGAGTACGCCGCCGACGGCACCCGTATCGAGCTGCCGTCGAAATGGCTCGTGGTGGGGCGGTAGCGGCAGCGGCTCCGGGCCGGGCACCGGGTGGGCATGGACGTGTTCAAGGGCGGCCACGACGGTGCCTGCCGGCGTGGCGGCCTCGTCGACGCGCTGGTGCGGATGCTCGCCCCGGAGGTCGCCGCAAGCCGCTGACCAGAGGGAACTGCGCCGCACGGGTGCGACATTGGTCTAGACCCCTGAGAGTTATCCACAGGCCTGGTGGGGTGTGACCGATTCCGCGTACGGTGCTGCCCATGAAGATCCTGATCAGCGCCGACATGGAAGGCGCCACGGGAGTCACCTGGCCCGCGGACGTCCTGCCCGGCACCCCGCAGTGGGAGCGCTGCCGCGCCCTGTTCACCTCGGACGTGAACGCGGCGGCACGCGGCTTCTTCGACGGCGGTGCCGACGAGGTGCTCATCAACGAAGCGCACTGGACGATGCGCAACCTCCTGCTCGAACAGCTCGACGACCGCGTCGAGATGCTCACAGGACGCCACAAGTCGCTGTCCATGGTGGAGGGCGTCCAGCACGGCGACGTCGACGGCATCGCCTTCATCGGCTACCACGCGGGCGCCGGCATGGAGGGTGTGCTCGCGCACACCTACCTGGCGAACCAGATCACGGGCGTGTGGATCAACGATGTGCGGGCGAGCGAAGGACTGCTCAACGCCCATGTGGTGGCGGAGTACGGCGTCCCCGTCGTCCTCGTCACCGGTGACGACCACGCCTGCGACGACGCCCTCGGGTACGCGCCACAGGCCCGCAAGGTCGCCGTCAAGGACCACGTCTCCCGCTACGCGGCGGTGTGCCGCACCCCCGCGCGCACGGCCGCCGACATCCGGGCCGCCGCCAAGGACGCCACGTCGCTCGCGGTGCGCCACGAGCCGGTCCGCGGCGGTCCCTTCACCGTGGAGGTGGAGTTCGACGCCGAACACCTCGCCATGGCGGCGACCGTCGTGCCGGGCGTGGAGCGCGTCGGCGAGCGCAGGATCTCCTACACGAACGCAACCATGTACGAGGGCATCCGCACCTTCAAGGCGGTCACCACGATCGCCTCGGCCGCGGTGGAGGAACAGTATGGCTGAGCGAGTTCTCGAAGCACCGACCGTCGACCAGCAGGCGCTGGACGAGGTCGTCACCTTCACCTCCGAGCTGATCCGCATCGACACCACGAACCGTGGCGGCGGTGACTGCCAGGAGCGACCCGCCGCCGAGTACGCGGCCGCCAAGCTCGCCGAGGCGGGCCTGGAGCCGACGATCCTGGAGCGCACCGCGGGCCGCGGCAACGTGGTGGCGCGCATCGAGGGCACCGACCCGAGCGCCGACGCCCTCCTGGTCCACGGCCACCTGGACGTGGTGCCCGCCGAGGCCGCCGACTGGAGCGTCCACCCGTTCTCCGGCGAGGTCAGCGACGGCGTCGTGTGGGGCCGCGGCGCCGTCGACATGAAGAACATGGACGCGATGATCCTCGCGACCGTCCGGCAGTGGGCCCGCGTCGGGTTCCGGCCGCGCCGCGACATCGTCATCGCCTTCACCGCCGACGAGGAGGCGAGCGCGGAGGACGGCTCCGGGTTCCTCGCCGACCGGCACGCCGACCTCTTCGAGGGCTGCACCGAGGGCATCAGCGAGTCCGGCGCCTTCACCTTCCACGACGGCAGCGGCAAGCAGATCTACCCGATCGCGGCGGGGGAGCGCGGCACCGGCTGGCTCAAGCTCACCGCGCGCGGCAAGGCGGGCCACGGCTCCAAGGTCAACAAGGCCAACGCGGTCTCGCGCCTCGCCGCAGCCGTCGCCCGCATCGGCGAGCACGAGTGGCCGGTCCGGCTCACCCCGACCGTGCGCGCCGCGCTCACCGAACTGGCCGCGCTGTACGGCATCGACACCGACGTGAGCGCGCCCGGCTTCGACGTCGACGCGCTGCTCGCCGCCCTCGGCCCGGCCGCCGCCCTGGTCGAGCCGACCGTGCGCAACAGCTCCAACCCGACGATGCTGTCCGCCGGATACAAGATCAACGTGATCCCGGGGGAGGCCGTCGCGCACGTCGACGGGCGTTATCTGCCCGGCGCCGAGGACGAGTTCAGGACCACCCTCGACCGGCTCACCGGGCCCGACGTCGAGTGGGAGTTCCAGCACCGCGAGGTCGCGCTCCAGGCGCCGGTCGACTCGCCCACGTTCCGGAACATGCGGGCGGCCGTCGAGGAGTTCGCCCCCGAGGGGCACGTGGTCCCGTACTGCATGTCGGGCGGCACGGACGCCAAGCAGTTCTCGCGCCTGGGCATCACGGGCTACGGCTTCGCCCCGCTCAAGCTCCCCGAGGGCTTCGACTACCAGGCGCTCTTCCACGGCGTCGACGAGCGGGTCCCGGTGGAGGCGCTGCACTTCGGGGTCCGCGTCCTCGACCGCTTCCTGCGCACGGCATAGACACGCGGCAATCACACGGCACACACACGGCGAGTACAGGGCGGCGGGCTAGGAAAACATGGCGGACGCGAAGAACATGGGGGCCTCAGGACAAATGGGGGCGGGGACGACATGGTGCGCACGGAGGGCCATGGCGCCTGGCCGTCGCCGATCGACGCGGCGCTGGCCGCCGCGCACGACGGACAGCCCGAGTTCGTCGGGTTCGTCGGCGACGAGGCCTGGTGGACCGAACCGCGGCCCACCGAGGCGGGCCGCCGCGCCCTGGTGCGCCGCAGGCCGGACGGCACCGAGCAGTCGGTGCTGCCCGCGCCATGGAACGTGCGCAGCCGCGTCATCGAGTACGGCGGCCGGCCGTGGGCGGGCGCCGAGCGCGCCGAGGGCCCGCTGCTGGTCTTCGTGAACTTCGCCGACCAGCGCCTGTACGCGTACGAGCCCGAGACCCCGGGTGCCGAGCCGCGGCCGCTGACCCCGCTCTCCTCGGTCGGCGGCGGTCTGCGCTGGGCCGATCCGCAGCTCCACCTCGACCGGGGCGAGGTCTGGTGCGTCCTGGAGGAGTTCACCGGCGACGGACCGAGCGACGTACGCCGGGTCGCCGCGGCCGTCCCGCTGGACGGCTCGGCCGCCGAGGAGCGCGCCGCCGTGCGCGAACTCACCGACCCGGCAGCCCACCGGTTCGTCACCGGCGCCCGGCTCTCGCCCGACGGGCGGCAGGCGGCGTGGATCGTCTGGGACCACCCGCGCATGCCGTGGGACGGTACGGAGCTGCTGCTCGCCGACGTGCGGGAGGACGGCACGTTCGGGCCCGCCCGGAGCGTCGCGGGCGGCCCCGAGGAGTCGATCTGCCAGGTCGAGTGGGCCCCCGACGGCGCACTCCTGTACTCCGGTGACGCGAGCGGCTGGTGGAACCTGTACCGGCTCGACGGCGCCGCGGCCCCCGGCGCGGCCGCCAGGCCGCTGTGCCCGCGCGAGGAGGAGTTCGGCGGGCCGCTGTGGAAGATCGGCCTGAGCTGGTTCAAGCCCCTGGAGGCCGGTCTCGTCGCCGTCGTGCACGGCGCGGGCGCCACCTCGCTCGGCATCCTCGACCCGGAGACCGGTGAGGTCGTCGACACCGCGGGCCCCTGGACCGAGTGGTCCTCGACGCTCGCCGTGCACGGCACCCGGGTCGTCGGCGTCGCCGCGAGCCCGCGCACCGCCCCCGAGGTCGTCGAGCTGGACACCTGCACCGGCCGCACCCGGGTGATCGGCGCCGCGCACAGCGACCCCGTCGACCCGGCCTACTACCCCGAACCGCAGATCCGCACGTTCGAGGGGCCCGAGGGGCGCGACATCCACGCCCACATCTATCCGCCGCACAGCCCCACCCACATCGCCCCCGACGACACGCTCCCGCCGTACGTCGTCTGGGCGCACGGCGGCCCCACCGGGCACGCCCCCCTCGTGCTCGACCTGGAGATCGCCTACTTCACCTCGCGCGGCATCGGCGTCGCCGAGGTCAACTACGGGGGCTCCACCGGCTACGGGCGGGAGTACCGCAACCGGCTGCGCGAGCAGTGGGGCGTCGTCGACGTCGAGGACTGCGCGGCCGTCGCCCTCGCGCTCGCCGAGGAGGGCACCGCCGACCGGGAGCGGCTCGCGATCCGCGGCGGCAGCGCCGGAGGCTGGACCAGCGCCGCGTCCCTGACCAGCACGGACGTCTACGCGTGCGGCACGATCATCTACCCCATCCTCGACCTCACCGGCTGGGCCGAGGGCGAGACCCACGACTTCGAGTCGCGGTACCTGGAGTCCCTCGTCGGGTCCCTCGCCGAGGTCCCCGCGCGGTACGCCGAGCGCTCGCCGGTCGAGCACGCCGACCGGCTCACCGTCCCCTTCCTCATCCTTCAGGGGCTGGACGACGTGATCTGCCCGCCCGCCCAGTGCGAGCGGTTCCTTGAGCGGGTGGAGAGCGAGGGGCGGCGCGTCCCGCACGCGTACATCGCCTTCGAGGGCGAGGGGCACGGCTTCCGCCGCGCGGACACCATGGTCCGCGCCCTGGAGGCCGAACTCTCCCTGTACGCCCAGGTCTTCGGGCTCAACGTCGCCGGTCTGCCCACCCTGGAGCTGTCCAAGTGAAGGCACTGCGCCGTGGGCGCCGACTCGCCCCCGGCGCCCGCGTCGCCGTCGTCGCGCCCAGCGGGCCCGTGCCCGAGGACCGGCTCCAGGCGGGCCTGGACATCCTGCGCGGCTGGGACCTGGATCCCGTCGTCGCCCCCCATGTCCTGGACGTGCACGGGGAGTTCGACTACCTCGCGGGCGCGGACGCGGACCGTGCCGCGGATCTCCAGCGGGCCTGGTGCGACCCCGACGTGGACGCCGTGCTGTGCGCCCGCGGCGGCTACGGCGTGCAGCGCATGGTCGACCTGCTCGACTGGGAGGCGATGCGGGCCGCCGGGCCCAAGGCGTTCGTCGGGTACAGCGACATCACCGCGCTGCACGAGGCGTTCGCGGTGCGGCTCGGCGTCTCGACCCTGCACGGTCCGATGGTCGCGGCGGCGGACTTCCTGAAGCACGCGCGGGCGCAGGACCACTTGCGGGCCACGCTGTTCGAGCCCGAGTCGGTCCAGGTGATCACCGCCCTGGAAGGCGCCGCAGCGCTCGTGCCCGGCAGCGCGCGGGGCGTCACCCTGGGCGGCTGCCTCTGCTTGCTCGCCGCGGACCTCGGCACGTCGGCCGCCCGTCCGTCGGCGCGGGGCGGACTGCTCTGCCTGGAGGACGTCGGCGAGGAGACGTACCGCGTCGACCGGTATCTGACCCAACTGCTGCGCGGGGGCTGGCTGTCGGGCGTCTCCGGCATCCTGCTCGGCTCCTGGGCGGAGTGCGAACCGGTGCGGGACCTGCTCGTCGAGCGGCTCGGCGGGCTCGGGGTGCCGGTCGTGGAGGAGTTCGGGTTCGGCCACGGCGACGGCGCGCTGACGGTGCCGCTCGGGGTCGCGGGTCGGCTGGACGCGGAGGCCGGGACGCTCACCCTGGACGCCCCCGCGCTCGACTGACGGCCACCTGCGCGTCGGCCGGGTCAGCCCCCGGCCCTGGGCCGACGGCCTGCGCGTCAGCCCCCGGCCCTGGACCGACGGCCTGCGCGTCGGCCGGGTCAGCCCTTCACGCCGGGCTTCCAGTCCTGGGCGAGGAGACCGAGCAGGACCTCGTCGAGGAACTCGCCGAGCACCCAGGCCGAGGAGCGCAGCACGCCCTCGCGGACGAAGCCGCACCGCTCGGCCGCGCGCAGCATCCCGTGGTTGTCCGCCAGCGTCTCGATCTGCAGCCGGTGCAGGCCGCGTACGACGAAGCCGTAGTGGCACAGCGTCGCGACGACGTCGGTGCCGTAACCCTTGCCGCGCGCGGCCGGCAGCAGTCCCAGGCCGATGTGCGCGGAGCGGCTGTGGTGGTCGATGCCCCACAGCGTCGCCGTGCCGAGCAGTGTGCCGCCCTCCCGCTCCACCACGGAGAACGGGACGCTGCTCTCGTTCGCGTCGTCCACGAAGAGCCGCGGGTCCCTCGTGCCGGGTGTGATCGGGCGCCAGGGGCCGCCCTCGGCCCGCGAACCGTTGACCACGTCGTCGTAGAGCTCGGTCCGCAGCACCGGGATGTCGTCCTCATGCCGGGCCCGCAGCCCGATCCTGTCGCCTCTGAGCATGCGGGATTCTTATCGGACCGGTCAGGGTCGAGGCAACCGCTCGACCGACCGGCCCGATCGGCGCACGCACCCGCGCACGGACCCACGCACGCACCTGAGCACGCGTCGGTGCTCCGGTCAGTGCACGCACAGGCAGAACGGATGACCGGCCGGATCGGCGTAGATCCGCCAGTTGGCGTCCGGGCGGAGCTGGTCCGTCCGCTCCAGGACCGTGGCGCCGAGGGCGAGGGCGCGCTTCTCCTCGCCGTCGAGATCGTCCACGTCGAAGTCCAGGTGGAGCTGTTGCGGCCGCTCCTGTCCCGGCCACTCGGGCGGCCGGTAGCCCGTCACCCGCTGGCAGGCGATCGGCGTGCCCTCGAATCCGTGGACCTCGATCCAGTCGGTGTCCCCGGGGTCCGCGACCACCCGGCCGCCGAGCAGTTCGGCGTAGAACGTGGCGAGCTGTTCCGGATCGGCGCAGTCCAATGCGACTGCCTGCAACTTTCGAATCACTCCGGTCACGTACCCGCCACCCGCGCCGGGCATGCGGGTGCCACCGCCCGCCGTCACCCGTACGGGCCCTCGGCCGGTGCGGTCCCGGCGCTTTCCCGCACATGCTGGGCGGGGAGGCGGCGACGGCCTCCGGGGGAACGACGGAAGGGTCCACGATGAGCCCCAAGGACACCGCGAGCTCCTCGAAGAGCGGCGGCACCGCCGCGTTCACGCCGGCCAGGATCGCGGTCCTGGTCCTGGCCGTCCTCGCCGTGATCTTCATCTTCGAGAACACCCAGCGGGTGAAGATCCGCCTGCTGATCCCCGAGGTCACCATGCCGCTCTACGGCGCGCTGCTGATCACGGCGGTCATCGGAGCCGTCTGCGGGGGCTATTTCGTGGCGAGGAGACGCAAGTGAGACGAGTGGCGACGCTGACGGCCGGGACGGTCCTGGCGCTGACGGCATCGGTGGGAGTCGCGGGCGCCGCGTCCGCCGCGGACGGACCGGCGATGCCGGACTTCCGCGGCCGCGGTCTGATGCACGTGTTCAGCACGCTCGACTACCGCACCCGGGTCGAGGTGAAGGACGTCAGCGGCCGGCACCGGCACGTCCTGTGGCCGATGAGCTGGAAGGTCTGCACCCAGAGCCCGGCCGCCGGCCAGGGGATCGGCGACGACACGGTCCGCATCGGCGTCGTGAAGAACGGCGAGAAGTGCCCCCGGACGGGCGTCCGGTAGCGGCTGCGTACGCTGACCGGATGAGTGATCATCCAGCGATCCTGGCCGCGGGCGACCGGGTGGCCATCCGGCCGTACGCGCTCACCGACGCGGACGAGTTCACCGCACGGGCCCGCGAGAGCGAGCGACTGCACCGGCCCTGGCTCTTCCCGCCCGCCGACCCCGCCACCTACGCGGACTACGCGGGCCGGCTCATCGAGGATCCGACGAAGTACGGGTTCCTGGTGTGCGAGCGGGCGGGGGACGGGCCGGAGAGCGGGCCGATCGCCGGGTTCATCAACATCAACAACGTCGTGCTCGGCGGCTTCCGCTGCGGCGCCCTCGGCTACGGCGCCTTCGCCCACGCGGCCGGGCGCGGCCTGATGTCCGAGGGCCTCGGCCTGGTGACCGGGTACGCGTTCGGCACGCTCGGCCTGCACCGCCTGGAGATCAACGCCCAGCCGCGCAACGTCGCGTCGATCGCGCTGGCCCGCCGCGCCGGATTCCGGCGCGAAGGGTTCTCGCCGGACTTCCTCTTCATCGACGGGGCCTGGCGCGACCACGAGCGCTGGGCGCTCACCGCCGAGATGGTCAGCGCCCGGACCGCCCCGGCTTCCGGTTGATCTTCATGGTGTCCATGTCCGTCACGGTCGAGCGCAGCTCCCCGTACGGGTAGCCGCGCTCCTGGAGATACGCCTCGGCCCGCTCCTCGGCCAGCGCGCCCGCCATCTCGTCGCCGTCGGCCGGGTCGGAATCGACGACGTACCGCATCGAGAAGTGCTTGAGCGTGCGGTCGTACGCGAGGGAACCCTCGGGGCCGAACCGCATGCCCGCGATGCCCTCGTGCTCGGCGACCTCCGCGAGCAGCCGCTCCCGCGCCGCGTCGGTGAGGTCGTCGAAGGTGCCGCGGACGATGACGCGGTAGGTGTGGCTCTCGGCCATGGTGGTGCTCGCTCCTCCTGCGCACGCGGATGCGTACGGCCTGTTGAAAGCGCCAGGGTACGTCGATGAGGATGGCGCGCATGCGGAATATCGTGGCGATCGACGCTCCCTCGAACCTGGGCCTGCGCCCGCCCGCCCCCGGCACCGTCCCCGGTGTCTACAAACTGGCCGGTGCCCTGCGCGAGCACGGGATCGTGCGCCGCCTCGGCGCCGTCGAGGGCGGCGTCGTCGTACCGCCGCGCTACGACCGGGGCGACTGGCAGGAGGGCGACGGGGTCTTCAACGCCGCCGCCATCGCCACGTACACCGTGCGGCTCGCCGACCGGATCGAACGGCATGTCCGGGCGGGGGACTTCCCGCTCGTGCTCGGCGGCGACTGCTCGATCCAGCTCGGCGCGGCCCTCGCGCTGCGCCGCGTCGGCCGGTACGGGCTCGCCGCCGTCGACGCCTCCGCGGACTTCCGGCACCCGGGGAACTCCGACCGGGTCGGCGCGGCCGGCGGCGAGGAACTGGCGCTCGGCACGGGCCGCGGCCAGGCCGACCTCACGGACATCGAGGGACTGCGGCCCTATCTGCGCGACGAGGACGTACGGCTCTTCGGTGGCCGCGACGCCTTCGAGGACGACCGGGCCGAACTCGCCGCGCTCAAGATCCCGAACGTGACCGTCGGCGAACTGCGCGAGTGGGGCGTCGCGGACGTCGTACCCGGCTTCGTGCAGAGCCTCGAAGTGCCGGTGCTCGACGGCTTCTGGGTGCACCTGGACGCCGACGTCCTCGATCCGAGCGTGATGCCGGCCGTCGACGCCCCCGACCCGGGCGGCCTGCTGCCCGACGAACTCCTCGCGCTGCTCGGGCCGTTGCTCGCCTCGCCGCGCTGCGTCGGCATGAACGTCACCATCTACGACCCGGACCTGGACCCCGACGGCACCGCGGGTGCGCTGCTCACCGACCTCATCGTGGCCGCCTTTGCGCAATCCTGACCGGAGCAGCCCCTGGTCAGCTCGCCGATGACCATGTTCGATGGTCGTCGGGGGTGCCAGGTGCGGCGCGCCCCGGGCGACGGGAGGCAGACGTGACCATCATCCGCCGCGAGGTGCTGACCCTGCCGGGCGTCCTGCCCGGCCCCGTCAACCCACTGCCGCCGCTGCGGCCGCTCGACGACGTGCACGCCCTCGACGACCGGTCGACGGCGGGACTCCCGCTCGACATGACCCGCCAGCTCGGCTACCGGCCGCTGCGCAGCCTGCTGCCCACCCGTCTCCTCGACGGGTACGGACGCGACCGGGCGCCGGTCGACCTCGACACGATCGTCCTGGAGAACGACCGGCTGCGGGTGACCGTCCTGCCGGGTCTCGGCGGCCGCGTCCACTCCCTGTTCCACAAGCCGACCGGACGCGAACTCCTGTACCGCAACCCGGTGTTCCAGCCCGCCGCCTTCGCGCTCAACGGCGCCTGGTTCTCCGGCGGCATCGAATGGAACATCGGCGCCACCGGACACTCCACGCTGTCCTGCGCACCCCTGCACGCGGCTCGCGTCACGGCGCCCGACGGCGGCGAGATGCTGCGCCTGTGGGAATGGGAGCGCCTGCGCGACCTCCCCTTCCAGATCGACCTGTGGCTCCCCGAGGACTCCGACTTCCTCTACGTGGGCGTCCGCGTCCGCAATCCGCACGAGAAGCCCGCGCCGGTGTACTGGTGGTCCAACATCGCCGTTCCGGAGGAGCGCCGCGTCCTCGCGCCCGCCGACGCGGCCTGGCACTTCGGGTACGAGCACCGCCTGAGCCGCAAGCCGGTGCCCGACTCCGATGGAGCCGACCGGAGTTACCCGCTGAACAGCGAGTACGCCGCCGACTACTTCTACGATGTCGAGGACGGCCGGCGCCGCTGGATCGCCGCGCTCGACGACGCCGGGCAGGGCCTCGTACAGACATCGACCGACGTGCTGCGCGGCCGCAAGCTCTTCGTGTGGGGCACCGGCCCCGGCGGGCGGTGCTGGCAGGAGTGGCTCACCGAGCCCGGCACCGGCGGCTACGCCGAGATCCAGGCGGGCCTCGCCCGCACCCAGCTGGAACACGTACGCCTGGAGTCGGCGCGCGAGTTCAGCTGGCTGGAGGCGTACGGGCCGCTCGGCGCCGACGCGGGCGCGGTGCACGCGGCGGGGGACTGGGACGGCGCCGTCGCGGAGGTGGAGCGGCGGCTCGAAGCGGCGCTGCCACGGGCCGCCGTCGACGCCGCCTACGCGGCGTGGCGGCCGCACGCCGACGCGGAACCCGGCGAGCGGCTCGCCGTCGGATCCGGCTGGGGCGCGCTCGAAGTGCTGCGGACGGGGGTGAAGGTGGAGGGCACGCCGTTCGAGGAGACGACGATCGGGCCGGACCAGGAGCCCTGGCGGGCCCTCCTGGAGAGCGGGGTGTTCCCCGAGCCCCGCAAGGTCGGCCCGCCCGGACCCTCGCTGGTCTCGGCGCCCTGGCGCGACATGCTGGAGACGGCCCCCGCGCGGCCGCTGGCCGAATACCACCTGGGCCTCGCCCAGTGGCACGCGGGGGACCGGGCTCAGGCCGTGCGCAGTTGGGAGCGCGGCCTCGAACTGGCCCCGTCCGTCTGGCCGTTCCTGCGCTGCCTCGCCGTGGCGGACACCGCCGACGGCCACGGTGAGCGGGCCGCTGACCGGTACGCGGAGGCCTTCGACGACCTGTGCGCGGAGCGCCGCGACGACGGCGAGGTCTGGCTCGCCGCGACCGCCGCGCTGGGCCGCGAGGCGATCGAGGCGCTGCTGGCCGTCGGCCGGACGGCGGCGGCGCGTTCCGTCTGGCAGCGGCTGCGTCCGGCGACCCGGGCGCGCGGCCGCTTCCGCTTCCTGGAGGTCGAACTCCTCCTCGCGGAAGGGGACTTGACGGCGGCACGCGCCGTTTTCGACGAGGGCTTCGAGGTGGCGGATCTGCGCGAGGGAGCGGAGGCGATCGGGGAGATGTGGGACCGGGTGGCGCCGGGGGAGGAGCTGCCCGCGCGCTACGACTTCCGGATGCGGGCGAGGCCGGCGACCGGCTGACGGCCGGCGCCGATGGCTCAGCCCAGGCGCCAGGTTCCCGCCGCGTCGGACCGGCGCTCCGGTTCGAGCGGCTGTCCGGCCGCCGCCGCGGCCAGCCAGCCGGCCCACCGGTCGACGAACTCGTCGAGCGTGAGGTCGGTCAACTCCGTGACGGGCCAGACGACGTCGAACTCCTCCTGAGCCGCGGACGGCGCCAACGCGTCCCGCGCCTCGGCCGTCTCCGGGGACAGCGCGCACGGAACATGTTCGAGGTGCACGCGGTCCGGATGGCAGGGCGCGAAGGCCGTCTCGTACCAGCGGAACGTCCCCGGTTCGTCGGCGTCGCAGTACCACAGCGCGTGACCGCGCCCCGGCGCCCGCCGGTCGTGCGGGGTCAGCCGGATCTCGGCCGCCGCGATCACGTCGAAGGGCATGCCGGGTGCGGGGACCACGGGGTCGGCGATACCGATGCGGAGTTCGGCGGTCGGCAGGCGCAGTGACCAGAACAAGGGGGAGTCGGCCTGCTCCTGGGCCTGCCGGGCGGCCTCGGTGAGTTCCGTGCGCAGCCGCTCGGTGATCGACTCGAGGAGCGTCGCCGCGGCGTGGAACAGCTCTGCCCGGTCGGCCGAGGCGATGTCGGCGCCGGCCGCGTGGCTGAGTTCATGGAAGACGCGGTCCGTCTCCCGGTCGTTCCACACCCGGAGCCGGTCAAGGCCTTTTGGACGACCTCGCACGGTCGAAGCGGTCGAGGCGCGCCCGCAGGTCGCGGGCGGTGGGGCGGGCCCCGGCCGGTTTGAACAGGGACTCCTTCACCAGGGCCGCCAGCTCCGCCGGCACGTCCCGCGGCAGCGGTGGCAGGGGATCACTCAGGTGCTGGCGGCGGTAGTCGTGGCTCTGCGGGCCCTTGAACGGGCGGCTGCCGGTGAGGAGTTCGTAGGCGACGACACCGGCCGCGTAGACGTCCGTGGCCCCCGTGGCCCGGTCGCCGCGCCACTGTTCGGGCGCGGCGTACGGCGGGGTGAGGCTGTGCTTGCGGGTGTTGGGGTCCGTCGACGCCTCGGCGTAGCGCGAGATGCCGAAGTCGGCGAGCCGCCAACTGCCGTTCAGGAGAAGGATGTTCGCCGGTTTGAGGTCGCGGTGGACGACCTGCCCGTCGAGGGCGACCAGCGCGGCGGCGATATCGCGCAGCACCGCCAGGGTGTCCGTCAGGGGGAGCGGGGCGCCGCCCTGCCGGGCCAGCCGCACATCGAGCGAGGTGTCGGCGAGCGGCATGGCGAGAGCCCAGTGGTCCTCGGTCTCGCCCGCGTCGAGGACCGGCACGACGTGCGGCGATTCGGCCAGCGTGCGGCCGAGCAGCAGTTCGCGGTCCGCGCCGGGCGCCTTCTCGATCAGCTTCACGGCGCCGGTCGCGCCGTCGCCCCGGCGGGCCTGGAACACGAGGCCGAAGCCGCCGCTGCCGATGCGCTCGCCGAGGACCCAGGCGCCCTTGTCCATGGTGATCGAGTCGCCCGGCTCGGGGACGTGTTTCATGCCTTCTCCTCGTCCGGCTTCTCGTCGGCGTCCGGCGCCGGGAGCCGCTTGGCCCGGTCCGCCGCCATCGACTTCGCGAACTCCTCGGCGGTCTCGTCGAAGAGCCGCTGGTCGCTGGTGATGCGCTGGTGAACGTTGACGACCGCCTGCTTGTAGCGCTTGGCGCACTCGGCGATGTCGGCGTAGGAACAGCCCTCCAGGAGTGCGGCTCCCTTGGCGAGGCGCGGCGGCTTGACGCCCCCGGGCCCCTCGAGTGCCTGGCGCAGCAGTTCCTCTCGCTGGGTCTTGTCGGGCCCGTGCACCGGGATGTGGACGCCGAGGCGGCCCGAGCGCAGCAGGGCCGAGTCCAGGTTCTCGATGTGGTTGGCGGTGGCGAGGAGCACGTACCCCTGGGTGGGTTCCATCCCGTCGAGGAACTCCAGCAGGTCGGCGAGGAAACGCTGGCGCATCTCCTGGCTGTTCTGGTTGTCGGTCGCCCGCAGCCCGCAGTAGATGTCGAGGTCGTCGAGGACGATCAGGACGGGCGAGCGGGAGGCCGCCATGCGCAGATGGTCCCCGATCTCGGTCCAGTCCCAGAGGTTGGCGACGTCGAGGAACACGGCGTTGATCCCCGTCTCGACGGCGTGCCGTACGGCGAGCCGGCTCAGGATGGTCTTGCCGTTGCCGGGCGATCCGTGCAGCAGGACGCCCCGCTTGGGCGGAACTCCCCACTCCAGGAGCAGGTTCGCGGTCTCGCCCTGGAGGAAGCCCGACGTGTTCGCCTTCACCTTCTCCATCAGGCCGTCGGCGAAGACGTAGGAGTCGGGGTCGACCTGCCGCCACAGGTCGGCGTCGAGCAGTCTGGCGCCCTTCCACACCCGGCCGACGTCCTTGCCGCGCGAGTTGAGCGCGGTGTACACCGCCTTGAAGTCGTCGCGGCGGCACACCAGGAAGGGCCCGCTGTCGTCCAGGTCGACGAAGACATAGCGCAGTTCGATCCCCTGCACGGTGCGGGAGGCGCACAGGTAGATCGACGCGACATGGTCGAGGAGGGCCTCGGGTTGCATGCCGTGGGCCGCCTGGCGCAGCCAGCGGCCGCCGTCCTGGCTGACGATGACCATCCGCTCGACGACCTCGCCCTCGTCGAAACTGCCGACGATGGTGCTCGGCCACTGGAGGGTGATCAGATCGTCATCGGCGATCCCCTGGAGGTAGGTCTTGATGCGGATGCTCTCGGGCTCGTGCAGGGGTGTGCTCAGGTCGCTCCATTTGGCGCCGAGCGGAAGGGGGACAACTCTGGGATCCGACACCGGGATCGACTCCGTTCTGACGGGTTCTGCCGAGTGCGCCGATCACATCTGGCGTTGGGTCCGGAACCGGCAGGTCCTGAACATCTCCTTCACGAACCCGTCGAGGACGCCGTCGCGAAGGAAGTCCACCAGGGCGATGCGGTAGTCGCTGCTGGAGTCGGAGTCGAATCCGAAGGTGCCGTGAATGGTGCTCTCGGAGAGGTTCTCGGCGGCCGTGTTGCGCAGTTGGGCCGTGAAGACGATGAAGCGGCCGTTCTCGTTGAACGGTGCTTCGATGGTGATCCATGTGTTGCGCGGCTTCTCCGTACCGCGCAACGGGTCCTTGAACTTCTCCCTCTTGGAGATGGTCAGGTCGAGGCGGTAGAGGTCGAGGGCGGTGGGCGACGCCATCCGCCCGCTGGAGTCGGGGATGTTCGGAACGATCTCCTTGAGCACCTCCGTGTTACGGATCTTCGGCTTGCCGCCGCCGCCGTCGTAGCGCACGAAATCGCTGAAGTAGAAGACGAAGGTGTGCTGGGAGCGGGCCGGGCGCAGCGGCCGGTTGGCCACGTTCTCCATGGTCCGCCGGAAGGTCGCCTCGATCCGTTCCGCCTCCGCCATGAAGAGCAGGTACCAGGAGTAGAAGTCCGCGAACGACGAGGGCCGCCGGTGGATCTCGAAACGGTCCGTACCGATGATGAAGGCGCAGTGGTGGAGGTCGTGCCCGAAGGTGAACTCCACGTGGGAGATCGAGTTCGGGTTGTCGCCGTCCACCTGGGTGCGGGCCTCGAGCACGTCGAGGTAGTGGATGCCCCTCAGTTCGAGGAAGTCGTTGAGGACGCGGTAGCCCACGGCCACCAGTGCTTCGGCCATCTCGGCGCTGAGCGGTCCGCTCTTCTGATACTCCGTCACGAAGCGGAAGTCGCTGATGTTCTCGACCTTTTCGGCCAAGGTGCCGCCCACGAACTCCTCGTACGTGGCGGGGAGGCCCGTGGGTTCGGCAGACAGGTCCCGATGCGACATAGAGATCCCTTTCACGCCCGGTGTGCCACGTGAAACGGCTTGCCGACGGAGGAGCGACATCCGGTGGAGAGGCGTGCCTCGCCCCCGGCGCGTCGACCGACCTTGCTGTTCCCCGCACTCCGATGTGTCCGACACCGTCGCTGCCGAAGATAGCAGGAGAAATGCCGCACGGAGGGCGGTGCGAGGAACACGAACCGGCTGCGGTTGTACGTCGGTCGGGCATCGGTGGGCAGCCGGGTGGGGCGTGGCCCCACCCGGTGGTGGGAGACCGCCGGTGTTACACCAACTCCCCGTTGCGGGCGACCACTTGACCCCCGTGGACGACCATGTCGCGCTGCGGCATGTCGACCACGACCTGCGGTACGCACTCGCCGCGGACCAGGACGAAGTCCGCGGGGTCGCCCGGCTCGAAACCGGCGCGGTCCAGGCCCATCACGTCGGCGCCGCCATGGGCCCCGACCGTGTAGCAGGCGGTCAGTTCGTCGTCGAGGCGGACGTCCGTGACCCAGCCGAGGAGGTGCGCGCGGTGCAGCATGTCCGCGTTGCCGAACGGGCTCCAGGAGTCGCGGACGCCGTCCGAGCCGAGGCCGACACGGACCCCGTGCTCGTGCAGCTTCGTGATCGGCAGGACCAGCGACTCGTTCGGCGCGACCGTCGTCAGGGCGATGTCCAGGTCCGCCAAGTCGCCCGCCATCGTGTCGAGTTCACTGTCCGACAGGAACGGCAGGCAGAACACATGACTGACCGTCACCTTGCCGCGCAGGGACAGGGCGCGGGTGCGCTCGATGATGCCGCGCAGCACCGTCGTGCCCTTCTCGTCGCGGTCGTGGAGGTGGATGTCGACGCCGACGCCGTAGCGGTCCGCCAGGCCGAAGACCAGGTCGAGCTGCTCGTCCAGGGCGTGGTCGAAACTGATCGGGTCGATGCCGCCGATCATGTCGACGAGTCCGGAGCGCGCCGCGTCCTCCAGGAGCTTCGCCGTCCCCGGCGTACGGATGACGCCGTGCTGTGGGAACCCGACGATCTGCACGTCGAGCGCGTCGGCGAGGCGTTCGCGCGCCTCGGCCACGCCTTCGAGCCCGGCCAGACCGTACGCGGGTGCCACGTCGGCGTGCGCCCGCATCGCGCGCGTGCCGCGCGTCACCGCGTGCGCCATCAGGCCGTACGCCCGCTCGCCGACCGGGCGCTTCTGCGACCGGAACAGCTCGACGTCCTGCGCGCAGTACTCGGCGATGCCGGAGGCCGGCTCGCGGCTGACCCAGTCACCGCCCCAGCTCGTCTTGTCGGGGTGGATGTGCGCGTCCACGAGCGCGGGCAGCGCGAGCCGTCCGCCGCCGTCGACCACCTTCGCGCCGCGCGGGGCGGGCGCGTCGCTGATCCGTCCGTCGACGACCGTCAGGTCGACGGCCTCCTCGGCGCCGAAGGGGCGTACGTCACGGAAGACCACGGCCTTCTTCGGGGCGGGGCCGCTCCCGGGCGTGGACGGCTGTGCCGCCGACGCGGCCGT